>JAICIH010000500.1 GCA_025924475.1 Bryobacteraceae bacterium
AGGTGTCCTGATAGTTCCCACCGGGGTGCGGCACGTTTTGAAAATAAGCGCGCGCATCCTGCGCCTGTCCGAAAAACTTCAGCCAGTGCAGCGGTTGAATGGCGAGATCAAGGCGTGTCCTGCCAAGCAGAAAGCCTTCTTCCGGATTATTAAAGCCACTCGAGCCCGCGTGCTCGAAGCGCAAGCGGAATTCGCCACTGAAAGCGAGCCAGGAGGGCAAGCGTTCATTCAGGTAATCGGCAGGTTTCCGATCAATAAAAGCAGGTGGATCGGCGACAGGCTGCTGCGCCAGAGCGGCGCCGGCAATGAGAAACAACAAATATGGACAGAATCGTAGGGCGGGTCTCCTGACCCGCGCCGGACGTCCTCGTCCGGCTTGTTCGATTTGCAACGCTGTGATGAGGCGGGAGGAGGCTCGCAAGATGATCTTCAGTCTAAATGGGGAAAGCAGGCGAAGCAATTCAAGTTTCTTATAACCTCTATCTTCCCCCACATCCGGTTGCGCACTCCGCTCCAATTTCGCTACACTGCAAACACGTACCCACCTTGCGCTGGGTTCGGTTCTGCCAAGTCGCCTCACTTCGCTCCAGTCTTGCGAAGCACAACAAAACATAACTGAGAGGCGCTTTGCATGTCTTTCCGCGATTTCCGCAAGGCGGGTGATCCGCCAACACTCGTTTCCGCTTTCCTGTATTTCGACGTCAGCTTCATGACGTGGGTAATACTGGGCCCGCTCGGAACGTTTATTGGCGAAAGTTTTCATTTATCGGCGTCGCAGAAAGGATTACTCACAGCGATCCCGCTGCTTGGCGGATCGTTCTTCGCCCGATTCTCGGTTGGATGACCGAACGCTATGGCGGCCGTCGGACTGGACTCATCGGAATGGGAGTAACGTTCCTTCCGTTGCTGCTCGCCTGGCAGTTTGCCGATAGCTTCAGCGCGTTTCTCGGAATTGGATTGCTGCTCGGCGTAGCGGGCGCAAGTTTCGCGGCCGCGCTGCCGCTTGCCAGCGGCTGGTATCCGCCCGAGCATCAAGGGCTCGCGATGGGAATTGCCGGCGCAGGCAATTCGGGGACTTTACTTGCCACGCTGTTCGCGCCGCGCATTGCGCAAGCGCTCGGCTGGCGGCCGGTATTCGGGCTGATGATGATTCCGCTGGCGCTGGTCTGGCTATGTTTCTTTTTTCTGGCGAAAGACGCGCCCGGAAAACGCCGCGTGCGGAAGTGGAGCGAATACGCTTCCGTGCTGAAGGTGGCCGATACCGGCTGGTTCTGTTTTATTTACTCACTTACTTTCGGCGGCTTCGTCGGCTTATCGAGTTACTTATCTATTTTTTTCCACGATCAATACCACCTCACGAAAGTACAGGCGGGCGATTTTACAACCTTCGTAGTGTTGTTTGGAAGTTTTCTGCGGCCGGTGGGCGGAGTGCTGAGCGATCGCTTAGGCGGACATCGCATGCTGCTCGTGCTGCTCAGTGTTACCTGCCTCTGCCTCGGCGCAGTAGCCACGCTGCCGCCGGCGTTTGCCGCTTTAGCAATTCTCGCGCTCGGCATGGCGATGCTCGGCATGGGCAACGGCGCGGTGTTTCAGTTGGTGCCGCAGCGATTTCCGGAACGCGTTGGCATTCTCACCGGCATTGTGGGCGCGGCGGGTGGCTTCGGCGGATTTCTTCTGCCGTCGATTTTGGGATCGGTAAAACAAGCCAGCGGCAGCTTTGGGATCGGCTTTGCCGTGCTCGCGTTCGCAGCGCTGGGCGGAGCCGCGGCGTTGCTGTATTTGAAGGGTGTGTGGCGCAGAACGTGGCCGGCTTTGGCGGCGCAACGCGCCGGATTGCGCCAGGCGCAAGCGGAAACCGAGGTCTATGCAGCCGGCGTCTAGCGCCACAGCTACACACTGTCCCTACTGCGCTTTGCAATGCGGGATGAACCTGGCGCGCGCCGGACATAGCGTCGCCGTGAAGCCGCGGGATTTTCCGGTGAATCGCGGCGGGCTGTGTCAAAAAGGTTGGAGCTCGACCGAACTGCTTGACCATCCCGAACGGCTCAGGACGCCGCTTGTCCGTGACGCAAAGGGCCGCGCGCTGCGCCCCGCTTCCTGGGATGAAGCGCTCGAGCGCATTGTCTCGGAAATTCAAAGTGCGCAGGCGTCTTTCGGACCCGATGCGGTGGGCCTGTTCGGCGGCGGCAGCCTGACGAATGAGAAAGCTTACTTGTTGGGGAAATTCGCGCGTGTAGCGCTGCGCACTTCGCATATCGACTATAACGGGCGTTTCTGCATGTCTTCGGCCGCGGCGGCAGCGGTCAAAGCGCTGGGGCTCGATCGCGGGTTGCCGTTTCCATTGGCCGACATTCCGCACACCGAAACCATTCTGCTGATCGGCAGCAACGCGGCGGAGACGATGCCGCCCGTGATGCAGTATTTCGATGCGCAGCGCGCTAACGGAGGCTCGCTGATTGTGGTGGATCCACGGAAGACGCCAACGGCGCAGGCGGCAACGCTGCATTTGCAAATCACGCCGGGAACCGATGCCGCGCTCGCCAATGGGCTTCTGCACGTCGCCATCCGGCAAGGCTATCTCGATGAAGAGTTCATCGCATCGCGGACTGATGGATTCGACGCGGTTCGACGCATTGCTTCTTCCTATTGGCCGGATCGCGTGGAACGCATCACCGGAATTCCGGAAACGCAGTTGTTCCAGGCGGCGCGGCTTTTAGGGGCCGCCGCTACGGCCATGATCCTGACGGCGCGCGGCTCCGAGCAACAGAGCCATGGCGTTGACAATGTGCTCGCGTTCATCAATCTCGCCCTCGCGTTGGGAAAGGCGGGACGCGCCTATTCGGGCTACGGATGCCTAACGGGGCAAGGCAACGGCCAGGGCGGGCGCGAGCACGGGCAGAAAGCCGATCAGCTTCCCGGCTATCGAAGAATCGATAATCCGCAGCACCGAGCGCATATCGCGCATGTCTGGGGAATTCGCGAACAAGATCTGCCAAGCGCCGGATGCTCGGCCTATGAAATGCTCGACCAGCTCGGGACGAACGGCGGCGTGCGCGCGCTGCTCGTCTTCGGATCGAACCTGGCCATCTCCGCGCCGCGCGCACGGCATATCGAAAAGCGGCTGGATGCGCTCGACTTCCTGGCCGTCTCCGATTTCTTTCTTTCGGAAACCGCCGAGCGGGCCGACGTGGTTCTTCCTTCGGCGCAATGGGCCGAAGAAGAAGGAACCATGACCAACCTCGAAGGTCGCGTTCTATACCGCCGGCTGGCGCTCGCTCCGCCTCCGGGCGTACGCACGGATTTACAGATTATTTCGGAGTTGGCCACGCGGCTCGGCTGCGCTTCCTCTTTTCCGGCCGAGCCCGGCGCCATTTTTTCGGAGCTGCGCCGCGCATCGGTAGGCGGCGCGGCCGATTATAGCGGGATTACGTATGATCGCATCGAACGGGAGAACGGAGTATTCTGGCCGTGCCCGAACGAGGACCATCCGGGCACGCCGCGCTTATTTCTCGATGGCTTTGCCACGGCGGACGGGCGCGCGCGCTTTCACGCCGTGGAATATCGCGGTGCATGCGAGCAGCCGGATCGCGAATTTCCGCTGTATCTCACCACCGGCCGTGTGATGGCGCAGTATCAA
>JAICIH010000501.1 GCA_025924475.1 Bryobacteraceae bacterium
ACGATCGAAGGATTGGACAAAACCACGCACGGGCCGTATTGCCGCGATGCGGTGCGTCTGCTCCTGCAGAAGTGCCCGTCGATCAGTGGCGTTACTTTCCGCGTGCATGGTGAAAGCGGAGTGCAGGAAGGCAGCTTCGCTTTCTGGAAAACCGTTTTCGACGGCGTGCGGACCTGCGGGCGCACGGTCGAAATCGATATGCATCCGAAAGGCATGACCCAGGAGATGCTCGATATTGCAGCCGCGACCGGCATGCCGTTTAGCGTGTCTCCGAAATTCTGGGCCGAACATATGGGGATGACGTATCATCAGGCTGATATCCGCGAGCTGGAACGCCCCAAACCGAAAAAGCAAACCAGCGCCCTGATGAAATTCAGCAGCGGCTCGCGCAGTTTTTTGCGCTATGGATACGGCGACCTGCTCAGAGAAGATCGCAAGTGGAAAGTAACGCATCGCATCTGGCCGGGCACGCAGCGGCTGCTGCTCTGGGGCGATCCGCATACCGCGGCGGCTTATTCGCGGGCGTTTAGCTTCTGCGGCAGCGATGGGGTGGATATTTGCGAGCCGCTTTCGTTCAAAGGGCGGCGTGGATCGGGCATTGCTGGCGACCGGTGCGGCTACGCGGACGCTTCGCTCCGGACGCGCTGGGATTGGCAGAAATATTTGTATGGAACGCGAGTCTGGGGCCGGCATCTCTACAATCCCGACTGCGATCCGGACGTGTGGCGGCGTTATCTGCGGCGCACCTTCGGCGAGAGCGCCGGCGCGACGGAAGCGGCCCTTGCCAACGCAAGCCGCATTCTGCCCATCATCACGACCGGGCATGGCGCTTCGGCGGCGAACAATAATTACTGGCCGGAAATGTACCTGAATCAATCCATGGTGGATGCGGTGAGCGGCGGCCATCCCTACTCGGATACGCCGGCGCCGAAAGTGTTCGGTAACGTGAGCCCGTTCGATCCGCAACTATTTTCACGGATGAACGATTTCGCGGATGCGCTGCTCGCGGGCGAATGCGACGGCAAATATTCGCCGATCGAAGTGGCGCAGTGGATTGAAGACTATGCTTCAGCGGCGATGAAAAGCTTACCCGGCGCCAAAGGCAATTCTCCCGAGCACCGGCGAATGACAATCGATGTGACGATCCAGGCCGGACTCGGAAAATTCTTCGGAGCGAAATTCCGCAGCAGCGTGCTGTATCGGATTTATCAGAAGACCAATGACCGTGTGGCGCTCGAGCAATCGGTAGCGCAATACAAGAAAGCGCGGGCGGCTTGGGCGGCGTTCGCAGCCGCCGCCAAAGGTGCCTATATGACCGATGTCACGATCGGAGAACTCCCGCAGCTTCGAGGGCACTGGCTCGACCGCCTGCCGGCGATGGATCGCGACGTTGCCGCTATAGAAAAGGAGCTGGACAACGCCAAAGCAGGCGAGCGGGATGCCAAGGCCGTGTCCGCCATCAAGGAAGCATTGGGACGGCCCGAACGGCCCGCGCTGCATTGCGAGCATCGCGCGCCATCGCATCTCACGGCAGGACAAGCGGTCGATCTGACGATTACGGTTCCAGGCCCCGTATCCGCGGTTCGTTTGTTCTACCGGCATGTCGATCAAGCGGAGCGTTTTGAAACCGTCGAGATGCAGGAGCAGGGACGAACCTACCTCGGTGCAAATACTGTCGGCGGGTACCGCGCTTCGATTCCAGCCACTTATTCAGATTCCGATTATCCGCTGCAGTACTACTTCGAAGTGAAGCAGAAATCAGGCAAAGCGTCGTTTTATCCGGGACTCGGCCCCGATTTGACCGTGCAGCCTTATTTTGTCCTGCGGAGACAGGCGTAACTCATGGAGCGAAGCGGGAATTCTCGCGCGCTGCATGGATAGCGGATTTACTCTGTGGCTGTTTGCCGTTTCGATCGGAGCCAGCGCGCTCGGCGGCATGTTGGGCATGGCGAGCGGCATTTTTATCGTGCCGATATTGACGATGTTCGGCCACATCGATATTCATACGGCCGTCGGGGCAGGTATCGTATCGGTGATCGCCTGCTCCTGCGCGGCTGCCGCTCCGTTTCTGGAAGAACGCCTCACCAATGTCCGCCTGGCGATTGTGCTCGAAACAGCTACTACGGCCGGGGCGCTGACGGGCGTGCTGCTCGCCGGCGTAATTCCGGTGCCCGTTCTGTTCTTTCTGTTCGCCGTTATTTTGTTGCTATCGGCGCAGCAAATGCTGGCAAAACGCGGTGAGATTGTGTTTCGATCGGGCGAGAACGGGCGCTGGGCGTCTCTGCATTCGAGCTATCCCGATCGCGTGTTAGGACGCGAAGTTTCCTATCAAGTCGATCGCCTGCGCCTGGGCATGATTTTGATGTATGGCGCCGGGCTGATCTCGGCGCTGCTCGGCATCGGAAGCGGCGTTCTCAAGATTCCCGCGATGGACACGGCGCTTCGCTTGCCAATTAAGGTGTCCTCGGCCACTTCCAACTTCATGATCGGTGTAACAGCAGCGGCGAGCGCCGGAGCCTATTTCATGCGCGGCAACATCGTCACGGCGGTCGCCGGGCCCGTGGCGCTGGGCTCTGTGATAGGAGCGATCGCCGGTGCGCGCATTTTGATGGTCGTATCGAACGATAAGCTTCGTTTGTTTTTCATCGTGGTCCTGATTGCGCTCGCTATTCAAATGTTATTGGCAGCCTTTGGTATTCAGTTGATCAAGAACACCGCATGAATATGGAGCGCCTGCTGGCGGTTCTCTTACGTTACGGCGCATGGCTGGCCTCTCTGGCCATTGGAATCGGGCTTGTTCTTGCTTTAACTGGTTCCATGCCGGCAGGCATGCGCATTATCACCATAGGCATCGGGCTGTTTATTCTGCTGCCCAGTTTGCGCGTGTTGCTCATGCTCGCCGTTTTTGTGCGGGAACGCGATTATCGCTTCGGATTGATCGCGGCCCTGGTGCTCGCGATCATCGTTCTAGGACTGGTTGTCGGCATGCACACGCCTGAGGCCCGGCCAGCATGATACATATAATGAACACATTCTTAAGGAGCCGCTATGTTGCCAGGCTATATTTCTAACACCTCTCCGAACCCGCAATCGAACCGAGCGCCTTGGTACAAGAACACCGCGCCGACTTACGCGGGCATTTTTTTGTGGATCGTCTTTTATAGAGAGATCGCGGCCGGGACGCTGGACCTGGCTGGCGTGGGCCTGTGCCTGCTTGCTCTGGTTGTGGCTGGCGTGATCAGTTATGCGCTCTTCTACCGCATTCCCGCGATGCTGGGCATGCAGACCGGATATCCGCTGTATGTAGTGGGAAGCTCCACATTCGGAACAAAGGGCGGCTACGTGATGCCCGGTCTGCTGATGGGTTTGCTGCAGGTCGGCTGGATGTCCGTAAACACGTTTGTGGCGACGGAATTCGTTTTGACGGCATTTGGTTCTAAAGCCGGCGCAGGGACGCTGCCGTTCGCGGTGATTGCGGCAGCTTGGGCGCTCGGGCTGGGATTCGTCGGCGCCAAAGGCATTCAATATGTCTCGCGTTTCGCTTTATATCTGAATTTCGTTCCGCTGCTGATGATCCTGGTGGTGTTTGTGAAGAACGCCGG
>JAICIH010000502.1 GCA_025924475.1 Bryobacteraceae bacterium
GCGCTTGCATCGGGCACGCACGATTTTAGGCGCCAAATTACGCAATGGGGAAAGGTGCCCCGTATGATCGGCCCGGATGAATTAAAGCAGCGGCTGCGGGAGCTGGCGGAAAGCTCTCCACAGGAAGCAAGCCTGGAGACGCAAGAACGGCTGCTGGAGATTTTCCGCGTGCGCGCGCGCCGAAAACGCGCCTGGAAATATTGGGCAGCCGCGGCAGCGTCCTTGTTAATCGGCGGTGTTTCCTATCTGCTTTGGCAAGGGCATGAGCGCAGGGTTGCGCCGAGCGCCGCGAGTTCTTATGTGGGTGCGCCGGGATTTCTCGCGCTGCCCTATGCGCAGAGTGACGTGCCGCTCGAGCACGCGGTCGTGATACGGGTCACTGTCGCGCCTGCGGAAGCGAGCGCTTGGGGCGTGCCGGTCGATCTGGGGCGGCGTACGAGTGTCCGCGCGGATTTGTTGATCGGCCAGGATGGCATGGCGCGAGCCGTGCGATTCGTTCCGTAGCGAGTTCTTAGAGGAGAAAATTTATGTTCAAAGCAGCAGTATTTTCGGCCGTCTGCGCCGCCTGCGCACTCTGTCAAGTGAGGACTGAAGGCGCTAAGCAGGTGATCAGCGTGCGAACGGGCGAGGCCGGGTTTGCCGTGGCGGGAGTCACCGGCGCGATGATGGGGCCCGCCGGGAAAATTGCCGGCGCGCCGTACTCGGCCGAAGTCGTCACGCAACACGTACAGACCCTGGCGGATGGAAATCGTATCGAGCAGACCACCACCGGCAGCGTCGCGCGCGATAGCCAGGGACGGGTGCGCAGAGACGAAGCCCTTCCCGCGCTGGCCGGCAGCAACGGCGAAGCGCCGCATCTGATCATGATCGACGATCCGGTGGCGCAGGTGCATTGGACACTGGATGCGCAGACGAAGACCGCGACCAAGATGCCGATGCCGCCCATGCCGCCGCCACCTCCTCTGCCGCCGGGGAAGCCGGGAGCAGTATTTGAGATGGGAGTGCCCGCACCGCCGGTGCCGCCCGAGCCGCCCGCCAAAGCATATTTTGCGACGACCGCAGCTGCTCCTGCTTTCTCGTTTACGACCAGGATGGACTCGAAAACTGCCAGCAAAGCCGATCTGGGCCTGCAAACGGTAGAAGGTGTGCCGGCGCAAGGCACTCGCGTGACCCGAACGATCGAGGCGGGTCAGATGGGTAACTCGCTGCCCATCGTGATTACCACCGAAACTTGGTTTTCGCCCGATCTGAAAGTGTTAATCAGCAGCAAGAGCAGTGATCCGCGGATTGGGGAGACGACTTACAAGCTGACGAACATCCAGCGCGCGGAGCCCGACCCTTCGTTGTTCCAGGTGCCCGCCGATTACACTATCCGGGATCAGCCGCAAAATACCTTCTTCTTCGCACCGGCTAAGAAGGAGGAGTAGGCTTCAACGGCCAGGTCACTTTCTCGCCGCGCCGCAACGCGAGATTCGCGAGATGACCGGCGCGCGCCGCCGCCACGCCCGCTTCTACCGGAGCCGAAGGCTCTTTACGATCGCGCACGCAAGCAAAAAAGTTCTGTACGTGCGCGATCGTGCCGTCTTCCACGCTGCGCCCGCTCACGACAGGATTCTCCCCCTTGACGTGTTCTCGATAGACGCCAAATCCGCGCCGGTCGATCTTGAGTGTTCCATTCGTGCCGCGAAATTCAAGGCCGCCGTCGTCAATCGACGACACCATCGTGCCTTCGTAACCGGCTTCAAAGTTCGAATAGCGCAGGATCGATTGAATCGTATCGGGACAATCCCATTTATCGAAAACGTAGCGGTCGCCCATCGTTTCGACCAGCTTCGGCTCGTCGGTTTTCATGGCCCAATGCACTACATCGACCCAGTGGGTAAACAGATCGGTCATGGCGCCCCCGCCAAAATTCCAAAACCAGCGCCAGTGCCGGAACTTTTCTTCATCGAACGGCTGGTCGGGAGCCGAGCCTAACCAGCGCTTCCAATCGAGCAATTGCGTATCGATCGGCTTAGGCGGCGTCCGGCTTTGATAGTTCTGAAACCAATAGGTGCGGATGCGGGTGATCCGGCCAAGGCTGCCGCCTTGGATCAAGTCCACCGCGTCTTGAAAGTGCGCCCAGCTCCGTTGCTGCATGCCGGATTGCAGGATCCGCTTCGAATTGCGAACCGCATTGATCAGGGTCGCGCTTTCTTCGAGCGTATGCGTGACGGGCTTTTCCAGATACACATCCTTGCCGGCGGCGAGCGCGTCGCACGCCATACGGACGTGCCAGTGATCGGGCGCTGCAATCAAGACCGCGTCGATATCTTTTTTATCCAGTACCTCGCGGTAATCGATGTGAGTGCTGGCGAGGTCGTGCGAGCGCTCGCGAATTTCATCGCGCCGCGGCTCATACACATCGCAGCCGGCAACCAGTTCGAACCCGCCCCCGACATCAGCCGCGTTCAGATCGCCGCGCATGCGGCCCCCGCAGCCAATCGCTCCGAGCCGGATAGTATCGTTGGCGCCCATAGCACGGGAGGCGGCCAGCGCGCTCATGCCGCCGGCCAGGAGAAAGCTTCTGCGGTTCGGTTTCATGGTGTAACGCTGGTATCGTATCTCAAGTGCGGTAGGAAGAGCTGGAATGCGTCGTCGCGATTTTTTGTATCAGTCTGTATTGGTTCCAACCGTTGCGCTTTGGGCGAGAGGCGCGGAAATTCAGTGCGATATCGCCATCATCGGGGGAAGCGTCGGTGGCTGCGCCGCCGCATTGGCCGCCGCCCGCAACGGTATGCGTGTGGTCTTAACGGAATCCACCGATTGGCTGGGCGGACAACTCACTAGCCAGGCGGTGCCGCCCGATGAGCATCCCTGGATCGAGCAATTCGGCTGCACCGCCAGCTACCGCGCCTACCGCAACGCCGTCCGCGAGTACTACCGGGCGAATTATCCGCTGACTGAGGCGGCGCACTCGCGCGTGAACCTGAATCCTGGAAACGGAGGCGTTTCACGGATTACCCACGAACCGCGCGTCTCGCTCGCCGTTCTGAAAAATATGCTCGCTCCGTATCAAAGCGCAGGCTCTCTGACCATTCTTCTCGACCAAGCACCCGAAAGTGCGACGACTGCGGGCGATCGGATTACCAGCGTGACTCTTCGCGACCTGCGGCAAGCACGAACACGCACCATCACTGCCAAGTATTTTCTAGATGCAACCGAATTGGGCGACCTGCTGCCGCTCACCAAAACCGAATTTGTTACCGGTGCGGAGGCGCGCGCGCAAACGGGCGAAGCGCATGCCTCCGAAACAGCGCTGCCGGCCAACAATCAATCCTTCACATATTGCTTCGCGATGGATTATCTCGAAGGCGAGGATCACACTGTTGAGAAGCCTGAGGATTACGCGAAATGGCGATCCTATGTTCCGGCATTGACGCCGCCGTGGTCCGGTCCGCTGTTGAGTTGGGTGGCCTCCGAGCCGAAAACGCTGAAACGGCGCGAGGCCTACTTTGAACCGAACCCTGAAGAAAGTAGCCGTAAAGGACTGAATTATTGGATCTATCGCCGTATCATCGACCGTGCGAATTTTACGCCCGGGACCTATGCAAGCGAC
>JAICIH010000503.1 GCA_025924475.1 Bryobacteraceae bacterium
CCATAGAACAATCGATCGAGGTTTCCTTATGATTTTGCGCGTTACGTGTTTGCTCGCCGTCTGTCTTCTGGCAAATGCTGAAACGCACAGCACCTGGAGCGAGTACGGTGGGGCGCCCGATTCGGCGCAATATTCCTCGCTTCAACAGATCAATCGTTCCAATGTGAGCAAACTCGAAGTGGTCTGGAAATTTCCCACAGTCGACGGCGGAAAATATTTTTTCAACCCGCTAGTAGCGAATGGCCTGATTTATGTCATGGCCAAAAACAAATCGATTGTCGCGCTGGACGCCGCCACCGGGAAACAAGTCTGGATTCATGCTGTCGAGCCCAGCATCAAGCTTGTTACCGATCGCGGCATTAACTATTGGGAGAGCAAAGATCACACCGAGCGCCGGCTGCTTTTTGCGAGCGGCAATTTTCTGCAAGCGATCGACGCGCGCACGGGCGAATCGATCCAGTCCTTCGGCAATCATGGCCGCGTGGATCTTAAACAAGGTCTCGATCGCGATCCGGAAAAAATTCATCTTGTGCAGTCGACGACGCCCGGCCGTATCTTTGAGAATTTGATCATTCTCGGTTCAGCGACCAATGAGGGCTACTCGTCGGCTCCCGGCGATGTTCGCGCCTATGACGTTCGCAGCGGGACGCTTGTCTGGACGTTTCACACGGTTCCGCGGCCCGGCGAGTTTGGCTACGATACCTGGCCGCGGGACGCCTGGAAAACGGTCGGTGGCGCGAATAGCTGGGGCGAACTCTCGCTGGATGAAAAACGCGGCATCGTCTATGTGCCAACAGGCAGCCCCAAATACAACTTTTATGGAGCGAATCGCATCGGGGCGAATCTCTTTGGCGACTGTCTGCTGGCGCTCGACGCGCGGACCGGCAAGCGCCTCTGGCATTTCCAAATGGTGCATCACGACATTTGGGATTACGATAACGCCACCGGCCCGAAGCTCCTGACGGTTCATCGCAATGGAAAAACGATTGACGCCGTGGCGCAGCCCGGAAAAACCGGCTTCCTCTATGTGTTCAACCGCGCTACGGGTGAGCCGCTGTGGCCTGTGAAAGAAAAATCCGTGCCGCGCTCGGACATGCCCGGCGAGCAGGCCTGGGCGACGCAGCCGTTTCCCAGCGGACCGCCGCCGTTCGCGCGCCAGAAATTTACGGAAAAAGACCTCAGTCAATTCATCCGCAACCCCGAAGAGCGGGCGCGTTACCGCGATCTGCTGCAGACAGCGCGCAACGAAGGTTTGTTCACGCCGCCTGCCTTGCGTGGAACTATCGAAATGCCCGGTAACAACGGTGGGGCGAACTGGGGCGGGGCGGCGGCCGATCCATCGAGCGCGCGCCTCTTCGTGGTCTCGAAAGATCTTCCCTGCATTCTCAAGCTCGAGCCGGACTCTACCGGAACCCGCTATACCAGCAGCTTCGGTTTTCTGTTCACGAGCGATGGCCTCTCGCCCATAGCGCCGCCCTGGACTTCGCTCACGTCTTACGATCTCAACCAAGGAAAAATTCGCTGGACGATTCCGCTGGGCGATGCGCCGGACCTGAAGGACACTGGCACGGTTTATCCGAAGGTAGGCCCCGTGGTCACCGCAGGCGGCCTGATCTTCACGGCGACACGCGATCACAAACTTCGCGCGCTCGACGAAGACACCGGCAAAATACTTTGGGAAACGACGCTTCCGGCGGCGGCCGAGGGCATTCCGGCGGTCTACGAAATAAATGGGCGCGAATATTTGGTAGTATGTGCCGCCGCAGTGGATTCCGTGGCGTTTAAAACGCCGGTCAAAATCGAAGGCGCGTATGTAGCGTTTGCGCTGCCGAAACAGTAGCGGCATCCTCCGTTGAAAGTCATGCAGAATGGCCGATTGCCAATCGGATGCAGGTTGCCAACCGACTGCCACTTAGTTTTCCCGAATGTGGAGAGCAAAGTAGGGCGGCTCTCCTGAGCCGCGCCGGACGTCCTCGTCCGGCTTGCTTCGTTTGCGACATGATCGAGGAGGACGTCGGCCGCCGACCAGGAAGGTCCGCCCCACCAAATTAAGTGGTGATGTCCGGAAAAGAACGCGCGCGTAAACAAGCGGGTATCCGCTACTCGAAGCGAAGCGCCTGAATCGCATCCGAGCCGGCGGCCCGGCGAGCGGGAACCAGACAAGCCAATACGCCGGCGACAAGAAGGATTACGGTGACTCCCACGATCGTCAACGGATCCGCCGGTTGCACTTCGAACAACAGGCTGCGAATGATCCTGGCAAGGAAGAGAGCGGCAGCTACCCCGGCTGCGAGTCCAATCACGACCGGTATCATGCCTTGCCAAATCACCAGGCGCAGCAGCTCAGAGCGTTGCGCGCCAAGCGCCATCCGGATACCGATTTCATTGCGCCGTTGCGCCGCCGAATAGGACACGACGCCGTAAATGCCCAGCGTTGCTACGAGCAGCGCGGACACCGCAAACGCCAGCAAGAGTGTGGATTGAAATTTGCGCGTCGCCACCGAGCTGCCGACTACCTCCTGCATGGTCTGAATGTTTTGGATCGCCAGATGTGAATCCGCGCCGCGAATCGCTCTCCGGAGTGCGCCGCTGAAAGCGCGGGGATCGGCAGTCGTCCGGACCACCAGGCTGACGACATAGGGCAGGCGCTGCCAGTAGGGATAATACGCTGTCGGCGGCGGCTCATTTTGCAGTGAGGCGCGTACCTCGTCGACAATTCCGACCAGAGCCTTGGGCTTGTCATCTTCTCCCATGAAACGCCGGCCTACCGGGTTCGCTTCTCCGGGCCAGAGAAGGTTAGCCGCTTTCGCCGAGAGGACAGCGACACCCCGCCCACGATCGCGCTCGTCGAACATCCTGCCACTACGTAGGGCAATGTGCATCGCGCGAAAATATCCAGGGCTGGCGTACCGATTGTCAACGACGTGGCGTTCCTCGGGGCGAGTGGCGCCTTCGAGGTAAATGGGGTCGTGCCAGGTTTCGCCGCGAGTGGGCAGTTGCGTGATGATTCCAGAAGCCTCCAAACCCGAGATGGCGCTGACCTTCGCGAAAAGCTGGTCAAAGAATTTTGCCCGATTGGCCGGATCTGCATAATTCGGGCCGACAAGCCCGATATCGACGGTGAGAATGTGGTTCCCGTCGAATCCCTTATCGACGTCGAGTAACCGCGTGAGGCTGGTGGCAAGCAGACCGGCGACAATCAATAACGCCGCGCTCAAGCCGGCTTCGAGACCGATCAGGCCTTCGCGAAGGCGCAGGCTGCGACGCTCCTCAGTGGCTGTATGGCCTCCGGCGCGCAGCGCGTCTTGCGGATCATTGCGACTGAACCGCCATGCCGGAAGCGCACCGAACACAATCCCGGTGAGCAGTGTCAGGCCGATAGCAAAGACGAGCACGCTTGAGTCAATATGCACTTCATTCAGCCTGGGAATATCGAGCGTTGTGCTGGAAGCAAGCAGTTGCACGCTCCAATGCGCAAAGAGAATTCCGAAAGCGCCGCCGGCGGCGGCGAGCAGCAGGCTCTCGGTAAGGACTTGGCGAAATTGACGTCCGCGACTCGCGCCAAGAGCGGTTCGGATCGCCGC
>JAICIH010000504.1 GCA_025924475.1 Bryobacteraceae bacterium
GTGAAATTCATGCGGAAGTGCGGTAATCGCTCGCACCCCGGACCGGGGACGCCCATCTGCTCCGTGCAATGCTCCGCGGAAAATCCCGGCAGTGGGTGAAGATTCCGGCTGGCGCGCTTCGCGCCAAAAAATTCATCCGGAAATTCCGCATCAGCATGATCCTTGACCCACGCCTGCGTCGCACGATGATTTTGCCAATCCGTAAAAAGACTAACGCTGTAGCCGCTGGCGAAGATTTCCTCGAGATGTCCTTCCAGTTGTTTGAAAGACAGATTCTCGTAAACGACTTGCCGCATATCAAACGCCGGCTGCACATCCAGAGTCAGCGTTGTAACCACACCCAGCGCGCCCAGGTGAACAGCCAGGCCTCGGGCTGGCCGGACGATGTCTCCATTGGCCGTTACCATCTCCATTCCGGAAACGGCCGTCGCGAGATTCCCGTTCTTACTGCCCGATCCATGCGTCGCCGTCGCGCAGGCGCCCGCGACCGAAATATGTGGCAGCGATGCCAGATTGTGCAGCGCGAACCCGTTGCGATAGAGATACGCCGACAATTGGCCGTAAGTGACGCCCGCGCCCGCCGTTACGGTGCGCGACTTCGAATCTAACGATATCTGTGTCAGATTTTCCACCGAGAGTTGCTCTCCAGCAGTGTCGGCAATTCCATTAAACGAGTGGCGCGTGCCCGTCGCCTTCAGGCTGCTCGCGTTTCTCACGATTTCCTGCACTTCCGCAACCGATTGGGGAACATGCACTCGCGAAGCGCGGAATTCATAATTGCCGGCCCAATTCTTTCGCATTGCAGCCATATCCGCTCGTTAGTATCCCGTACCGTTACGCTAAAAGAAAATGCAGCGAATCGCGATAGACATGGACGAAGTGGTTGCCGATACCATCGCCCATTTCCTCGAAAAGTACAACCAGGAGTTCGCCGAATCTCTTACGCCCGCCCATTTTCACGGCAAACACGTTTTCGAAGTGATCGAACTGGCGCATCAGCCGCGCGCCCGCGAATATTTTCAGCAGAGCGATTTTTTCGCTGAGATTCCGGTAATGCCCGATAGTCCGGAAGTGATTGAAGCGCTGATGAAGAAATACGAAGTGTTCATTACGACAGCGGCCATGGACGTCCCTTGTTCGTTTGAAGCCAAGTTCCAGTGGCTGCGGCGCTACTTTCCGTTCATTCCTCCCAGCAATGTCGTATTCTGCGGCGATAAGAGCATTATCGCGGCCGATTACATGATCGACGATAACGTCCGTCATCTGGTCAAGTTCCGCGGCGAAGGAATTCTCTATACAGCTCCGCACAATGTGCGCGAAACGCGCTTTCGCCGCGTCAGCAATTGGAACGATGTGCGGACGATGTTCCTAAACTCTTAGCTCAAAACCCTGAGCCTGCATGCCTTCGATTACGCGGCTGCGAATCGCCGCAACCTCTTCGGCAGTGAGTGTGTGATCGAGCGCGCCGACTTCGAGGCGATAGGAAACGCTTTTTTGGCTCGGCCCGAACGGCGCGCCCGTATACTGCCGGACGAATTCGATCCAGGCCAACCCGCTGCCGGCGAGCTGGCGCAGCGCATCGCAAATCGAATCGGCCGGCGTGTGCAAATCGCAAACCACGGAAAGGTCGAAGCCGCTGGTCGGAAATTTGCGCAGCGGTTCGTACCGAATCGCTGAGGTCACGGCAATTCTTAGCGCGGGGGGCAGGTCGACGTCGAATACAAACGCTCGTCCTTCGAGTCCCTCGGCTTGCAGAACTGACGGGTCTAATTCAAAGAGGCGCCCGATGACGGCATTCTTCCAGAGGATCTCGGCCGCGCGCGCCGGATGCTCATAAGTGCGAGCCTTCGCTGCCGCCAGACGCGCGTGCGGGAAGAGGCACTCGATCACCCGCTTCACTTCGAAGAACTCCGCTTCGTTGCCATGGGCGCTATAAAGCGCACCGGCCACGTGCATAGTCTCCAGCGGCTCTCCGCCGTCTTGAGGATGAATTTCGTTCCCCACCTCGAACAGACGAAATTCCGGAAAATAGCGGACATTCGTGAGTATGTTCTGAAACAGTCCGGGTATTAGGGTCCGCCTCAGATGCGTCAGCTCCGAAGCGATCGGATTGCGAACCGCAATATGCTCGCCGAGGTCGAGCCCGAAGCGGCGCGCATCTGTTTCATTGGTGAACGAATAGTTATAAACCTCGGTGAAGCCTTGTGCTGTAAGCTGCCCGCGAAGCTGCCGCAGATAGAGCCGTAGAGGATCGGCGGGAGGAGTTACTGACTCAACTCGCGGAGCCGCCGGCGTGATCGAGTCGTAGCCGATCATGCGCCCAATCTCTTCCGCCAAATCGTCCTTCAGCGAGATGTCCTTAGTAGCCCGCCAGGTCGGCACAGTAACCAGCAGTTCCCCTGCGCCCGCGTCGCTCACGCCAAATCCGAGCGCCATAAGAATACGCGTGACTTCCGCCTGGCTCAATTCCTTGCCCAACTTGCGCACTACAAAGCGCAGCGGCAGGCGAATCGGACTGGGGGCAGGGCGGGGAGCCCGCCGGTCGGCCACTCCGCCTGTAATGCGGATACCCGGACAGACTTGTTTCAGCAGTTCGATCGCACGCGCGATGCCGCGCACGGTATTTTCCGGATCGAGAGCCTTTTCGAATCGAACCGAAGCGTCGGTACGCAGTTTGTACCGGCTGGAGGTGAAGCGCACAGTGGACGCTTCGAAATTTGCGCTCTCGAATACTACGCGGGTCGTCTCTTCGGAGATCGCAGTAGCCATTCCGCCGATAACGCCTGCGAGCGCGATGGGGCCGGACGCATCCGCAATCACCAAATCGGTCTCGGCCAGCTCATACGTCTCGCCATTCAGAGCGGCCAACGATTCTCCGGCGCGCGCGGTCCGCACGATAATCGCGTCGCCCGCGAGTTTGTCCGCGTCGAAAGCGTGGGTTGGCTGCGGCAGCTCGGCCATGATGTAGTTCGTTACGTCCACCACGCTGTTGATGGAATTCACGCCAATGCTCTCCAACCGCGTTTTCAGCCATTCGGGAGACAGTCCGGCTTTGACATTCTCAAACAGCAAAGCGCTGTACCGGAAGCAGCGCGCCAGGTCCGCAATTTCAACCTTCACCGGCGATTCGCCAGCAGGCAGCAGTTCGGGTTTTACCGGGTCGACGAGCGAGAGACCGGTAATCGCAGCGACCTCACGCGCCATGCCGTAGTGGCCCCACAAATCCGGGCGATGCGTCAGGCTCTTGTTGTCGATCTCGATGATCCAATCCGACCCCGCCTGTTCGACGCCTTCGCATTCGGCCGTCTTGAGCGTGATCAGGCGCTCGAGTTCGGCAGGCTTGGCGCTCAAGCCGGGAACCATTTCGCGCAGCCAGTCGTAGGAGAACTTCAAACCAGAATCCTTCGCATGGAATCGTCAAAACTGCGATAGGAAGCGCAGATCGCCTCCTTGCAGCAGGCGGATATCGTCTATGCCGTAGCGCATCATAGCGAGCCGTGTCAGCCCAAGCCCGAACGCAAAGCCGCCCCACTCCTCCGGATCGATATCGCTCATGGCGAGCACCTTGGGA
>JAICIH010000505.1 GCA_025924475.1 Bryobacteraceae bacterium
CAATACCGGTTGAAAATTCCCCATTCTGCCGGTCGAAAAGTGCGCCACCGGCCGGAGATTAAGGTTTACAGTTTCAACCGGCTGCTTGAAAATGAAACCGGCTGGTGAAGCGGAGGTGGGCTCTGGTGGAGACCAACCCGCCAAGGAATAGCTGGCCGCAAACTCATCAAGACGATGGGATCGGGGGCGGAGCCGACAAAGGCCTCGCCTCCGGTTTGAAGCAAAGAACATCGGATTGATAGATTTGCCCACGTTTGTCTCACTTTGGGATTTTTGTCCGGAATGGCGAATGCCTCATCGGGCCTGATACGGGCTTTGGGCGCGCGGAACAGCGCGACGGCCCAAATGAGCTAGAGCGTAATGATGATCGGCCACAGGTACCGCAACCAGATACCATCCAGCTTGACTCCGCTTGACGTTCGAATACAACCAAACTGCACATTCTCTCCACCGCTCACCGATCGGGAATTCGCTGACATTACGTCCGAATTCCTGCTGGATTTCCCGACAGGAACGCAAATGCGTCGGAGCCGTAACGATCCTGCTCGCCGGGCTGGGGTTGTCGGCAGTCGTCCTCTCCCGGCGATTCGTAGCAGCGCTAAATGCAAACCCGCGTGTGAGCTGAGCGCGACGCGCAGACCTACGATTCATCGGGCGACGATAGCGAGCGCTTGTCCACACAACTCGTGCCCGTCGGTTGTATAAACGTTAAATCGGTGATTTGCCCGTTGACAAGCGTCGGTTCCGCTTTCGACTGAAACGGAGCCGTGGCGGCGAATGCGTCGCCGTCCTTGGTGGGCCACGAGCACGAGCGCATCTTAGCCCGTTCTAATTCTTCCGGGTCGATTCGAGGTGATCGGATGACCGCAATCAGGCCGTAAATCGACGCCGCGATAAACATGGCCGCGAGCAGCATATCGAGGGCGCCTACAATGTCAGTAGTCATTGGTGATCAATCGGCCTAACTGGCCACTCGGTTCAATAATCTCGCGGCATTGAACATTCGGGCTGGGGATGTGTTCCGCATCTTCATCTAGTAGTGAAATCGCCTCGTCCAACTCAACAAAACGGTCTCGGTCAAGCCAGTGTTCGTAATCCAAGAATCCGCCGAGCGAGCGCCACGGATGCGATTCGGGGATCAATTCCAAGCCTGAATGGTTACCTCTTGCGGGCCTGCGTTCCAGGCGGCCAAAGTGGAGGTGAAGCAGATGCCGGGCCGCAAGTCCAATGCACTATCCTGCATAGGTTCCGCTCTCGCCCGTGCCGCTGGGGCACCGAATCTCTGGTTGCGATTCTTTCGAGCTGGTTAAAGGCGCCAAGTGCAGTTTTTTTTCGATTTGATCCCACTTCAGGCACAAAGCGCTCAGAACGATTTCGCGCGCTGCAATCATCGTTTTCCTCCCCCCGACTCATTCCGGGGATATTCAATGAGTGCTGGTTGGGTAAATCCACTCTCATTGAAACCGGCAAATATTCGCGTATTTTGTCGGAGACTAGCTGATGTCTCCGCCGGTATCATTTTGCCCGCCGACTGCACTTGACCCGCGATCCTCCGTTTGTTCGCCCGCTTTACTTCGGTATTCTGCGCACCTGATAGCAGTACGACTACCAACGACGGCGCTTTATTGTGATATTCGATACGCATACGTGAGAAAATTCTGGCGTATTCCCACGATCTATGTGAGGAGTACCACAGAAATGACAGATCCGATTATCATTTTCATTGGCCGCTTCTTTTCCCTCTAATACCAAGCTGTTTAACCCCAGAACAGTCTCGCCGGATGTGCCCCGGACTAGCTTAGCTACTTTCCGGCGCAAAATTGGTTTGTGCAAAATGCTTGAGTTCAGCGACGTATCAGGGCCGACTGCAACGTATACTACGTCGGAATTTCGAGCATCACGGGTTTCCGGCGTTCAAATCCTGTCCGGGTAGTCTCGCGGGTTCTCAGTTGGCCAGCCGCAGACCGATGTTGATCAGGTTATCGGCGATGACGCCCAGCCCGACCCATCGCTTCATGCCATCGAGCCCGCGATAAAGGCAGCGGGTGAAGTCCATGGCGTCGTTTCAGAACGCTGATGCGGCCTTCACAACCTGTGCGCCAGCGCTGGCCCCGTTTGAAGCTTCGCTTCTTCTGATGGAAGTGCCGCTCCTCGCTGCGCGTGTTGCGGTTCGGTACCGAAACATTCTTCACGCCCATCTCCTTCAACTGCTTCTCATTGGCCTGCGAATAAAATCCTGCATCGGCCGCAACCAGATGCGGTATTAAACCCAACTGCTGTTGATGTACTTCGACGGCTTCCACCAGCAGCGCTGAGTCCGTGGGCCGTTCCTGGTAGACCTCGAAATGCGTCACGATCTGATTCTCGGCTTCCTGGATCTTGACCAGTTTGCCGAACTCAGTGGGCTTGCTCGCCTTGCCCTTGCGAATGATTTCGGTTTGCGGTTCAAACACGCTCACCAGCTTCTCGTCGAACCTCGTGTTTCCGCCGAATACCCGCGCCTGCGTTTGCCTGATCACCTGCTCGACTCGTTCCACCATCGTCGCCAGTTGCGTGCGCAATCCGGATAGCTCGTTCTTCTTGCGCCGCGCCATCCCGTCCACGTCACCTATGACTCGTTTGGCCTGCTTGACGACTTTCCTCGTGACGCTCAATAGTCCTTTGTAGATCTGCCGGCGCTTCTCTTCACCGGCGGCGCCCTTCTGCCGCGCGGCGATCGCAATCGCCAGCACTTTCCTGCGAACCGTACGCATGCGGTTCCGCACCTTGCCGATGAGGCCGCCAGCCGCCTGTTCGGCTTTCTTCATCACACGCGTCAGCACGCGCGCTCCATCGCCCAAAAGACTGCTGTCGGTCGGATAGTGGATATTCGTCTCCACGACGGTGGTATCCACCCGCATCCGTTTTCCCGCTATAACCTTGTTTTCCACGGCGATCTCGACCATGCGCCGATGCAGATCCGCGATGACGTCCGGTCCTACAACCTGACCCAGCCGCCCCAGAGTCTTCGCATCCGGCACCTTCTCGGCCCCAATGCGCGCGAACGTGCGGTAGACCAGATTGGCGCGCACTTCCCGCTCCAGTACTTCGTAGCTCCAGTCGCGGACGTGTTTGAGGATAAGGAGCCGCAGCACCACCTCGGCCGGAGTCTGCCGCCGACCGCGTGTCCGGCTTTTCAGAAAGCGCCTTGCCTGCGCTTCGAAAATGCGCTCTACCAGTTCTTCATCATCGAGTAGCTTGTCGGCCGTGCGCATCCATGGTTCCCACAGATCGTCCACCTCTTCGGCCAGGACGCCTGTCCACAACGAGGGCTGATGGTGACGCGTGCGAATCATCGAAAACAAAAGGCGCACGGAATGTTTCGGCCGTTACCGGCAAACCTATGTCCTGAAAACACTGATCAGAACTCGTCAATTTTGCGCCGGAAAGTAGCTAGCGGGTTTCAATCGCGGAGTGCTGCCTTCGAGCCGCACCGCTATAACGCGACAAGAAAGGTGAGAAACATTCTGCGGGGCGCGTACTGATGGGCCAAGGAGAAGGTCGTGAAACAAGAAATACACG
>JAICIH010000506.1 GCA_025924475.1 Bryobacteraceae bacterium
GCAAGTCATTCGCCTCGTTGTGGGTCGAAATGGTGACGCCCGAGTATGTCAGTGTACTCGCGGCCGTCGATCCAACCAGGGAAGTGCATCTGCTCCTGCGGCGCAATCCGGACGGAACCCTGTGTGACGACACCGGTAAACGAATTTACCTGTTTCAATATCTCGGTGATATCGCCATGCCGGAGCCGAAACCGGCGGATGCGCCGGGTGGCGGCGTGCTCCTCGACCGGAACGATCCACGCGCTCCGAAGTACTGGATGTATGAAACGAGCGGCGTTCTGAAGCCCGCAATCGAAGCGTATCTGGAAGGCCGCGAGATGACCGCTTCCCAAGTGGGAGCCGTGCGCGCTTACCTGCGGCAATGGATCTGTTCTCCGGTATGGGAAGTCGGCGGCGAAGCCGGCGAAGAGTTGGAAACGCTGCGCCGCAATATCAATGCCATCCGGACGCGCGACGATATCACGAAGTGGCTGCACGCGGCGCTTCGGGAAGGACACGACCCTCTATGACGGAATTAACGTTTACGGAGCGTGCCGCGCTCGGCCACGTTCTAAACCTGGCTCACCATAACTTTGAGGCGTGGCTCTTTTGCTCCAGCGCCAGCTTGCAGGCGCGCCTCGCCGACCTCGATCAAAGCAGCCCAACCGGGATGATCGCGGGGATATTGTCGAGCGCCGACGAGACGCTCGCCGCGGCGAGCGTGGCGAGCGAACGGCATAGCGAGATCGCTTCGCACGCGTCGATGTTCCGCGAATTGGGAAGCGCCGGCGAAAAGCTGGGGTTTCACGGCGAAGCGGAGCGCTGGAATGCGCTGGCCGATCAGGCAAACGGGGCACTCGAAGGCGCGCGCCTGTTCAGAACCATGGAAGCCGCCTACCAGGCGCTGCGGAGCTATCAATCCAAACCCGCGGCCGAGGAAGACGTGCTCGACCGGGAGACGGCCCGAACCATTACGCAGCATCTCGAGGGCATTCTGCGGATCGCCGGCCATCCCGTCGAGCTGGTTCCCTGCCCTACTTGCGAGGCGCTCCACGATCCAGCGAAAGAGCTCGATCCGAAGGTTTCAGCCGATTCGATTTACTGCGACCGGTGCGAAACCTGGATCAAGGTGGGTCCATGAATGAGGATTGTAACGTCTGCATCGGCTACAGCGGGGACTACGACGGCAGCTCTTTATATAGCTCCTTAAATGCCGTTGCGCGTAAGCCGCATACTTGCTGCGAATGCCAGAAGATCATCGCGCCACGCGAACGATATGAAAGAGCCAAAGGCAAGATCGACGGCGGCTGGTTTACAGCGCACACCTGTCTGGTCTGCGCGGAAATCCGGGACGCCTTTTGTTGCGAGGGTTTCGCCCACGGTTTTCTGTGGGACGACGTGCGCGACCGGTTGCTTCCGGTGATGACAACCGGATGCCTGGGTCGGCTTACAACCGCCGCGGCCAAGCAACGGCTCATGGATGAATGGCGTCGAAAGAAACTCAAGTGACCCACGAAGAGTTACGGAAGTTGGCGGTCCGTTGGTTAACGAACACCTGTAAATGTAGCGTCGTCCTGTCGGAGCTCGTCTCGGCCGCGTTCGAGACGCCCGACGCGATCGGCTGGCGGTTTGGCACCTCCACGCTCGTCGAGTGCAAAGTCAGCCGCTCCGACTGGCTCCGCAACGCGGACAAGCCGAGCGTACGGGCTGGCCGCGCCGTGGGCTGCCGTAAATACTTTTTAACGCCTGCCGAACTAATATCGCCGGGCGATCTCGGTGAGAGCACAGGGATGTCGGAATACGGCCTGCTCTGGACCGGCCAGGCGTCCGCCGGTTACGTGAAGGTAGTTAAAGAAGCTCAACTGGTCGAGTCGAATCAACAGCAGGAGATCCGTATGCTGACCTCCGCGCTGCGGCGGGTGCGGACGCGTGAATTTTTAACGATCGTCGCCGGCGAAGACAAAGACCAGGTTGCCTGAGAGGATCGGCGTAAATTCCCAACTGGCCTGTATGTGGCTGAACGTGTTTGAATGTGTGGCTATTCTCGCGGCCGCTCTGCTCGCGAGTCTATTGGCCTCGCCCAAGGCCCTTCGCGGACTGTCCTGCTGGCTGCTGGCGCTCGCCTGTATGGTGGAGTACCTGTACGAAGAAATCGCGGCTCTCGCGCGCCGCGCCGTGTACCTCCGGCAAGGCGAGCTGCAGTTTTACCGCGAGAAACTGGAACTCGAATCGAAACCCAAGCAGGACTACGCATGATCATCACGGCCGAACAGATCCGGTCGCTCGGAGCGCGCAGGTTCTCCGATATCACGGAAGAACAACTGCAAGCGGTCGCACGCGGTGATGCCGTCACTCAAAAAAAACGGCGGGTAAGGCCGGCATACTCAAATGCTTTGACTCCGGAGTCGCCGGAGGTGTCGGGAATCCAGGCGCGCGGCCGCGTCGGCTATGAGCCGGGCCGGATGAACAAGACCGAAACCCGCTATTTTAATTACCTGCAGATGCGTCAGAAGGCCGGCGAAATCGCTGAGATCCGGTTCGAAGCGTTCAAGCTGCGGCTAGCCGATAGAACCTTCTACACGCCCGATTTCGACGTCATGCTCGCCGACGGCATGCTCGAGTTCCACGAGGTCAAGGGATATATGGAAGATGACGCGGCCATAAAACTCAAAGTCGTGGCAGAACTCTTTCAGGCGTTTCGATTCAAATTAGTGCGCTGGATTGAGAACGATTGGGTCATAACCGACGTACTATGACGGTTAATGTTCACACGCCCGGTCACTTACTTGCAGTTCTTTTGGCTCTGGTTCCGCCTGGCGCGCCGGACCGATCCATTCTGGCGATCGTTGCGCCTGGCGCACCAAAACGCCAAAGAAACCAATGTCCCAACCGACCAGTGAGATTCTCCGTCTGATGCGCGAACGCCGCTTCGCGTCTGTTCCGGCGCCGGCCAAGCGCCCCAAACCAAAAAAGAAAAGCAAGCGGAAATCGAAATCCGCCCGGCCGTGAGTTTTTACGGCCGCCAGTTCTTCATCCATTCGGCCGCGCGAACATTCATCTGGATCCCCTGATCCGTCGCGGTGCAGCCGGGAAAGAACTTCTCATACGCTTTATTCAACAGCTCGGCTTCCTCGATCAACTGAGTACGGAATTCTTCTTCCGTAAATACTTGTTTCCGGATCAATAATTGCGTCACAGCATTGGCCTCCGCACGCAATAAAATCGTCACTTCGCGATGATCCCGGACCGCCTGCGCTTCGGGATCGTCTTTCGTGCGGGTTCCCAACTGCCAGCCGGCAAAATCATTCGCCATTTCGCCAATCTATTGAGAACGCTGTTCAAATCGGCCATACCTAACTCATCCTCCCTAGTTCGGCTTGCATTTTCGCCACTAGTTCGCGCCCGAATTTACCGAATTCTGCCGGCGTCATCGCCTTCTCGAGAATGTCCAGCATTTTCTCGAAGGCTTCTTTGATACTCTCGGGGTCGTCCCCGAACTCTATTTCCAGCTCCAGGTTGATTTTGCTCGTGCCGGTTTTCGTCTGAACCGTGATGTTCGTCATTTAGTAATCC
>JAICIH010000507.1 GCA_025924475.1 Bryobacteraceae bacterium
CGCCAGACATTATGGCTGACGATTGCGATATTTCCCTTGCCCGGCAGTTCATCTGCTCGCTTGAATTCGCGGCCGAACTCGGGCTTGAGACCGAGCACCCGAAAAAAACCGCCTGTAACGGCAAAACCGGAAAGCCGGACCGGTTCGCCAGCTCCGGAGAGTTGCACATCACGCCGGGTATAGGCGGCTACCGATTCGAACGAGCGCAAACGCGCTCGAAAATCCAGAAAATCGTTCGGATTGATGGGGAATTTCGGAAAGGCGCTGTTGCTCGTGAAAATGCGCACCAATTGCCCCGGCTCACGGTACGGCAAGGGCCGCAGCAGGACGCCATCCACTACGCTTACGATCGCAGTAGTGGCGCCGATGCTGAGCGCCAGCGTCGACAGAATCGTCAGCGTGAATGCCGGGCTTTTGGCGAGCATGCGGACCGCATAGCGCAGGTCCTGTCCTAAGGTCTCGATGAAATTTGTTCGGCGCATCGCGCGGCATTCCTCCTGAATTTGTGCCACGCCGCCAAGCCTTTTCCGGGCGGCGTGTCGGGCCTCTTCCTCGGGCAAACCCTTGGCGCGCGCTTCCTCAGCCGCTTGCTCGAGATGAAACCGCAGTTCTTTTTCCAGCTCCCGCTCGACCGAAGCACGGCGAAGCAACGAGCGAAATCGCAATCGCAGAATGTCACGCCAGCGCCGGTTGATCATGCGCGTCCTTTGGATCATGCGAGTCACAAGCCCAATGGCGGCTCATGGACGATACCTAAGTTACTTATATATAGGATCCGCGAGAAGGTCAAGAAAAAATTGAAAGCCGACTGAGCCGCGTACGAAGTAAGCGGGCAACGTGAGGCGCGGATGTCCACTCAGGTTGGATGCGCCGAACCGGTTTCGCGCAGATCCAGTTCGCGCTCCAACTGACGCAGCACTTCGTCGTCAATAATGCCTTGGTTGCGCAGTTCGACTGCGGTGCAGCGTTCGACACGCGCCAGCTCGCGCGATATCCGGGAAAGACGCTGATGACGAGCCAGCGGAGCGGCGCCTTGGCCGTCCTCTTTTCGATTCAGGAAAGCGAGACGCTGCCGGTAGTGGCCGGTGAGGTCTTCGTAAATAGCATCGAACTCGTCTTCATCGTTCTCGCGCATCTGTTCAAGGTGAGCGAGCGCGGCTTCGAGAATCTGACGGCGCGCCGCCTCCTCTTCTAGGTTCCGGCCGGGAGCGCTGGCCAAGCCGAGCGCGCGCACTAAGGAAGGCAGCGTCAGTCCCTGCAAAACCAGCGTAGTGAAAATCACCGAGAAGGCAAGAAAAATAATGAGATTCCGCTGTGGGAAGGGCGTACCATTGGCGAGAGTTTGCGGGAGCGCGATGGCGGCGGCAAGCGCGATGACCCCGCGCATGCCGGTCCAGCCAAGGATTAAGACTCCGGCCGCCGATGGACAAGAGACATCCTGATGGAGAATGCGAGTGCGAATCCAATAGGCTAGGAAGGCGCCGGGAAACATCCAGATCAGCCGCAGCGCGATTACCAGACCGCTGAACAATGCGCCATAGAGGATCAAAGTCGGGAAACTGTGATCGTGAATTTCGGCGAGCACGTAGGGAAGCTGCAGACCGATGAGCACGAAAACGAGACCGTTGAGAATAAATCCCAATGCGTCCCAGACGGCGTAAGCTTGCAGCCGGACTCCGGGCGAAAACAAAACATGGCTGCGGCGGCTCAGATAGAGTCCGCAAGCCACTACCGCTAAGACACCGGAGGCGCGCATGCGGTCGGCTGCAAAGTAAGCGGCGTAGGGGATAAGAATGCTGATGACAATTTCGATGGGACCGTCGTCGATGCGGCGCTCGAGTTTGTCAATAACCCAACCGGTTGCCAGGCCGACGGCCAATCCGGCAACGATCAGGTAGATCAGCCGCAGCGTGGCGTCGCCCGCTGTAAAGCTTTCGTTGCGCACGACCATGGCCGTGCCGAATTCGAGCGCGAGCAAGCCGCTGGCATCATTGACGAGACTCTCGCCTTCGAGAACATCCGTGATCCGCTTAGGCAGGCCGATGCGTTTGGCGATGGAAGTCGCGGCCAGCGCGTCGGTGGGAGCTATGGCCGCGCCCAACACGATGCCGGCGCTCCAGGTAAAGCCGGCAAACAGCCATTGCGTGCCGGCCGCTACTCCAATTACGGTGAAGAAAACCAATCCAAAGGCCAGTAAAAGAATGCTGACCAGATTGAACCGGAAATCGCGCCACGACGTGGTCCACGCCGCGGCATAAAGAAGAGGAGGAAGGACTACGAAGAAAATGGTGTCCGGATTGAGCGCAATTTTCGGGATGCCCGGAACGAAGCCGAGCAGCGCTCCCGCAATGACAAGGATGATGGGGTAAGGAATTTCGAGGCGTCGGGCCAGCGCACCAAAAGCCACTACAAAAAGAAGCAGCAAAAGAACGACAAGTTCCACCGCTTGCACGTTATGCATGCGCTACACGATCCCGCGCTCAGTATAGCCATGGCGGGCTAGAATTAGGAGGTCCAAGTATTACCGGGGGAGGTCAGCATGCAAAAGAAAGCAATATTCCTCGCAGGGACGGTACTCGGTCTTCTGCTACTCGCGCCCGCGCAGTCGCACGCGCAAGACAACACCATCCGCGCGAACATCAAGGGCGGCGGCGGGGACGGCAAATGCACGTTTGAAGTGGAAGTGGATGAAGTCGCCGAAGTCGAAATTCACGGCGATCAGGGCTATTTGCGGACGATCTCGGGAAGTCCGGCGCGCTGGCGACGCCTCGATTGCAACCAGGCACTGCCAGCATCACCGAATAATTTCCAGTTTAAAGGCATCGACGGCCGCGGCAGGCAGGATTTGATTCGCGATCCGAATTCGAATGGCGGCGTGGCGGTCATCCGCATCGAAGATCCGAAGAACGGGCGCGAAGGATACACCGGCGACATCATGTGGCGCGGCGGCTCGAACTATCCCACCAATACGCGCGACCGCTCCGACCGCTACGGCAGACCGGTCGTCGGCAACGCGGGCAGCATCGTGAGCTGCTCATCGGACGATGGAAGACGCCGCTACTGTGACGCCGACACGCGCAACGGAGTACGGCTGGTGCGCCAGCGCGGCGGCGTGGCGTGCGAGAAAGATTTTTCGTGGGGCTACGACGATCGCGGTGTTTGGGTGGACCGCGGCTGCCGCGCGGATTTCGCTCTGGGCGACGGTGGCGGCTCGGCATCGGGCGGCGGCGGATGCCTGGATGCGGTGGGAAGCTCGGAAGCCAACCGGCTGGCCGATCAGTGCCGCCAAGTCTCACGCGGTTCACGTTCCGCTTGTAGCGTCGACAACTCGTGCAGCTCGCTGACGGACGAGATCCGCCGTGGCTGCGCGCAACTCGGCAGGGATGCACCGAATTTCTGTACGCTCTATCGATAGAGGAGAGTATCGGCCGGAATGGGCCTCACACCGGAGCAGCAACGGCTCGACATCATCAGCGAGGCGATAGCGCGCATCCTCAAAAAGCAGGATGATCTGGAACAGAGAATTGCGCGGCTGGAGGGGAAGGCC
>JAICIH010000508.1 GCA_025924475.1 Bryobacteraceae bacterium
CGCGCTGGTTCCTCAGGGAAAAGCTCTCGGCACGGATTTCAACCTTCTCGAAACATATCCGAAAGCGAGCGCCGCTTTCGCGCTGGCGGCCCTGCCCGCAGGAGCCGACCCCGCCTCCATCATTGCCGAGATGAAAAAGATCCTGAAGAATTATGTCGCCAACGGCGTTCCCGAGGATCTGGTGACCGCCGCCAAGAAAGGCGAAGTCGCAAGCGCCGAATTCGGCCGGAATTCGATCACGAATTTAGCTTCGCTTTGGTCGCAGGCTCTTGCCGCCGAAGGCCGCCATTCGCCGGACGAAAACGTCGAAGCGCTCAAACGCGTGACTCTCGCTGACGTGAATCGTGTTGCCAAAAAGTACCTCCTCGTGGACGAGGCGATCATCGGCACTCTCAAACCTTCACCCTCGGGCGAACCGATCGAATCGAAAGGCTATGGCGGTTCTGAAAAAACCACTACCACTCCTACTAAACCGGTGACTCTTCCCGATTGGGCCGAAGCCTCCGTGAAGTCCCTGCGCGTGCCCCCCGCGCGCCTCCACCCCTCCGATGTACGGCTCCCTAACGGCATTCGTTTAATTGTTCAAACCCAGCGAACGAGCCCGACCGTTACCCTGCTCGGTTCCATCAAAACCCAAACGCAGCTCCAAACTCCCCATGGCCAGGATGGCGTGTCCGACGTTCTCGAAGGCCTCTTCTCCTACGGCACCAAAACGCTCGACCGGCTTGCGTTTCAAAAAGCACTCGACGATATCGCCGCATCCGAAAATGCCGGCTCGAACTTCCGCCTCAAAGTATTGAAGCAGGATTTCGACCGCGGCGTGGAGTTGCTGGCGGATAACGAGTTGCATCCCGCGCTTCCTGTGGACGACTTCAAAGTCGTGCAGCAGCAGACCGCTCAATTGACCGAAGGCGAGCTGCAAAGTCCCGGCTATAAGACCGAGCGGGCGTTAGTGCGCGCGCTCGTTCCAATAGGCGATCCGCTGTTGCGCGAAACCACGCCTGCCACCGTCAGTTCGCTCAAATACGAAGACGTTCAAAACTATTACAACCAGACCTTCCGTCCCGACCTGACAACCATCGTGATCATAGGCGATGTCACTCCGGACGAGGCGCGCACAGTGGTCGAAAAATACTTTGGCGCCTGGAAAGCCTCAGGGGCCCGCCCGAAGGTCGTATTGCCTCCGGTTCCCGGCAACAAACCGAGCGTTGTAAACGTTCCGGACGCCAGGCGCGTGCAGGACAGCGTCGAACTGGCACAGGAGCTCGAAATGAATCGCTTCAGTCCGGACTACTATGCTCTACAGCTCGGTAATCACGTGCTGGGAGGAGGGTTTTACGCCACCCGCCTCTACCGGGATCTTCGCCAACAGGCAGGCTATGTGTACACTATCAATGATTCGCTCCAAGCCGGCGAGACACGCGCCACGTACTCGATCAGTTACGGCTGCGATCCAAAAAACGTCTCGAAAGCGCGCGTCATGATAGACGGCGAACTCCGGGCCATGCAGAAATACAATGTGACGCCCGCGGAACTGCAGCAGGCGAAAGCTCTGCTTTTGCGCCAGATTCCGCTCGGCGAATCAAGCGAAGATGCTCTCGCCGGCGGGATGCTCGGTCGCGCGCGGATCGGCCTGCCGCTCGACGAGCCGCTGCGCGCCGCTGCGCGCTACTTTAATATGACCGCGGACCAGGTGCGTGAGGCCTTCGCCAAGCACATCGACCCTGCCAGCTTTGCGCAAATCGTCCGTGGTCCCGCCCCGCAATAGAGGAGTTATGTTCGAACGCTACTCGGAAAAAGCGCGTCGCATCATCTTTTTTGCGCGTTATGAAGCGGCGCAAAGCGGCGGTCACACCATAGAAACGGAGCATCTGCTGCTGGGGATCATGCGCGAAGCAAAGCGGCTTTTCGAGGGTGCAAACATCGATGAAATGGTGGAAGAACTTCGCCGCGCCGTGCATGTCGAAGGTGGTCCCAAAGTAGATGGAGGCGTGGATCTACCGCTTTCAGAATCCGCCAAGCGCATTCTGATTTCCAGCGTGCAGGAGGCCGAGCAATTACATCACGCTCATACTTGCCCGGAACATATCCTGCTAGCCCTCATGCGAGAACCGGCTTTTCCGGCCATATTGCTGGAAAAGCACCGCATCCGGAGGCATCGAATCGTTCAAGCGCTCCGTCAGAACATCACTTTCGACGTAAAGTCGCAATCGATGGACCTCGTTCGCGAACTGGAACGCGCGTTCGCACCCTTGGCCGCCCGCCTCACTCCCGAGATCGAGCCTGCCGTCCTCTACATTCCGCCGCAGGGATCCGCTTCATGAACATCCGCCAATTGGAAAAGCGGTTGCGCAGCCGCGAAATTTCCTGTGTCGAGCTGATCCGGCAAACCTGCGCCGACATCAAAAATCGTGACAAGTTCAACAGCGTGATCACGCTTACGGAAGAGCAGGCTCTCGCCGAAGCGCACGAGCGCGACCGCGAGTTAGCCGAAGGGCGCGATCGCGGGCCGTTGCATGGTGTGCCCATCGCCCATAAAGATCTGTTCTATACGCGCGGAATCCGCACCACCGCCGGTTCGCTCGTATTCAAGGATTTTGTTCCGGATCACGACGCCGCGGTAGTCGAACGTCTGCGCGCCGCCGGCGCTATCTCGATCGGCAAGGCCAATCTGCACGAAATTGCCTACGGCATCACATCGAAGAACCCTCACTTCGGTTCTGTCCTGAACCCGCATGATCCCAAGCGTCTCCCCGGCGGTTCGAGCGGCGGATCCGCGTCGCTCGTAGCGGCCGGCTTCATACCTATGGCGCTTGGCACCGACACCGGCGGTTCGATTCGCATTCCGGCTTCCTACTGCGGCATCGCCGGAATTAAACCGACTTACGGCCGCGTGAGCCGCTATGGCGTTCTGCCGCTCGGCTTCAGCCTCGATCACGTCGGACCGCTGGCTTCCTGCGTCGAAGATTGCGCGCTCACTATGAATGCTATCGCTGGGTTCGATGCGCGCGACCCCACCTCCTCACGGCTTCCCGTACCGGAATTCAACTTGCCGGTGCCGGCGAATCTAAAAGGTCTGCGGGTGGGCGTCCCCAAAAATTTCTTTTTCGATAGCGTGCAGGAGGAAGTAGCGTCCGCCGTGCATAACGGTATCGATACGCTACACCGCTTGGGGGCAACGCTTGTCGAAACCGAAATCCCCAATCTCGCCGAAGCAAACATCGTCGCCCGCACCATACTATTCGCCGAATCCGCCGCCGTTTACGCGCAGCATAAAGATCGCTCGCTTTTCGGCGGCGACGTTTGGGCGCTTCTCGAACAGGGCCGAATGATCGCCGGTTATGACTACATCAACGCGCAACGCGTGCGAACCCTGTTCCGCCGCGAGTTCGATGCGCTCTGGCAGAAAATCGATATTCTTGCCGCGCCCTCCACACCGATAACGGCGCCTCTGTCGGATGCTGCAACCGTGCAAGTCGGCGCGAATGAGGAAGACACGCGCATTGCCTCCACCCGTCTTGCCCGCGCCATCAATCTGGTC
>JAICIH010000509.1 GCA_025924475.1 Bryobacteraceae bacterium
AACGGCGGAGCTGATAGACGGTAGAAGCGACTCCCCGGCTTGCGAAGTACGTACGACCAGAATGAAATAACTCGCCGGGGTCTGGTTGAACGGGAAATACAGAACGGGCCGATTGGCTGTGTCAAGAGCGCCTTCTTTGATGTTCTCAATTAAGCCGATGATTTGGATCGGCTTGGCATCAGACGCGAGGCCGGAAATTTGTTGGCCGATGGGATCCTGGCCCGGGAAGAATTGCTGGGCCAAAGCGCGATTCACGATTGCCACGCGCGGTTTGGACGCGTCTTCGTTCTCGAGAAAATAGCGGCCGCGCAGCAGTCTGGCTCCAATGGTAGTGAAGTAACCTGGGCTGACGTCGCGTTCGGGTGTATCGTTATGTTCTCCATGCCAGGGCCGGCCCACGATGCGGAACCAAGTGGTGTCGCCCCAGTGGGAGATCGGGATATCCGTGGTCAGTCCAACTGAGTTGACGCCGGGTAAGCCGGCGATGCGGTCGAGAACACGACGGGCGAACGCGGCTGCCTGTGCGCCGTTGGCATAGCTCGATCGGGGCGCAGCAACCTGCAGCATCAGTAAGCGATCGGCTTCGAAGCCGACGTCTACGCGAAGCAAGCGGTAGAGACTTTTACCGAGCAAACCGGCGCCTACCAACAGGACCATAGCCGTCGCTAATTCGATGACGATAAGTTTAGAGCCGAGATGACGCCATGCATTGCCCGTGGAACCACGACTTCCTTCCGTAAGACCGGGCCGTATTTCCGAACGCGACAGATGAACCGCCGGAGTAAGGGAGAAAAGCACAGACGCGAGCAGAGCAAGTAGACCGGCAAATATCCACATACGCATGTTCCACCCGATGTGGGCGAGATAGGACATACTTGCCAGGGCGTCGGCTGGAATGAGCTTGACGAGCAGTTTCATCACGACGGAGGCGGCGGCAACACCGAGCGCGGAGCCCGTGGCGACCAAGACCAAGCCTTCCGCGACGAACTGGCTGAGGAGGCGGGCCGTGGATGCGCCAAGCGCATGGCGGACTGCGATTTCGCGGCGCCGGCTTTCCGAGCGCACCAATAAAAGACTGGCTACGTTGACTGCCGCAATGATCAGCAGCAGCACGGCGCCCGAAAGCAGTACGAGGAGTATGGGGCGGATATCGCCGACGATTACTTCGCTCAATGGCATCACATTGGCGCCCTGATCGCGATTGGAGCCGGGATAGAGCTTTTCCAATCGGCTGGCGATGGATTGCAGGTCCGCGAGCGCGGCTTGCATGGATACTCCTTCTTTGAGGCGGCCCACACTGTAGAGGAAGTGGCAGCTTCTCCGGAGATCGCATTCGCTCGCAGCGTGTAGAGCAGTCCAAAAATCGGCGGGCTCCGCAGGAGGAAAGTGAAATTCACGAGGCAATACGCCGATGATAACGGTGGGCTCACCGTTGAGAGTGACAGTTTTTCCGAGAACATCGGGCTTGCTCCCATAACGCTGCTGCCAGGCAGCGTAGCTCAACAGAGCGGTGCGGGGCGCGCCCGGCAGATCTTCACCTGGATGGAAATCGCGTCCGATGACAGGGGTAACGCCCAGCGTGCGAAAGAAACCGTCGGTGACACGGGCGCCGCTTGCTTTCTCAGCGCCCGAAGACGTGCTCAAGCCGAACGTGGAATGCTGGTAAGCATCGAGCGAGCTGAAAGCGCTATTGAGCGTTTTCCAATCGAGGTAGTCGGGATAAGAGAGATCGCTCGTTTGCCGAACAGTCGGAGTACTCTCAAACACACCCAGCAGGCGCGCGGGATCCCGGTAGGGCAGCGGCTTTAGAAGAGCCGCATCCACGAAGGCGAAGATGGCAATACTCGCGCACATGCCGAGGGCGAGCATGAGAATAGCCGTTGCGGTGAAGCCCGGATTCTTTTGAAGTTGCCGCAGCGCAAAACGAACGTCGCGCAGTAGATTTTGAATGAACGGAACGGACCGGCGATCGCGGCAGGCCTCTTTCAGGGGTTCGATTCCGCCGAGTTTCAGAAGAGCGTTGCGGCGTGCCAGGTCGGGAGACATGCCGGCGCGAAGGTTATCGTCGATGTGCAGTTGAAGATGGCTCTCGATCTCGTCCGAAAGATCACTCTCGCGGCCAGCCTTCGAAAATAGTCCTCCGATTCGCAGGAACCACGCGCGGAGCGTCTTCATGCGGCGCCGCCGGAAGGAGAAAGAAAGCGCGCAAGGATGGCAGTAGTCTGCTCCCAATTCTGCGCTTCGCGTTCGAGCTGTTTGCGCCCGGCGCGGGTCAGTTTATAGAATTTGGCCTTGCGGTTGTTCTCCGAAGAACCCCATTCCGAACTGATAGAGCCCTCCTGCTCGAGCTTTAACAAGGCGGGATATAGGGTGCCGTAATTCAAAGAGAGGAGATTTCCGCTGGTCTGTTCGATGCGGCGCGCAATGCCGTAGCCGTGCAGCGGGCCCAAAGTGTCAAGGGTTTTCAAAACCATGAGGGCGAGGGTGCCTTGCCAGACATCCGTTTTTTCGGGCATGTGGTCTCCTATTGGTTAGCAATAGGAAGTCTAGCACGAAACCATTGAGGCTGTTGAAAACTTTCGCATCATAATGGCTCATTGCCTTAATATGACTGCGGTCATATATGAATATGGTCACCACCATATCTTCCCGGCGAGAGCGCAAAAAGCAGGAAACGCGGACACGTCTGCTGAGCACGGCCCTCCAGCTCATGACCGAGCGAGAATTTGACACTCTGACTGTTGAAGCAATTGCCGATGCAGCCGACATGGGCAAAGGCACAATTTACAACTACTTCAAGACGAAGGAAGACATCGTGGTGGCCTTATTTGTAGACCTAGAACGCCGCGTTCAAAATAAGGTCGCCAAATTGTCTGCGAACCAGCAGTCGCTAGAACAAGTCCTGATCTCATTTGTGCGGCATCAGTTTCGCCTGAAGCGGGCCTATCTACCGTTCGTGCGGATCTTCTTCACGCAGATGTTTGCCAGGCCCGAACAGATGTATCCATATATCGTCGAACTGCAGACAATCATCGATCCTCCTTTGATCCGCCTCTTCGAATCGCTTCAGAAGCGGCATCTTCTTCGACGGGATGTGCCGATGGAACTGCTCGTGCTCAACTTCAAAACCATGCATTTGGGTCTGTCAGCGATCTGGGCCCTGGAAGGCCCACCTTGGCGTGGTACGTACGAGACATTGCCCAAGCAGGTAAGCCTGTTCTGTCGTGGCCTGGAGGCCGAGCGATGAAAACACTTCAGCGGGCTTGCGCTGTAGCAGTTGTGATCGCTTTGTTTCATGGCGCGACGGTTGGATGGTCCTTTGGCGTCGCGCTGTCGTCCTTGTTGACCTCGACTGCTCTAGTGCTCGCTTGCGACGGTATCGCAGGGGCGCCGCGAATTGAAATGATAGTCATCCTTACTTGGCTGTATTGGGGCCTAAGCTATGTCAGCAACCTTATCGAGGCACTGTACTTCCGCGTGATTCCGATCCTTGATGCAGAGAAATCTGTTGTGGGTGGGCTGGTTATCG
>JAICIH010000510.1 GCA_025924475.1 Bryobacteraceae bacterium
CTGCTGAATCATCGTTACTACACGGCCGCGCAACTCGGGCCAACTCCTTACGACGATGCAGGCCATTTCATCGCCAGGCCGTTCCCGGCCAATCCGGATGGGGATTTCCCGATCCGCAGTACAACATTCTATTCACCCGGCGCGCCCATCGGCGCCTGGGCCGGCCTCCGCTTTCAGTTCTGAGCTGAACTCAAGCCCTCCCTGACGGTCGGGGTTCTTTGGTTACGTCGAGCCTAAAGAACCGCGCGCGTAAGCAAGCGGGAAGCGCAGTGATCTACTAATAGCGTATGAACCGGCGCGAATTCCTTTCGTTAACCGGTGGCGCTGCCGCCGCCTCCCTGCAATCCACTCGCAAGCCGAACATCGTGCTTATCTACGCCGACGATGTCGGCTATGGCGATGTCAGTTGCTACGGCGCAACGCGCGTCCATACGCCAAACATCGACCGCATCGCCGGCCGCGGCATTCGCTTCACCAACGCACATTCGCCATCGGCAACTTGCACGCCATCGCGTTACGCGCTGTTAACCGGCCAGTACGCCTGGCGCATGCCGGGCACCGGAATCCTGCCCGGCGATGCATCGCTCATCATCAAGCCGGGACGCACCACTCTGCCCTCCATGCTGAAGCAGCAAGGCTATCGAACCGCCGCGATCGGCAAATGGCATCTCGGACTCGGCGACGGCAAAATCGATTGGAACACCGAAATCAAGCCCGGGCCACTCGAAATTGGGTTCGACTATTCGTTCATAATCCCCGCCACGCTCGATCGCGTGCCCTGCGTCTTCGTCGAAAACCACCGTGTCGTGAATCTCGATCCCAAGGATCCGATTCAAGTCGACTACAAAAATCCGTTTCCGGGCGAGCCCACAGGCAAGCAAAATCCCGAGCTTCTCAAAATGCGGCCCAGCCACGGGCACGATCAGGCCATCGTGAACGGCGTCAGCCGCATTGGCTACATGAAAGGCGGCAAGTCCGCCCTCTGGACCGACGAAAACATCGTCAATGTGCTCACCTCGCACGCGCGCACCTTTATCGACCGCTCCAAAAATGAGCCGTTCTTCCTCTATTTCGCTACGCCCGAAATTCACGTTCCTCGAATGCCCAACCCGCGCTTTGTCGGCAAGACCAGCATGGGGCCCCGCGGCGACTCCATCGTCGAGCTCGACTGGTCCGTCGGCGAAATTCTGAAAGCTCTCGACCGAAACGGCCTCACGGAAAATACGCTGATCATCTTCTCTAGCGACAATGGCCCTGTCGTCGACGACGGCTACCAGGATCAGGCGGTCGAAAAGCTCGGAGACCATAAACCGGCCGGCCCATTCCGCGGCGGCAAATATAGCAATTTCGACGGAGGCACCCGCGTTCCCTTCCTCGTAAGCTGGGCCGGCCACGTCAAACCGGATTCGCAATCGAGCGCACTGGTCAGCCAGGTAGATTTGCTGAGTTCCCTTGCTACTCTAAGCGGGCAGCCGCTGCGGGACGACGCCGCTCCGGACAGCATGAACGTTCTTCCCGCCCTGCTCGGCAAGTCGCCCCAAGGGCGCCGTGAGCTAGTAGAAGATGCCGGTGTGCGCTCGCTCGTTGACGGCGATTGGAAGCTGATCGAGCCGAGTCATCGTCCCGCTATGAACAAAAATACAAATACCGAGCTCGGGAATGCCCCGGAGCCGCAACTCTATAACCTGGCAAACGACCCCGGCGAGAAAGACAATCTCGCTGCGCAGCAACCGCAGCGCGTCCAGGCGATGCTCCAGCGCCTTGCGCAAATCCGAGCCGGCAACCGCACCCGCCCTTAAGACCAGCGCGTACGCAAGCGGCGTAATTTTTTATTTCTTTGGAACAAACCGCCCGCGCCCGTCGTAGAGATGTGTGACCGGGCTTTATATTTGGCTGTCCCATATAATAGACCGAGCTATATGCCTCTTAACCCGCCCGACCACGAATGGAAAAAAGGAAGCGCCGAGCTTCTGGTGTTGTCTTTGCTCGAAGATCAGCCACGCCACGGATATGACATCTCCAAATTGATCCAGATCCGCTCGGGAGGAGCCCTGCGCTTTCATGTCACCTCTCTCTATCCCTTACTCCATCGTCTGGAATCCGAGGGCCTGATCGTGGGGCGTTGGGTGGAAAAAGCGGAGCAGCGCCGCCGGCGGTATTACAGTCTCACGCCTAATGGCCGCAAGATCCTTCGCTCGAAACAAAAAAGCTGGAAAGATTTCGTCGCGGTCATCAGCCGCATAACGGGAATTGAGCATGCCTGAATGGAAGCGCCTCGTCCGTGATCGGCTCGCGCCGCTGCATCTGAAAGCCGAGGCCGAGGCCGATTTTGCGCAGGAGCTCGAGCAACATCTGGAAGATACCTATCGCACGCTGCTGAGCGCCGGGGCAAGCGAAGAAGAAGCGTACCGCAAGACTCTCGCCGAATTGGACGACACCCATCCTCTACATACTGCATTCAAAAGGAGTGACTACATGCCTGCCAAGGACCACAATCCTAGGAATCTTTTCGAAGACTTCTGGCGCGACGTTCGCTATGCTTTCCGTTCCATGCGGAAAAGTCCGCTATTCGTTCTCTTCGTGGTTCTTACCTTGGCCTTGGGCATCGGCGCGAATACCACCGTCTTTACGGTCATCAACACGCTGCTCCTGAACCCACTGCCCGTCCCGAATTCTTCCGAGCTTGCTTCGATAAGTCTGGCAAACGCTCCGAATGCGTCGAAGGCCAGCACGCCTTCCCCGCTCTCCTATGCGGATCTGAAGGATTACCAATCGCGCAATGAAGTTTTCCAATCTCTCGCCGGCTATACCTCGCCGCGCCCGCTCACCTGGCAGGCAAATGGAGCTTCGCAGGGAATATTCGGTGAGCTGGTGACAGGCAACTATTTCTCGGCTCTGGATCTGCGCCCTTCGAAAGGACGCTTCTTTTCACCGGAAGAGGATGGCGCACCGGGAGCGCACCCGGTCGCGGTCATGAACTACGGAACGTGGCAGTCGCGTTTCGGCGGCGCGCCGGACATTATAGACAAAACGCTTCGCCTGAATTCTGTGCTTTTCACCGTGATCGGCGTCGCTCCGCCCCAATTCATCGGAGTGCACGGATTGTTCGGCCCGGATCTTTGGATACCGGCGGCCATGGCGCAGCAATTATTGCCGAATGAGATGCAGAACGCATTATCTGATCGCGGCAAAATGCTGTTTCAAGGAGTGGGACGGTTGAAGCCCGGCATCGCACAAGCACAGGCGCAAGCAAACATGGCCGCCATTGCCGCCGCTTTGGCGCGCCAATATCCGGCATTCGATGAAAACCACAGCATCGTAGTACAACCCGTTCGAGAAGTTTTGTTTTCGAGCAACGGCGCGAGCTCTACGGCAATTCTCTTCGCCGGCTCCGGCCTGCTGATCGTAGTCGGCATCGTTTTGCTCATTGCCTGCTCGAATGTTGCCAACCTTTTACTGGCACGATCGTCCGTTCGCCAACAGGAAATGGCGGTTCGCTTGGCTATGGGAGCAAGCCGCCGC
>JAICIH010000511.1 GCA_025924475.1 Bryobacteraceae bacterium
CACACCACCGAAGCCCGTCCAGTCTTCTTTCGCGAGAAGCTGCAGCGGCGCCAGCGATTGCAAAAGCACGCCGCCCGCGGCTACGAGCGTGGAGTTCAACAGATCGCGACGTTCGATGGGCGCATTCATGCCCAGCGCATCGTTTGGGTCGATCGGAGTGCCCATGGGACTCAGCCTACCGTAGCGGCAAATGGGCGCTGGTTTAGAATCGAAAGAGTATTTCATCTCCGGGCGCGTAGCTCAGTTGGTTAGAGCGCCTGCTTCACACGCAGGAGGTCACAGGTTCGAGTCCTGTCGCGCCCACCAGAACCCAGAAAGATACGGGGTTGGGGCGTCCCTAAAGTGGGAACGCACGCATGTACAGCGGGACGGGGCTGGCGGTGATCCACTCTTTTCAACCGCTTTTCACGGATCGAAGACCTGAAGCCAGAAGTGTTTGTATGATCTTCCGGCCTGCTGGAGGCGGCGCGCCGGAAAGCGACACCACAAAAAGGCAATCTTGAAAAATATTGCCTTCTAACGAAGTTGCGCCGCCATGGTACTCGATGACACATTCAATAAATGTATTGCCACCAAAATAAGCGCCATCAAGAATAACTCGCCGTCGACGAAATTCATTTCGAATAATGCTCGAGTCTCTGATAGTTCCCTGAACTTCCAAACTTCCTCCCCAAAGAGCCGCTGACTCTTGAGAAATCGTCGTCGCCGCAACGGACCAGTAAGCCGGGCCTGCTGGATGAATGGAGGCTAACTTTTGACGGATTGAATTGCTGATATCTACGGGAACTGAAATGGCGCAGCGCGTCGCCATCGTGTAAAGAAATGCTACGTTGGGTAGTTGTGAAGCCAAGGCACTGCTCGGGAGATCGGCCGCGGCGCGGAGTTGATGTTCCAGCAGAAGATGGACATCCTTTTCGAGAGTGTCAACTTTACTTGCGGATTTGACTATGTCGTCTCTCGTTCAAGCAATGAGGGTATTGTTCTTGTCAAGCTCGGAATGGATTGCTTGCAATGCTTCTTTCTGTTCGGTGCGGACGTGCTCAATTTGCTTGGCGAATTCGTCCCGATTGACCATACGAGCGAGCTTCTTCTCAACTCGATCATCGATTCGCGTGTTTAGTTCTCCTTTTGCGGATTGATCTATAGCGTCCTGACGATTGGCATGTTCGACGTAAACTCCAGCCCATCCAGAAACGCCTAAAAGGACTGTGACGATCGCGAGCCACTGGGTCTTAATTAAGTTACTCACGCTGGCTAATTGCTCGAAACAAATATCATTCTGTGAACCGAAGCTACGTAAAATATCGTCGGTTAGGTTCAGCTCGTTTAGGGAATAAACAGGGTTCATTGCTTTTCGGTTCGATTGTATTTGCAATATCGTTAGCAACAACCGGATAGTAGTCGTCCCGAATCGGCCGCACACTAGGAGCATGGCGAAAGACAAAAATAATCTGGCGCAAGATGAACTTTTCTGGCAAGCGGTCAAAGAGCGCGATCGCTCCTTCGACGGCAAATTCTATTTCGCCGTCGCCACGACAGGCATCTATTGCCGCCCGTCGTGTGCGGGCCGGTTGCCTTTGAGAAAAAACGTGCGTTTCTTTGTGACGCGTGAAGATGCTGAACGCGCGGGATTTCGCGCCTGCTTGCGGTGCCGGCCTGCCGACGTCGCCGCCGCCGATCCGGCTCTAACCCGCATTCAGGAAGTCTGCGACTATATCCGCTCGCATGCGCAGGAGGCACTCTCGCTCACAATGCTGGCTGAGCGCGCGGGCTTGAGCCGCTTTCATTTTCAGCGAGCGTTCAAGAAAATCGTCGGCTTGAGTCCGAAACAATTTTTAGATGCCCACCGTTTACAGAGCTTCCGTCAGGAATTGCGCAAACAACCATCGGTTACTGACGCCATCTACGAAGCCGGTTTTGGCTCGAGCAGCCGCGTCTATGAGCGGGTAGATACGCGGCTCGGCATGACGCCCGCCGAATATCGGGCGGCCGGCAAGGATGTGACGATCTCTTATGTCTGTGTAGATTCCGTTTTGGGCCGCATGATGATCGGCGCGACGGATCGCGGCTTGTGCTTCGTGCAGTTCGGTGAGAGCGACGAGGAATTGCTGCAGCTGCTTCGCGCCGAATACGCGGCGGCCCGGATCGAGCCGATGCAGGAGCCGTTTCCAGAGGAATTCGTAAACTGGATGACCGCGCTGCGCCAGCACCTGGATGGCCAGCAGCCCCGGCTCGATTTGCCCATTGACGTACGCGCCACGGCATTCCAGATGAAGGTCTGGCACTATCTTCAATCCATTCCGTATGGCAGCGTGGAATCGTACGCCGAAGTAGCGGCTGGAGTAGGCCAGCCCGGCGCTGCGCGAGCCGTGGCGCGCGCCTGCTCTCAAAATCGGGTTGCGCTGGCCATTCCCTGTCATCGGGTGATTCGTGGCACCGGCGAGCTAGGCGGCTATCGCTGGGGACTCGAGCGCAAACGCGTGCTGATCGATCTCGAGCGCCGGAGCGCGAGCCGGCACTAAACTAGGAATATGGCAACCGGCAGGTGCGTCGCCGCTTTGATTGCGTTTAGCGCGGTTGCTCTCGCCCGTGGTCCGATCGACCTGCATGGCAAACCGATCGATCCGTTTGCGGACACAGCTCGCGCCAGAGCGTTTCTGTTTGTTCGTACGGATTGTCCCATCAGCAATCGCTATGCTCCCGAGCTGCAGCGCATTGCGTCCGAGTTTTCCTCCCGAGGCGTCGAGTTTTGGCTGATCTACTCAGACCCGGCAGAAACTGCCGCCGGTATTGAAACGCAGATAGCGCAGTACAAGCTGCCCGGCAAGCCGCTGCGCGACACGGATCACAAGCTTGCCGCGCGCAGCCAAGCGACTGTGTCGCCGCAAGCCGCCGTCTTCGACGGATCCGGGAAGCTAATTTATACAGGCCGCATCGACGATCAATTTGTCGATTTCGGGAAAGCCCGGCCGAGGGCGACTACGCACGACCTCGAATCCGCCATCATGGCGGTCTTATCCGGTAAGCCGGTAAAGTTCACGAAGACACGCGCTGTCGGCTGCTATTTGGCGGACGTGCAATAGCGAGCGATTTACCATACAGACGTGAAGGCTTTGGTGAAGGCGCAGAATGCGCCTGGCTTGTGGCTCGAAGATATACCTGAACCGGCGATTGGAATCAATGATGTTCTGATTCGAGTCACGCACACCGGAATCTGCGGAACCGATTTGCATATCTATGAGTGGGATGACTGGGCCCGCGCGACCGTTCCGGTTCCTATGGCGATCGGGCATGAGTTCGTGGGCGAGATCATCGCCGCCGGATCGAACGTCAGCGACTTTCATCCCGGCGAGCTGGTGAGCGGCGAAGGACATGTCGTGTGCGGCCGCTGCCGCAATTGTCTCGCCGGGCGGCGTCATCTGTGCGCGCACACGCAAGGCGTAGGAGTCAACCGCCCCGGCGCGTTTGCCGAATATATTGCACTGCCGATGACCAACATCTGGCGGCATGCGCCGAC
>JAICIH010000512.1 GCA_025924475.1 Bryobacteraceae bacterium
ATTGTTTTGGGCTACTGCTGCTCAAACCGAGGCAGCAGTAAATGAATCACCAGCAAGCTCACCAGATAAATCGAGCCCGCAACCAAAAACAACGGTGCATACGAATCCTTCGAAAAATCGAGCCAGATTCCAATCGCCGGCTGTGCAAGTGCGCCGCCGATAGCGCCAAATAATCCACCGAGGCCCACTACCGACCCTACGGCGCTGCGCGGAAAGCAATCCGAAGTAATCGTGAACAGATTTGCCGACCATCCTTGATGCGCGCTCGCCGCAAGCCCGATCAGCGCGACCGTCAACCACAAATTCCCCGCAGCCGCCGGCACCAGCATCACCGGTATCACGCAGAGCGCGCACACGAGCATGGCAATCTTCCGCGCGCGCCCCACCGGATAACCGCGCTTCAACAAAAACGAAGATAACCACCCGCCGCCGATTGATCCTATGTCTGCCGCCAAGTAAATCGCCACCAACGGCGGGCCCACGTGCAGCAGGTCCACATGATACTTGGTCTGCAGAAATCCCGGTATCCAGAAAAGATAAAACCACCACACCGGATCGGTAAAAAATTTACCGGAAATAAACGCCCAAGCGCCGCGTTTCCGCAACATGGTCGCATAGGAAAGCTTCTGAACCGCATCTTCCGGATCCGATCGGATCAGAGCCAGCTCCGTTTTCGAAACACGCGGATGCTTTTCCGGCTCGCGATAGAAGAATAGCCAGAAAAACACCCATGACATGCTCAGCGCGCCGGTAAACAAAAACGCGGAATGCCACCCGAAACGCGCGGCGAGCACCGGAACTATTAATGGCGCGACAACCGCTCCGATATTCGTGCCGCTGTTGAAAAGGCCCGTAGCAAGCGCGCGCTCCCTGCGTGGAAACCAGTCGGCAACCGCTTTGATAGCTGACGGGAAGTTTGCCGCCTCTCCCAATCCGAGTCCGAGCCGCGCCAAACCGAACTGCCAGAGGTTCCCGGCAAGCGCGTGCGCCATGGACGAAATGCTCCACACCAGCACCGCAATCGGATATCCGATTCGCAGCCCCAGCCAATCGATAAAACGGCCGGCGATCGGCATCATCAGCGCGTATCCGATTTGAAAGGCCGAGGTCAAAACCGAATAGTCGGTTTCCGTCCAGCCCAAATCGTGCGCAATGGTCGGCTTCAAAATGCCGAGCACCATGCGATCCACATAATTCACAGTGGTCGCATAGAACAACAGGCCGCAAACATACCAGCGGAAATGGGAACCCGTTCGTTCGCGCGTCGTCGCCGGAGGCGAGACCACGGGGTCGCCCTGAGTCATACGGCTATTCTAACGGCAGCAGCACATGACGAACACCTCCGCACGCCGCTGGATCGTTCTGGCTCTGGTCTTCCTCGGCATTGTCGTCAGCTATATCGATCGCGGCAATCTCTCCATCGCTGCGGAAACCATCATGCGCGACCTCCGGCTCGACCCGAAGTCAATGGGCGTGCTGCTCTCCGCGTTTTTCTGGACATATGCCATTTGCCAGATTCCCGCCGGGCTGCTCGTCGATCGCTTCGGCATTCGTTCCGTCTACGCTTCGGCCTTTTTCGTTTGGTCGCTCGCGTCGGCCAGCATCGCCCTCAGCCGTGGCTGGCCCGATATCCTTGCATCCCGTCTGGCGTTGGGGCTTGCTGAATCAATCGGCCCGCTCGCCAGCCTGGCTTTCATTCGCGCGCACTACGCAGCGCGCGAGCAGGGTCTCCCGGTTTCGATCTACATCGCCGGACAAAATCTCGGACCGGCAATTGGCGCGCTGCTCGGCGCAACGCTCCTCACCGGATTCGGCTGGCGTGCGATGTTCGCTCTCACTGGTCTCTGCGCTCTTGTTTGGGTTCCGGCATGGTTCTATTTCGCTCCCCGGCCATCGTCTGCGCCCGCCGTTACATCTTCCGCACCAGGCGCGCTTCGTTGGCGCGCTATTCTCGCGAGTCCGGCCTTCTGGACCATGTCCGCCGCGTCGTTCTTTCTCTCCTATTACTGGTACTTCCTCCTGACCTGGATGCCCGCATACATGACCATGGCGCGCGGCTACTCCACTCTTGGCATGGGCCGTATTCTCTCCACGCCGATGTTCGTCATGGTGGGAACCAATGTTCTCGCCGGCTGGTTCGCCGATCGTCTTTCCTCGCGAACCGGCAAGCCGTTCTGGGTGCGCATCGGGTTCGCCGCCGCCGGGCTCACTGGCGCGGCATCCATCCTGCTCCTCAACGTGACCACCGGCCGGGCGCCGGTGTTGCCCATTCTCGTTCTCTCGATCTGTTCCTTCGGAATCGCCAGCTCGAACTTCTGGACCGTCTCGCAAAGCGCCTCTCCCGTCTCACTTGTCGGCCGAGCCATCGGCTTCTTGAATACGCTCTCCCAAGTCGCCGGCGCAGTCGCTCCCATCGTCACCGGCTGGAGTCTCGGACCTCAGAAAGATTTCCGCTTCGCGATTCTGGTCGCGGGCATCTGCCCGCTGATCGCAGCCGCGTGCCTGATCGTTGCCGGCCGAAGTCTGCCGCAATTAACCGCGGCGCTCGAACGGCGAAACGATGTCGCAGTTCGGCCTTGATATAGTTCCTGTGAGCAGGACCGCTGCACAGGACTATTTATGTGCCGATGGCAATTTACTTTCATCGTTGGCCTGGTTCTGACAACAACAATTGCTGAGGCGCAAGTTGTGACTGCGACCCTCAATGGAAACGTGACCGATTCTTCCGGTGGCGCAATTGCCGGCGCAACGGTCACGGCAACTCAGCAAGGAACCAGCGTTGTCCGAACCACTACTACGAACGGCGAGGGCAATTACAATCTGCCGTACTTGAGCCCCGGGAGCTACAAAGTCAGCATCGAAGCTCCGGGATTCAAGCGATTCACGCGCGACGATGTTGCGCTGAACGTTTCGACAGTGGTGCGCGTAGATTCTGTTCTGACGCCAGGCAACATTACCGAGACGGTTGAGGTCACAGGAGCGCCGCCGCCGCTGCAGACCGATAGCGCCGAAGTGGCCCGCAATCTCAACTCCCGGACCATAAGAGAATTGCCCTTGGCCAACCGTAACTTTCAGGCGTTGGCCGCCCTTTCCCCCGGAGTAACGCCGCCCGTGCAAAGTTTTACGTCGCTCGAAGATCCGCAGGGAACCACCTTCTTCAATGCCAACGGCCAGGGCAATTCGTCGAACAACACGATTGTTGATGGTGTCGATAACACGAATCCCACACTCGGCTTAAGCGTGTATCTTCCGAATCCCGAACTCGTGCAGGAAGTGCATGTGACTACCAGCAACTATGGTGCCGAATTCGGACGAGTCGGAGGAGCCGTAGTGAACGTGGTCACCAGATCGGGCACGAATGAGTTTCATGGCAGCTTATGGGAATTTAATCGCGTGGCCGCCGGAGCGGCGCGAGATTTCTTCAACACGCGCAACGCCAAGCCAGGTCTGACTCGTAACGAATTCGGCGCCGTGCTGGGCGGACCGGTTGTTCACAACAAGACCTTTTTCTTTGG
>JAICIH010000513.1 GCA_025924475.1 Bryobacteraceae bacterium
AAGGGCGAACCTTTAAACGTTATGGTCGGCAATCTGTTCTACGGAACCGAGGGCTGGGCCGCCATGAGCGATCAAGGATTCCAGGCCTTCAAAGGCGAAAGCAATGAACTGGTGGCCGACGAACGCGCCGAGCGCGGCCCCGGCCACGACCCGACTGCCCTTCACATGCAGAACTTTTTATCCGCAGTCCACTCGCGCAACTACAAGGAGCTGCATGATGAGATCGCCAACGCGTACCTGAGCGCCGCTCTCTGCCATCTCGGCAACATCAGCTATCGCGTCGGCCGCAAGCTCACGCTCACGCCCGGACCGAAATTTGCCAACGATCACGAGGCCGACAAACTACTCACCCGCGACTACCGCAAACCATACGTAGTCGCCTAGCGTTGTTTCTGTGTCGCTCCGATCGACGCTCGGAATCAGCGGGCACTGGTTCCAGATCGTCCTCGCCGGCGTAGCTGTCGCCGTGTCCCTGATCCTTTGGCTTCTCCGCGGGGATCCGGACATTGCACGCGTTCTGGTATTCGTATTCGTCACCGGAAACATAACGGTTTTCGGACTGGCTCTCGCCGGCCCTTTATTCGACCAGCCGTTTCCGCGCAATTGGATTGTCTATCTCGCCTTGCTGCTTCCCATCGGCGCGATTGGCAGTCTCGCCGCCGCGCTCATTCTGTATTGGCTGTATCCGCCGGCAGGTCAGGACGCAGGCCACTGGTTTATCTCCAATGTCGGTTTTGCCACTCTGGTCGCCTTTCTAACCGGCATCGGAACCTACGCCGTCCAATCCACCCGCAGCCGCCTCGAGGCCGAGAAAGAACAATTGCGGAAAGAGGTCTACAAGGGCTTGAAACGAGTGCAGGATCAGGAAGCCCAGTTGCAAGCCGCGTTTGAAATACAAGCCAATCTGTTGCCCAAAACTATCCCGCAAATTCCCGGCGTACAAATCTCCTGCGCCTGGCAGCCCGCGCAAGTCGTGAGCGGCGACTACTTCGATGTCATCGCTCTTTCTCCTAAAAAGATCGGCGTCTGTCTTGCCGATGTGGCCGGTAAGGGTATGGGAGCCGCCATGCTAATGGCCAATCTTCAGGCGGCTTTCCGCGCCTTTGTCGCCGACTCGTCGGGTCCCGCCGCCTTGTGCTCGAAACTCAACGAGACGCTGTGCGCGACGGCCATCTCCGGAAAATTCGTCACCTTCTTCTATGGCGTCATCGATTGCGAGCAGATGACGCTGCGCTATGAAAATGCCGGCCATCTGCCGCCTCTGCTGCTGCGCGACGGCGCCTCAGAGAAACTCACCGAGGGCGGCACCGTGCTCGGCTTGTTCCCCCATGCCGAATATTACGACCGCGCCGTCCGGCTACGCCCCGGAGATTGCCTCATCCTCACCACCGACGGCGTCACTGAAGCCGCTGATTCCCGCGATGACGAGTTTGGACAACACCGCGTGGTCGCCGCCGCCTTGGGCGCGTTACCTGAAGGCGTTCACGCCATCCGCATCAAAATTCTGGAAGAGGTCACCGCATTCTGCAAAGGCGACTTCCAGGACGACGCTTCGCTCATGGCCGTCGTCCTACAGCCCTGAAGCAACGTGCGGCTCCGCAGAATACGATAGGGCAGCCACCACCAGGCTGACTAGCAACACTACAATGGAGGCCAGAAACCAGCGTAACGTTAGTTGATATTCAATCGCCTGCTCGTCTTTCAACTGCAATGCTCGCCATAGCGCCGTCAATTCCAGCACAATCGCAAGCAACAACAAGACCGCGGCAACGGCCGACGAAGCGGTCCATTCTCCCGGCAATTCAAACGCCCAGGAACGCAGAAAGAGAAACGAGAAGCCAAGGATTACCGTAATCGCGGTGATAATCCCCGAACGGAATCCAGCGGGAACCGGGGGTTGCGAATCGCTGCTTCCTGCCATAGTTTGTGCCCTTCAGGCTAGCATTGCTAGCAAAGCCATTTTTACCGTCTCATGAGCCTCGCCACTCCATCGTCCGTCTCGGCCCCGTCCGCTTCTGCCAAGCGGCTGCTGCCCTGGCTCGTCGCGATCGCGTTCTTCATGGAATCGCTCGACACCACCATTCTGAACACTGCCGTCCCCGCCGTTTCCGAAGCGCTGCACGTCGACGCGCTCAGCATGAAAGCCGTGCTTGCCAGCTACACGTTGAGCCTCGCTATTTTCATTCCTATCAGCGGTTGGATGGCCGATCGTTTCGGCACCCGCCGCGTTTTCGCTTCCGCTATCGGCGTCTTCACCTTCGGCTCGCTGCTGTGCGGCGTTTCCACCAACATTCACCTGCTGGTCGCCTTTCGTTTGTTGCAAGGCTGCGGCGGAGCCATGATGGTTCCCGTAGGTCGCCTCACCCTCATCCGCACTTTCGCGAAATCCGACCTGATCCGCGCCATGAGTTTCGTTTCCATACCGGCCTTGGTCGGCCCTATGCTCGGACCCATCGCCGGCGGCCTCATCGTCGGATATCTTCACTGGCGATTTATCTTCTTCGTGAATATACCCATCGGGCTCGCCGGTCTCCTTACCGTTTACTTACATCTGCCGAACTACCGCGAGGAACGCACGCCGCCGCTCGACGTTTTGGGACTCATTCTCTTCGGCTCCGGCATCGCCCTGCTCTCCTATGTGCTCGAAGTGTTCGGCGAACACACTCTCAGCTCACGCGAAATGTCCGGGCTGCTCGTCATCTCTCTCGCCCTCATCGCCGGCTACGGACTCTACGCCGCGCGCACCGAGTTTCCTTTGCTGCAGATGCGGCTCTTTGCCGTTCGCACCTTTCGCGCCTCCGTCGGCGGCGGTTTCCTCACCCGCCTCGCTCTCGGCGGAGTGCCGTTTCTGCTTCCGCTCCTGTATCAGGTCGGACTCGGCTTCACGCCCGTTCAGTCGGGCTTGCTCATCATGCCGCAGGCGATCGCCGCCATGGCTTCGAAGTCCGTAGTCTCCAAAATCCTGGCGCGTTTTGGCTACCGCACTTTCTTGATTGCTAACGCGGGCGTCATCGCATTGCTCGTCGCCCTGTTTTCCGCCATCGGCCTCCACACGCCGGTCTGGGCCATCGTGTTGCTGGCGTTCTGCTATGGCGGCTTTGCGTCCCTGCAATACACCAGCCTCAACACGCTCGTATACGCCGACATATCCGACGAAGAGGCAAGCAATGCCAGCTCCATCGCCAGCGCCATGCAGCAACTCTCTATCAGCTTCGGTGTCGCCGCCGCCGGTCTCGCCACCGCGCTCTTTATTCCGAACGGCGCGCGCGCCAATTCTTTGGAAATGATCCACGGCACGCATCTCGCCTTCTTTTTCCAGGGCGGACTGGCGATTTTATCCGCATTGGTATTCCGCGGATTGCACCCGGGCGACGGCGCCAAGGTCAGCCGCCAAAAAGTCCTAGACCAAGGCGGCTAGCGAACATTAGCTGTTTTGTGGGGCGGACTGGCAGTCCGCGGCGGGTTGGCAACCCGCCAAGTTAATTTTCCGAAGGTTTTTCCACCCGAT
>JAICIH010000514.1 GCA_025924475.1 Bryobacteraceae bacterium
CGGTATGGGCTGAGTGTTCCCACAGGAGCTTAATGACCGAAAAGAATTTAGTCGGGGGCCAATTGGGAAATCTGTAGTAATCGGGTCTGCATTATTTAATAAGCAATCATAGAGTTGTTGATTCGTTAATGTCGGATTTTTTGCCAGTAACATTGCAGCAGTTCCTGAAACGGCGCGGCATCACTCTTTTGATTTCCGATTTCTTCGAGGATCCACAGAAAATAGTGGATACCGTCGTCCCGCTGCGCTTTCGGGGAAACGAGCTGGTGCTGTTCCATGTGCTCGATCCCGGCGAGATCGAGCCGAAGCTGGGGCAGGCGGCACTGCTCGTGGATATGGAAACGGACGATGCTATCGAAACATCGCCTGAATATGCGCGTGTGGAGTACCGCCAGAAGATGCAGGCGCACTTGAACGCCATGCAGACGAAAGCGCAAGAGGCGGGAATCGATTATTTTCTGCTGCGTACCGACCGGCCGCTCGACGAAGGGCTGCGGGAATATCTGACCATCCGGCAAGGGAGGATGTGATTGGGTTTTCTGTCGCCCTGGTTTTTGGCGGGTCTGGCGGCTGTCGCCCTGCCCTTGTGGCTGCATCTGTTGCGGCAATACAAACGCACGCCGCAGGCATTCAGCTCGCTCATGTTTTTCGAACGCCGCGTGCAAAGCTCGGTGCGGCACCGGCGGCTGCGCTATTTAACGCTGCTCGCACTGCGGCTGGCGCTGCTGATACTGCTTGCTGTCGCGTTCGCGAATCCTTTCATAAACCGCACTACCGGCACGACCGGCCGGCGCAAGCTGACGGTGATCGTGCTCGACCGGTCTTTTAGTATGCGTGCGGCGGATCGGATGCAACAGGCCAAAGCGGAAGCCGGACGCATCGCGGACGGCCTGCGCGGCCAGGATCTGGCGCAAGTGATGGCCCTCGATTCTCATTTGGAAGCGCTGACTCAATACGAGCGGAATCGCGGAGTGTTGCGCGCCGCGATCGCGAGCCTCGGACCGGGCGACCTGACGAGTTCCTATGGCGAGTTCACGCGCGCTTTACGGGCGATGGAGCAAACCAGCGGAATGCAGCTCGACGTCCATCTGATCAGCGATATGCAAAAAACTTCGCTGCCGAATTTTCGCGATTTGCGGTTGGGGCCGCATACCACCCTCGCTCTTCATCCCGTAGGCAAGAGCAATGCCGCGAACTGGGCGGTTGAGAACGTAGTCACCGCGCCGCAAGTCTATGATCCGAAGCAGACGCGGCTGACGGCGACCGTCAGCGGCTGGCACGCTGAGGCTGCTTCGAAGAAAGTATCGCTCGTTATCAACAAGCACGTGGTCGGTACAAAAGAAATCAGTGTCCCGCGAGATGGGCGCGCGCAAGTGGAGTTCCTGACGTTCGATGTTCCTTACGGTGCAAGCCGGGGCGAGATCACGATCGAGCCGAAGGACAATCTTCCGGAAGACGATGTTTTCCGCTTTGCCGTACGCCGCGAAGATCCTCGCCGGGTGCTGTTTCTTTACACCGCCGGGCGCACGAACGAGCCGTATTACTACAAGGCGGCGATGGAATCGTCGCCGTCCACCGGATTGACCGTGGAAGCCGCGCCGCTCGAAAGGGCAGCTCACCAGGATTTTTCGAAGTACGCTTTTGTCGTTTTGAACAACGCGGGCGAGATGGATAAGGACGTCGCCCAGGCGTTATGCGCGTACGTGCAGAAGGGCGGAGCGGCGCTGATTGCGCTTGGCGGCAATAGCGCGCGCGCCGGGAAGATCCCACTGGCTGGTGAACGGTTCACGAGCGAGCACGTGACACAAGGAGCCGGGTATGTCGATGAGCAGACACCTGCCCTGGCGGGTGTGGGCCGGTTTCAAAATGTGCAGTTCCTGGAGAGCGTGCACTTCCAGCCGAAGGCCGGCGCGCGCATCGTGGCGAAATTGGCAGACGGGTCGCCATTGCTGGTAGAAGAGCGCATGGGCGAAGGACGGATGCTGATCTTCACTTCCACGCTCGACAACACGACCAATGATTTTCCATTGCACGCTTCCTTTCTGCCGTTTGTAGTTCAGTCGGGACACTATCTGACGGGAGGCGACGAAACGCAATCGAGCGTGGTGGCAGGTAGCGCGGTAGCCTTACGGCACACGCGTGAGCAAAGCGCCTCGGCGGACGTGGTCGGACCCGATGGAAAGCATGAGCTGGGAATTGGCGAGGCGGCGAAGGCGCTGAGCTTTGGGCTGCTGAAGGAAGGATTTTATGAAGTGCAGCGCGCGAGCGGCCACCGGTCCCTCGAAGCTGTACATGCCGACCGCCGGGAATCGGACCTGAGCCAAATACCAGCCGAGACGCTCGATTTATGGCGCAATACTGGGAGTAGCCAAACGGCGGCAACCGGCGGCGTCGAGCAGCAGACCGTACCGTGGAGCTTGTGGCGCTACGTGTTGGCGGTGGCGTTGGCGGCGGCGATTGTGGAGTCGATTTTTGCAACTCGCTACTTAAAGGAAAGGCAGACGGTATGACAGCGCTCGAACAACTGCAGACCTATCTACGGCGGCTGGAATTGCGAATGCGCATATTAGCCGCCTCGCGCGGAGCGGCGGCGATCACGGTGGTGGCGCTGCTTCTTACGGTTCTGCTGGTCGCGATCGGGAACCGGCTGCGATTTGCGGAGGACGTCGTATGGCCGCTACGTCTTCTGTTATTCGCGGCGATCGCGGCCACTATATCGTTTGCATTGGCGATTCCTTTGTGGCGGCTGAACAAGCGATGGGTCACGCGGCTTGCGGAGCGGCGGGTTCCCGGATTTGGCGAGCGCCTGCTCACGGTTGCGGAACGGCCCGACACCAGCAATCCGTTTACGGAATTGGTGGCTGAAGACGCCATGCGCGTGGCGCGCGACCATCAGCCCGAAGAATTCAGTCCATCCCGTCTGCTCGCCGGCTTGTTGGCAACGGCCGCAGTGGCGGCGGCAATTTTGATCTGGCTAGTGACGGCCGGACCCGGCTACTGGGGATACGGCGCTTCCCTGCTCTGGACTGGAACGGGTAATGCGAGCAAGCGCCCCTTGTACCAAGTTCTCGTGCAACCCGGCGACAAGACCGTGCGGCGTAAGTCCGATCAGCTCGTCACGGCGCAGTTGGAAGGATTCTCAGCGCGCAACGTAACACTCCATGCCAAATATGGCGACGCACCGAAATGGGAAACGGCGAGTATGCAGCCGCGTTCCAACGAAAACGGATATCAATTCCTGTTTGCCGGATTATCGGATCCGGTCGAATACTACGTCGAGGCCGAAGGCACACAATCCAAGCATTACAAACTCGGTGTACGAGATCTGCCGGGAGTGAAGCGCGTGCGCGTCGCCTTGCATTACCCCAAAGGACTGGGGCTGCGGGACGAAGTGCAAGATCCGGGCGGCGATATACGCGCAGTGCAAGGTACTGAGGCCGAGATATCCGTGCTCACGGACCGGCCGCTGCGAACGGGCACCCTGC
>JAICIH010000515.1 GCA_025924475.1 Bryobacteraceae bacterium
AACGGGAACTGACTTCACCGCGGCGGAAGCCATCTCTGTTTCTGGCGTGGCCTTTGGCACAGGGAAGGTGAATACTTGACCGGTAACCGCCGATCTACACCGCCTGACAAAATAGGCGCCATTGACGTTTACCAGCTCGAGAGAACTGCGATCGAAGCGACGTGGCTGTATCTCGGTTGACTGTGCCAGCACCATCTTGTTATGGCCGGGTTGGGAAACGAAAATCAAATGGCCCCCTGACTGTCCGGTCGGGGCCGAAAGTCTGTAGTCTCCCGATTCGAGGACCATCGGGCCCCAGTGCGCTGCAAACGGCAGATGAAAAGTCTCTGCTTCTTGCGCACTAGCACGTTGCGCCGTTAGGCCTAGCCCCACGGCAAGCGCCGCGAGGCCCAAAATACGGTTTGATCTGGAATACATGAGTAATCTCCTTTTCGAGTTCTACGGAACGTCAGAGCGTTTGAATCCGTACAACCGCTTGAGACGAAGAACTGCCCCGCTCTGGCCCTCAAATGGAGATCAAGAAATTCTCAATTGTTAAGAGGCCGTCCTACAACAAGTTCGCTCCGCGCGTCAAAGACGGAATGATGGATCAAACGAACAGGCGGGCGTCTCAATCGCCGCCCGGTCCAAGCAAGTTTCGATTTGGAAGTTTCGAAGTGGATCTGGAGCTGCGCGAGTTACGCAGCCGGGGCCTCAGGGTAAGGCTTCAGCACAAGCCTTTTCAAGTACTCGAGCTGCTGTTACGCAATCCTGGCTTACTTGTGAGACGGGAAGAACTAATGCGGCAACTCTGGCCCAATCTGCATGTGAACTTCGACCACGGTCTGAATACCGCGGTCAACACCCTTCGCCAGGTCTTGGGCGACTCGCTTCGAAACTGCCGGTACATCGAAACACTTCCCGGACTCGGCTATCGCTTCCTCATGCCGGTTGAGGCGATAGCGGAAACGGCGCCGGCCCAGAAAGGCAATTTCGAAGCTCAGCAGGATTACCTCAAAGGGAAATACTTTGCGAGCAAGCTGAGCGAGGACGATCTTCGTAAGGGTATCGCTTATTTCGAATCGGCGATTGCCCAGGATCCAGGATTTGCGCTGGCCTACGTGGGCCTCGCGAATGCATACACTCTCGGGGCCCTTCTAGGCGCCATGTCTCCTGGTGAAGCGCATCGCCGGGCCGCGCCCTTGATCGCGACTGCTCTCCGGATTGGCGATGCATTGCCGGAAGCGTGGATTTCGCTGGCCGGCATAAAGGAGCTGTTCGATCGCGATTGGTCCGGCGCCGAATCGGAGTGTCTCCGATCTCTGCAAAGCAATCCAGGCTATGCCGGCGCCCGCCAGGTGTATGCCACTCTTCTCGCCGTGACGGGACGCCTGAATGAAGCGCTGGAAGAGATCCGGCGCGCGCGGGAGCTGGATCCCCTCTCGGTGGTAATCGGCATGCAAATGGCCTGGCTTCTCTACCTGGCTCGCGATTTTCAAGGTGCGATCGAGCAATCGTGGAAAGCACTCACTTTGGAGCCAAAATTCGCAGCCGCGCAACACACGCTAGGCCTCGCGTATGAACAGACAGGCCTGATCGATGAGGCCATTATCGAGTTTCAGAACGCTCGTTCCTGCTCGGGCCACAATCCCGCCGCCATCGCCGCTCTCGGCCACGCCTACTCGTTAGCCGGTAAGCCACAGGAAGCCCGGCGAACACTCGAGGAGCTCGAGGAAATGTCCCAGCGGCGATACGTCTCGCCCTACTGGAAGAGCGTCGTTTGTGTGGGGACCGGGGCCCACGATCTCGCGCTCCAATCACTGAATGAATGCTGGGAGCAGCATGACATTTGGCTGATTCTGCTGCGAGTCGATCCGCGTTTCGACCCAATTCGCGATAAGGCACAGTTTCAGCACTTGCTGAAAAATACCGGTCGATCGCAGCCCTCGTAGCGCACGCACTTTGCGTGCCGCGTCGCGACTCATCTCGACGCCTGGCTGGTTCGGATCGCCGGCCACACAGTCACACTCCAGCAACAATGAATATCCGCCGAAACGGAAATGGAACGCCGCCCCCGTCGGACATTGGATAAAACGGATCAAGGCGAGATCGATATTCGTCGAGAAATCCCGCACGCTGCTCTTCGTCCTCGATGCAATCCAGATATGGCCGTAGGCCAGTGCTTTTGTACCATTCCACAATTCCGTTGACGTCAGGCATGATCTGCAAATAGTCGGTCGCCCATAAATCAAGCCATTTCGCGCCATGCGCAAGAACTGAGTAGTAAAACTCCAGGTGGTGAGAACGCCATTCCTTGGCCCGTCCATCTGGAAACCATTGGCGCCAACGTGGGCTTGCAGCCATTTCCCGCATTAACCTGTTCGGGACGGCATCGTATGCAGGCATCTGTGCAGCCAGCACCCGCCCGGTGAAAGCTTCTCAATCAGTCGCGGAAAAACAGTTGCATGATCCTCAATCCATTGCAACGCCGCAGAGGAGAAGATTAGGTCAAACTGTTCCCCGGCCTTCAACGGCTGGAACGTCCATTCACGAATGTCGCCAACAATCCAACAGCGATCCGGCTGCGCAGCGCGAGCTGAGGCGATCATTTCCGGTGAACTATCCAAACCCACAATGAATGCCGCAGGCCAGCGTTCCGCACATACCGCCGTACTATTGCCGGGACCACAGCCCAAATCGATGATCCGCTGAGGTGCAGTGATGTTGATTCGCTGCACCAGATCGCGTGATGGGCGGGTCCTCGAATCTAAGAAAGTGCCGTGTTGTGTCGGGTTCCAGCTTGGCATAAGAGACAGGTTAGCGTCGTTAACCGAATGTGCCGATTCTCTCTGAGCCTGCGTTATTGAACCTACATACGAAGGGCATCGATCAAGGCCGAAAGGGCAGCCGGCTGTTGCCGCCGGCTCGGATAGTAAAGGAAGAAACCAGGAAAGGGCTGGCACCAGTCTTCTAGCACTCGCACCAGTGCGCCGCTCGCGAGGTGCGCCGCTGCATTCTCTTCCGCCATATAAGCAAGCCCGACATCATCTAGTGCAGCACGGATGACCAGATCCAAATCGTCGACGATCAGCGGCCCGCTAACGGCAACGGATAAAGATGTCTTTCCTTTCTCGAACTCCCACCGATATAAGCCGGCATCGCCGTGCCGGAAGTTAATACATCGATGGTGCAGTAAATCACGCGGTAGTTTCGGCTTTCCATGCGATTTGAGATAACTGGGCGATCCCACAATCACGGGTCTGAGGTCCGCAGACACGCGAACCGCGATCATATCCTTCTCAATGTATTCCCCGAAGTGAATGCCAGCGTCGAACCCTTCGGCTACGATGTCCAAGCGGCTGTCGTTAGTGGTGATGTCGAGCACGATTTCCGGGTACTTCCGTGCGAACTGACCGAGCTTTGGTGCAAGCACGGTGCTTGCTGCCAGCCGAGGCACCAGCAAGCGAACGTGTCCGGCCGGTTTTTTTCTCAGGCTGGACAC
>JAICIH010000516.1 GCA_025924475.1 Bryobacteraceae bacterium
ACAATGAACCTGGTTGAGCCGGATATTGTGACGTATTGTATCGGCCAGGCGGCCTCGATGGCGGCCATCTTATTGGCGGCGGGAAAACGCGGCAAGCGCTATAGCTTGCCATATGCGCGCGTTCTTATTCATCAACCGCACGCGTCGGGGTTGGGAGGCCAAGCAGCCGATATCGATATACAGGCGCGGGACATTTTACGCACGCGGGAAGTTCTCAACAAGCTCATGGCCGATGCCACCGGGCAGCCACTCGAGAAAATCGAACGCGATATGGACCGCGATTACATTATGGATTCACGACAGGCGCTGGAATACGGGATTATCGATCGTGTGATTACGAGACGCGAGCTTCCCGGGAGTGGAGCCGTTTCGAGCCGGACGCCGCTCAATGGCGATGGACGTTCGTGATCGGCGCGAAACATCTAATCGTGCCGCAATGCCAACATGGGATCGACGCGAACGGCCCGGCGTACCGGCACATACGCGGCGAGCAGCGCAACCGAGATGATGATCCAACTACCGAAGATTGACGCCGCCGTGGTATCAGGCTTGAGATTCGGAATAAGGCTCACAGCCAGCGGCCGGGTCAAAAGCAGCCGCACGATGCCGGCGATGATCCCGCCGCATACCATCCGGACTGCATCTCGTAATACCAAGCTGCGTACATCCCTACCGGTCGAGCCGAGCGCCATTCGAATGCCGATCTCGTTTGTCCGGCGCGCGACCGTATAGGCCAACAGCCCGTACATTCCGATTCCGGCGAGCACGATGCCAAGCACGCCAAAGAATTGCGAGAGGTGCAATGAGGCGTTCCGGAACAATGTTCGAACCTACCTGGCGAGCGAGGGTTGTCATTCTGGAGACGCGCACGTTTTTTAGCAGGTCTCCTATGACCCGCCGTACTGTTTCGGAGAGAGACTCCGGACGGGCGGTGGTGTGCAGTTCGAGCTGATTCATGAGCTGGTCTTCCTGGAACATGTTGAAGTACATGGCGGGATAAGCAGGGTCGCGAATTTCGATTGCCTTCACATCTCCCACCAATCCCACAATTTCATAAGGCTGATCGTTGCCAAACCATCCAGGGCTCGCGTTTTTATCGACGGTGATGTGTTTGCCGATGGGATTGTTGCCGGAAAAATACCGCCGCGCCATAGCTTGATTGATCACCACTACGCGAGATCGTTTGGCATCCCGGAAAGTGAAATCGCGCCCGGCAAGAAGCGGTATGCCCAAGGTTTTGAAATATCGCGGCGATACAAACGTCACGCTCACCCGCCGCCTGTCCTCAGCCTGCTCCACATGTCCTTCGGCAAAGATGTAACGGCCCGGAGTCCCGCAACCCTGGAGCGGAGTGCAGCCGCTAATCGAAGCGGAGTGCACACCTGGAATGGCTTCCAGGCGAGGCAGCAGAGCTTGATACAGCGCGGCCAGATTCTCTGGCGTGAATCCGCTGCGAGTCGAATCGAGGGTTACTAAAAGGACATGATCACTGTGAAAACCAAGATCGAAATTGCGTAATCGCGACAGATAATTCAAAAAGATGGCAGCCGACGAAACCAAGAAAATCGATAGGGCCACCTGCGCCATCACCAAGCCTTTGCCAAACATGCTCCAGAACCATGTATCGCCGACTTCCGCTTTGCCGCAAAGCAGATGCCGGAGCCGACCAGAAGGCATGCCATGCCGGCGCTAACCCAAACAGGAAGCCGGTGAGTAGTGCGATTTCGGCGGTGAAGAGCAGAAGGTGAAGATCCGGCTGCACGTGGATTTCAATGTGTTCAAACGCACGGCCGCTAGCCATGATCCGCACCAGCACGCTGGTTCCGAAATATGCAAAGAGAATGCCGCCCTCCGTGTGTACCGAGGCGAGATTGTCGAACGACATACCTGTAATCCCGGAAAAGAATCGATTATATATCGTATTCTACATAGCAGCGGGGAGTCTACTCTCGCGTCCTAATCTGGCGTGTCGACCAATTCGGAAGCGTCCATAGGAAAGTTAGCAATCCAATTACAACGAGTACCGCGCGAGGATAAAAGGAAGCGCAGGCGATGCTGCCGAGATAGACCAGGATGCTCAAAAGATGGCTTTGCAGGCCCCAGCGGTCTTCCTTTTGCATCTCGCCGCGCTGATTGAGATGACGGTGTACGCTCAGGCGAAACCAAAGGAAAGCGAGCGCAGCAATCAGCAGTGATGTGGCATATACGGCGACTGCGAACCCGGTAAGCTCTTTATCGACAACGTAGGCGGTGCCAAGCGGCAAAAGGGACAGGCAGAAGAGAAAGGCGAGGTTCGCGCATTGCATCATGTGTCCGGCCTTCTTCACGCGCTTTGCCAGGTGCTGGTGATTGAGCCAGTAAATACCGGTGAATGAAAAAGACATTAAGTAGATCAGGAGCCCCGGGGCAAGCTGGCGCAGGCCTTCGAAGCCGTTGGCATGAGGGACTTTGATCTCGAGCACCATTATGGTGATGATGACGGCGATCACGCCGTCGGAAAAAGCTTCGAGGCGGGCAGGGCTGGGTGCGTCGTCAGGCATTTCCGGTTCAGGCGGCCTCGACAAAGACGGCGGTTCCGTAGGCGAGCACTTCGGTGACACCCTGCATAACTTCGTTAGCGTCGTAGCGCATGCCGATGACGGCGTTGGCGCCGAGCTCCCCAGCATGCTGCAGCATTAAATCGAAAGCTTCCTGGCGGGCCTTTTCGCAGAGATTGGTGAAAGCGGTAATGTTGCCGCCGACGATAGTGTGGAGCGAGCCGCCGATGGTGCCGAAAATGGATCGGGAGCGGACAGTTATGCCGCGAACGATGCCTAAGTTGCGTTGGATGCGATAGCCATCGAGGGTGAAGGCGGTGGTGACCATGTTGCGCTGAACCGTCATAGATCCCAATGTACTAATGGAGATGTGGGTGAAGTTTTAGCCGTCGAAAACCTGACCAAACGCTACGGTGACACACTGGCGGTGGACGATATTTCGTTTTCGGTTGCTCCGAACGAAATCGTGGGCCTGCTGGGGCCGAATGGAGCGGGCAAGACCACCACGATCAGCATGATTCTCGCCGTGCTCGAACCAACGTGCGGGAAAATTGCCATTACCGGCATCGATCTCGCACGCAGGCGAAAAGCGGCGCTTCAGAAGGCGAATTTTTCGGCCGTTTATGCGCCGCTTCCGGGCAATCTCACCGTGTGGCAGAACCTGCGTGTATTCGGGCTTATTTACGGAGTGCCGAATCTCACGCGACGCATTCAGGAAGTCATCCAGGAATTCGATTTGGAACGTTTTCGCAATACGAAGTGCGGGCTGCTTTCCTCAGGCGAACAGACGCGCGTCTCGCTCGCGAAGGCAATGCTCAACAAGCCGGAACTGCTGCTGCTGGATGAGCCAACTGCCTCGCTCGATCCCGCCACGGCGCGCGACGTGCGCGCACAGATTCGCCGTGTTGCCAGTTTCGGGAGCATGGGTGTGCTTTGGACTTC
>JAICIH010000517.1 GCA_025924475.1 Bryobacteraceae bacterium
AGTAGTTCGATAGATTTTTCCGGAAGGTATCCATTCGTCAATTACTTAGCGCGATAACTCCGTTGTATTGACAAATTAGACCCGCGCCATGGATCTGCCGTCCGGTTTCGCTCAAATTTGGGGCGCAAGTGAAACGCTTGACGCTCGGGTTATTGTTCGCGGTGCTTTGCGACGGCGAAACCTTGCGGATCCGGCTTTACGATCTGGTGCATATGTCGGCTGGAACGCTCGATCACCTTACCGATACGGCCGGGCGAGTACTGGCTGAAGCGGGAGTGAACGTCATTTGGGAGAAGGGTGCGGCGACTTCCCCGGAAGGACATCTGACCGTATGGACGCCGGGACACACGCCCGACACCCGAGGATACCTGGTGGCGCGGCTTCTCATTGGCCCGCCGGGAGATTTTTCCGAAAACGAACTCGGTTATGCGCTGCCGTTTGTCTCCGAAGGTGCACATGTGACGGTCTATTACGACCGGGTCGAGAAAGTGTTCTTTGCTACGAAAGGCATGCCGAGTATCGGCAGCATGCTGGGCGCGGCGATGGCGCATGAGATCGGACACGCGCTGACGGGCTCGGCCGACCACTCGCCGGAGGGAATCATGAAGGGGAATTGGGGCGTTGCAGAATTCCGGCTTCTAAGTTGTAAGAGATTTCACTTCACCGCAGAGAATGCGGCTGCGCTGCGGGCGGCGGTGGCAGAGCGATTTGCAACCGGCCGAACCGGAACGGTTTTGGCTACCTGTCCATCACTCGAACGCTTTAACTCGGCGTCAATCAAAGGCTTCAGAAACTGCAACTGAATTGCGCCGTTGTAACGCTGCCCATTGATGAAAATCGTCGGTGTGCCTTCGACATTGGCGCGCTCGCCGTCATCCACATCTTTGGCAATTGCATCGCGAACTTCTTTCGATTCCATGTCTTTTTCGAAGCGCGGGACATCGAGTCCGACGGTTTTGGCTATGGCGATCAGATTGGGCTTCGAGAGATCGCGGTGGTCGAACATGGCGTCATGCATTGCCCAGAATTTGCCTTGCTTATGAGCGGCGAGAGCGGCTGCGGCTGCGCCAAAAGCTTGGGAATGTGTCTCCAGCGGATACTCCTTGAAGATGAGCTTCACTTGCCCTGGATAAGCCTTTAGCAGCGCCTGAATTTCGGGCGTTGCGGCAATGCAGTAGGGGCATTGAAAATCGGAGAACTCGACGATGGTGATGGGCGCGTTCGCGGCGCCGGTTACGGGCGAGCCTGCGACCGGAATCGTGATCGGATCATCGAGCACTTTGCCGGTGCCTTCGGGATGCGCCCAACGGGAACCATTCGCCGCGGCAATGGCGTCGGCTTCATTTTTTCCTTGCTTCACCGCGTCGACGACCGTGCCCGCGAGGCCGGTGCTATAAGCGCAAGCCGGATCTTCTATGCGGCATTGCGCGAGTTTCATGCTGCAGCCGCAGGTGCAGCCTTGCGAGCGCAGGATTTTGAGCACGGTGGCCTTCTGTGCGGCCGTCAGCCCTTGCAGATCTACACCCGGTAGGGCGTTCGCCGTCTGCCATTGTTGGGACAAGGCGAGACCGGCCCCCAATAGGGTAAGAAAGAGAATTCGCGGAGAAAAGCCGCTCATCCTCTTATTGTAGGGCCAGACTGCTATTCATGTGGGGCACGCACTCTTGCGCGGACTCATGCGTGCCGAGACTCCTCTCGACGCTTCGTCGGGTTCACCCTAGAGTGGCTTCTGCTTCCACGCGCTCATCAGCAGCGGCCAGCGAACATGGAAATTGGCGAGATCCGGTCCGGCGATCTGCTCACAAAACCACTCGCTGCGCTCCTTGGTGGTGAGCCCAAACTGGAGCGCAAGCGGCAGCACGCTGCGATAGACGCCAGTCACCATCTGCCAACTCACATCCATAGGTAAGAACAAACCGGCGACATCCGTGCCATCGGGACGGCCGATACCCGCTTCCGAAAATAGGTGCGGAAGACGCAGGCCGATGCGTTCATCCAGACCGGCTCTTTTACAAACACCGGACCAAACGTTTTTGAATTCGGCAATCACCTCATGGGTGGGCTCGTTATCAACCGCCGTCGTATCGTAATCCTGGATGACGATGCGTCCACCCGGCTTGACCCAGCTATAGAGGCGCCGCAAGGCGTCAGCCGGTTTCCGTATATGAAAAAGCAGAAGGCGCGCAAACACCAGGTCGAACGGAGCTTCGTCTACATGCTCGGTCGCGGTCAGATCGGCCTGACGGAAGCTGCATTGCGCGAAGCCCGCGCCGTGCAAAGCGGAAAGAGCTTCGGCGCCGATTGCGGCGTCCGCATCGAGGCCCACGACCCTGCCGCTGGAACCCACGTATCCGGCCATGAGCCGCATGACTTCGCCGGGTCCGCAGCCGGCGTCCAGACAACTCATGCCGGGTGCGATGCCGGCTTGCTCGAGAACCGATCTGGTCATCGGCTCCCAGACTTGCGCCTGACGTTTGAGCCGGGTATATTCTTCGCTCGTCCTGCCCATGATGTAGGCGGCGTTATCGACAGGGACGGTGTTGGCGCTCATCGGGATGCTCCGTGTTGAAATAAAACCCGCAGCATTATATCCGGTCGAAAAAGAAGCGCCGGCGGGGCCAGCATGTGCAACACCCGCAAGAAGCAGGCACGTATGCGCGTGCTTCGCAACGATAGCTGTAAGACAGCGTCCATATAGCGCTGCATAAGACGAATTTTGAGACTGAGGGTGGCGCCCTCCGCGCCCGGATAGCGAACGTCTTCGCTAGTAGCAAATAGCCAAGCGGCTTGCATCTGGCGCGTAAGCCGGCGCTGAAAACGGTTGAGACGCCTGTGTCGAAGACAATCACGCAGAATGAGCGCGCCCATTGCACCAGTGGTCATGCCCTGCCCATAGACAGGGTTGAAGCAGCAGGCAGCGTCTCCCGTTACCAATAATCCGGCTGGCATTTGAGCCCGTTCGTAATAGCGCATCCGATTTTGCGTGCCGCGATGGGAGTAGATACTGGAGAGCGGCTCCGAGCTTGCGACCACATCGCGTATTCCGGAATTGGGCAGCGATTCCGCAAACGCGGCGAAACCGGCTTCATCCACGGGCGGATAATCTCTTCCACCGCCGGCCAGGGTGACGATCCAGCGATCCTCTTCGATGGGAAAGGCGAGGCTGGTGCGCCGCAACGCGGGCGGCGCAGCCTGAGAAAAAGCGGTCTTCCATTCGCGCGGCAAGCCAGGCGAAGCCGGCACGGTCTCCCTCCGATAGAGGCGGCTCGCGTATGCCAGGTGGCCATCGACGACGGTCTCCAGAGGCGGTTGGAATCCTTGAGCCACAAGCCATTGCGGCAGGCGAGAGGCGCGGCCAGTGGCGTCGATCACCAATTCGGCGGGAACCACTTCACCGGATTCCAGACATACACCCGAGACCCGTCGATGAGCCGCGTCCATCGCAAGGCCCACGGCATGTACGCCTTCGCGCAAA
>JAICIH010000518.1 GCA_025924475.1 Bryobacteraceae bacterium
GCGCGCCGCTCTTCGCGGTGAAGGACAACCGGTCTCGACGGAGTAATTTGTGGCCCAGGATTTGCGCAGCTCGATTATTGAAGCTCTGAAGACCGTGTACGATCCGGAAATTCCAGTGAACATCTACGATCTCGGGCTGATTTACGATCTGGAGGTCTTGCCGGAAGGGAGCGTGGTCGTCAAAATGACTCTGACCGCGCCGAACTGTCCTGTCGCCGAAATCCTGCCCAATCAGGTTCGACAGAGAGTTTTGAGCGTTGCGGGGGTGACGTCCGCTGAAATTGAGTTGGTCTTCGATCCGCCCTGGGATCGCGACAAAATGTCGGATGCCGCCAAGCTGGCTCTCGGGTTCGATATCGGCCCTAAACTCGGACGGGACGTTGTGCCGCTAGCCAAATTACAGCGATGAAGCTGAGTTCACACGACGAATACGGATTGCGCTGCCTGCTACAGGTCGCGCGCCAAGGCGCGGGCGGAAGTGTTACGATTCCCGAAATCAGCCGCCGCGAAGGCATTTCGGAGCCCTACGTCGGTAAGCTGATGCGCATTTTGCGCCAGGGCGGATTTGTGACCGCCGTGCGCGGTAAAGCAGGCGGCTATACGCTCGCGCTTCCCGCAGAACGTATCCGCGTCGGCGATGCTTTGACTGTCCTAGGCGGCCGAATCTTCGAAGACAGCTTCTGCAGCCGCCATTCGGGCTGCGAGGCTACCTGCGCGCACTCCACCGACTGCTCCATTCGCTCTCTTTGGCGCTCCCTCCAGGGCGCAATCGATGGTGTGCTAGGCGCTATCACCATTCGCGATCTGTTGCGCTCGGAATGTGGTACCGTGCATGTCTCTCTTCCTGAGTCACAAACTTTGCGAAGTATGTAACGCGCTGACAGCATTGCACAAAGCGCCCTGTTCTTACTCGGGCGGAAAGCGCTGGATGCTATTCGTCAGCCATGCAATCCAAGAAAAACCAAGCCAGGGCCGTAATCGTGCCGATGGTAAAAGAGTTGACCAGGCGCCAGAAACTCGAGTGGAAAATCTCGATGCCGGTGCCGTCCGTGGATTCCAAGCCGCTGAAGCCGGCCGCTCTTTACCAGGACGCGGGCAACGGTTATAACGGTGATTTCACTTTCCCTCAGCAATGAGGGCTCTATGGTGGGGCAGACGGTCTTGCCGTCTGCCTTTCTTTCCCCATCCGCTAAACTGATCCTTCGGTGAGCAGGAAAACCACATATCGCGATGCGGGAGTCGACATCAATGAAGCCGATCGGGCCGTGTCGCTCATCAAGCGGCACGCCGCCAAGACGCTGACCGCCGGCGTCCTCACTTCCATTGGCAGTTTCGGCGCGGGTTTCTCGCTGAAGGGCTGGCGCGATCCGGTGCTGGTAAGTTCGGCGGACGGAGTCGGCACCAAATTAAAAATCGCCTTCGCAACCGGCCGCCACGATACCGTGGGCGAAGATCTGGTGAATCACTGCGTCAACGACATCGCCGTACAGGGCGCGACGCCGCTCTTTTTCCTGGACTATTTCGCCGTCGGCCGGCTCAATGCCGAAGTCTGTGGCAGCGTGGTCTCGGGTATCGCTCGCGGCTGCAAACGCAATGGCTGCGCATTGATTGGGGGCGAAACCGCCGAAATGCCCGGTATGTACGCGCCCGGTGAATACGATTTGGCTGGATTCATTGTGGGCGTGGTGGAGCGCAGGCGCATGCTGACCGGCGCGGAAATCGAAGCCGGCGACGTGCTTCTCGGCCTCCCCTCTCAAGGCCTTCATACCAACGGATATTCGCTCGCCCGCAAGCTGCTTTTCGAAATCGCCGGTCATAAACTCGACACCAGATTGCGCGAGCTGTCCGGCACGCTGGCCGATGAGCTGCTCAAAATCCATCGTTCTTATTTAGCCCCGATCCAGGCTCTGCACAAGGCAAAATATCTGAAAGGCGCCGCGCATATCACCGGCGGCGGCCTTACCGACAACGTCCCACGCATCCTGCCGCGCGGCCTCGCCGCCCAGATCGACCGCACTTCCTGGCCCGACCAGCCGATTTTTGAGCTTCTCCGGCGCATCGGCGATATACCCGAAGAAGACTACCGCCGCACCTTTAACCTGGGTGTCGGCATGGTGATGGTCGTGGCGGAAAAGAAAATTGGGTTCGTATCGCAAATTCTCCGGAAGATGCGCGAGCCGTTTTATGAGATCGGCCGCGTCGTGAAGCAGCCGTCACCGCACGGCGCGAGGGTGATCTTTTCGTGAAGCTGGGTATCCTTTTGTCGGGCCGTGGTTCGAATTTCGAAGCCATTGCCCGTAATATCGAGAGCGGCAGGCTCGATTGCGAGATTGGGTTCGTTTTTTCAAATCGCGCCGCCGCGCCCGGTTTGGCCTTGGCCCGCGAACTCGGCTATCCCTGCGCATCCATCGAGTCCAAAGGCATCGATCGCGCCGAATTTGACGCGCAAGTTGTTGATTTATTGAAGCGTCATGATATCGAGCTGGTATGCCTGGCCGGCTACATGCGTCTGCTCAGCGGCCATTTCGTTTCGCAATTTTCGGGGCGCATCCTGAATGTCCACCCGTCTCTTCTGCCGGCGTTCCCAGGTCTGGATGCGCAATATCAGGCGCTCACCCATGGCGTGAAAGTCGCCGGCTGCACCGTGCATCTGGTGGATGAAACGCTCGACAGCGGACCGATTTTGTTGCAAGCGGCGGTGCCCGTTCTCGACGGCGACACCGTCGAAACATTATCGGCGCGCATATTGGTAGAGGAGCATAAAATCTATTCCGAGGCGATAGCTTGGATCGCTCGCGGCAACTATCGTATAGAAGGACGCCGGGTCATTAAAACATGTTGAAGCGCATCGTCGCAGTTCTCGCAGCCGTCGTGCTGCTGGTGCTTGGCTGGTTCTGGTTTTCCGGCAAGAAAGCGACTCTGAAATTTGCCAGGCCCGTACCTGCCATCGGTACGGTCACTCCGATCGTCGTCGAAGTAGACGATCCGGCCGGCGTCAAATCTTTTTCCGCATCGGTCGAGCAAGGCGGTCAAAGCCAGACCGTCTATGAAGACAAAACCAAGTCGCGGCAACGAAACCGCGTCTATTCCTTCACGGCCGGCAAGCACCAGGCTGGCTTTTTGAAAGAAGGCACGGCCAAAATTGTCCTGAAAACCAAGACTAACGACTTTCGCGGCGCGACCAGCACCTTTTCGCAAGACGTCCAGGTGCTGCTGAAACCGCCTACGGTGGTTGCCGACGGCCGCCAGCACTACATTAATCAGGGCGGCGCCGAGCTGGTTACATTGGACCTCGGCGGCAACTGGACGGAAGCGGGCGTGCGCGTCGCCAACTACTCCGCCGGTTCTTTTCCGATGCCCGGCGAGCCGGATAACAGCAACCATCGGTTTTCGCTATTTCCCTTCCCCTGGAACGTCGCGGCCGACACGATTCCCGTCGCATTTGTGCGCAACAGCACCGGA
>JAICIH010000519.1 GCA_025924475.1 Bryobacteraceae bacterium
ATTGACCGCCCACCGTAATCGTCCAATCGGAATGGCGCAGCGGAACTTTGAAATCGTACACCGCAGCCGCCACTCCGCCAGTCAAGGAAGTCGATTCGGAGAAGCGGAATTGCGCGCGCTGTCCTTCGAACAGGCTCATCAAAATGGAAGCGAATTCGCCGGTTGAAGTGGAGCCGCCCAACTCCATCATGCCTTTGTTGGTACGCTTGCCGCCGACGGTGATTTCCTGATATTTTTCCTTGCCGTCCTCGTAGACAACCTTGGCGGTGACCACGTCGAGCGGCTGCCAGCCGGACGATTTCGATTCTTCGAGGTAACGCGTGGTCACTTGCTGGCAGACGAAGTTCGGCAGTCCTTCCGTAAAGGATGTGGCCCATACTCTGGTTTGCGTGATGCGTGCGTCGTCCTTGTAGACGGCATCCTTGGCGGCGTCCGCGGCAGTGATTGTGAAGTCCATAGAATCGGATTTCGGTTTAGCTGGTGCGAGCTTTGGCTTGGGCGCGGACGCTTCGGCGATATCGCCGGTATCGGAGTCCGCGTGTTTTGGTTTGCCACGCCGCAGAATCGGGCGGCCTGGCGCTTCGGACGTAGATTCGCTGAGAGCCGCGGGAGCGGCTTGGTCTTGGACATCCGGAGAGCGGGGCGGATCTTTCAGCAGATTGACCCGCAGGGCAGTGAGAAATGCTTCGCCGTCTTCAGCGGCTACCACATGGACCCATGCGTCTTTAGTGATGTCTCCGGTGAAACTCGTCGTGGGCGTGACGGTCATCGTTAATGTCCGGCCGTCGTTGGTCGCAACTACCAGCTTGGTCGCTTCGCGCGATATGGTCCGGCCGTCCGCCTCGATGGTGGCCAGCACCGCCTCGGCATCCTTCTGATTCTTTTTGTCGTTCTTTTTATCGCGTTTGGGTATCGCAACGGTACCCGGAACAGGAGGACCGGTTTGGCCGGGCGGAGCTTGGCCAGGAGGAGGCGGGGGATTTTGCCCCGGATACGGACTGCGCGGGTACGTTGCCGGCGGATATTGTCCCGGAGGGGATTGTGCGCTCAGGAGGGAAACTGCCAGCAGAACGGCGCACTTCTTCATAGACGTCGAATGTTAGACGCGGCGGCGCAAGGGGTAGGTTTCTACCATCGCAGGAGCACCAGTTCGGAGCAAAAGCCCGGTCCCATGGCCGCCAGAATTCCCCAAGTGCCGGGCTCCGGACGGCGGTGCTTCATTGTTTCCTCGAGCACAAATAAGACCGAGGCGGAAGACAGGTTTCCGGTCTTTCGTAAACACTGCCAGGAGGCATCGAGCGCGCCACGCGGAAGATTGAGCGCGGTTTCGGTGGCCTCAAGCACTTTGGGACCTCCGGTGTGGATGACCCAGCTTCCGATATCGCGCCGATCCAGGCCGTTGTCCGCTAAAAATTCGTCGGCATCGCGGCCTAGGTTGCGCAACACAACATCGGGCACATCGCGTGAGAGCACGATTTTAAAACCCTTTTCGGAAATGTCCCAGCCCATAACTTCTTCGGTATCGGGATAGAACGTGGAGCGTGTGGCTACGATTTCCGGCCCGTCCTGCGCTTCGCATTCGCTTCCGGAGACGACGACCGCCGCCGCTCCGTCGCCGAACAAACCGGTGCTGATCAGATTGGCGGCAGAGAGATCGTCCCGCTGCACGGTCAGCGAGCACAACTCGACCGACAGCAGCAGGCAGGCCTCTTGCGGATAGGCCTTCACGTAATCGGCCGCGCGCGCGATGCCGGCTGCGCCCGCCACGCAACCCAGCCCGAAAATGGGGATGCGTTTCATCCGTGTGCTGAGACCCATACGGTTGATCAGGCGCGCTTCGATCGATGGGCTTGCAATGCCGGTAATCGAGACAAACACAAACGCGCCGATGGAAGAGGGTGGCGTTCCGGCCGCAGTCATCGCTTTACACACGGCGTCCTCGCCGAGCTCGAGCGTTGCCTCAATCCAACGATTATTGGCCTCGCCCCAGGTGGCGAGCGGGTATTCTTCGAGCGGCATTGCGAGATAGCGCCCGTCGACCTGGGTCGCCGCATGCAACTTTTCGAGAACGCTGAACCGGTCGAGGCGGTTCCCCCAATGGCGCCGGAACGCGTCGATCAATTCTCGCTGTGGATAGTAGTGGCGTGGAAGCGCGCTGGTGGCGCTGCTGATTCTCATTTGGTAATCCAGGTCAACTCACCTACTGTCTCAAAGATGAGAGCCGCGCGTCTAACGAATCTGTAAAAAACGCTGAAAAAAATGGGCCACGAATGAACACGAATAAACACAAATTATTCATGTAAGATTTGGCCAAATGGCTCGGATACGGCTTCTTCACTGGAACGCTTCGGAGGCGGGTAAGTACCTGAGCGCGCTAGCTGCCGCCGGGCATAGAGTCGAATACGATGAGCGCTTTGAGCCGCGGCGGCTGCGGGAGTGGCGCGCGCAGCCACCCGATGTATTTGTGATCGATCTCTCGCGTTTGCCGGCGCAGGGCCGCGAAATCGCTATCGCATTGCGGCAGTGGCCGGCAACTCGCCGCGTACCGGTTGTATTTTGCGACGGCGCCGCGGAGAAGGTGGAAAAGACTCGCGCCGTACTGGGTGATGCGCTGTACTGTGAGTTTTCAAAATTGCGAAACAGTATCCGCAAAGCGCTGGCCGAGTCCTGCGCCGAAGCAACCGTCCCGACGCCAATGATGAAGCGCTACGCGGCACGCACAACGGCACAGAAGCTGGGCATTGCGGCGGGTAGTACGGTCGCGGTGATCGATCCCCCGCGCGATTATTTGGCTGTGCTGGGTGATTTGCCCGCCGGAGTGCAATTCACCGAAGACCGGGCGGCGTCCGTAACGCTGTGCTTTGTGCACGATCTCCCTTCGTTGCAGGACCGTATGTCCGACTTGCGCCGGTTAGGGCGCACGAGCAAACTCTGGTTTTGCTGGCGCAAGGGGAAAACCGCCGCCAGCGGGCTTTCCGGTAATTCCATACGCGCCACGGCTGTCGCGCTCGGTCTGGTTGATTACAAGATCTGCTCGTTGAACGCGGTGTGGAGCGGGATGTTGTTCGCAATCAAATACTGAAAAAAAGGGCCACGAATGAACAGGAATAAACACAGACTCACTCGTGGCCCAGCGGCTCAAGCGGCGGATTTTAGGGCGTTCCGGCGGGTCTGCGCTTCCGCCTGTAGGAGGTCGACGGTGCGCTGGCAATTGCCGCAAAAGATAGCCCACGGAGTCCTATCGAGTAGCTGCCGCTCGACCGAATCCTCGCATTTCACGCATTCGCCATAGTGGCCGCGCGCCAGACGCCACAGGGCGTATTCGATTTGCCGCAGTAAGCGGAGCGAACGCTCCCTGCGTCCTGCTTCGAGCGGTGTGCCCAAGATCTTTTTCAGATCTCCCGCTCTCACGGTCAGTTCGGCTCTATACACATTCAAGTTCAATTTGCGTGCG
>JAICIH010000520.1 GCA_025924475.1 Bryobacteraceae bacterium
CTTCCTGGATCTGCTCGTCGAACTCGAAACCGTACTGGATAACATTGGCCTGCCCTACAGCAGCACGAATACCTCCTATGCCAATAACGGCACCGTGGGTCCCGCGGACGCCGATATCATGATTACGCTGTCGCGGGAGCATCGGCCTACAGACAGTTACATTGCGGAGATGCGCCGCCGTCTTCCGGTGGAATTTCCAGGCACGGTGTTTTACTTTTTGCCGGCGGATCTGGTGGGCCAAATTCTCAATTTCGGACTGCCTGCGCCCATCGATATTCAAATCATTGGCCGCAATCAAACCGCCAATCGGGCCTTCGCTAATAAACTCATGCAACAGGTGCGCTACATTCCGGGCGCGGTGGATTTGCGTATCCAGCAGCCGGGCGATCAGCCCAGGCTCTTCGTCAATCTCGATCGCGCCAAGGCCCAGACCATGGGCTACAGCGCGCGTGATATTGCCGGCAATGTGCTGGTATCTTTGAGCGGCAGCTTTCAAACGTCGCCCTCGTTCTGGCTAAACCCGCGTAATGGAGTCAGCTACAACATCGTCACCGAAGCGCCGCAGTATGAAATGTCTTCCTTGGGCGATCTGCACAACATTCCGCTATCGGGACGCAACACCTCGCCGCAGATTCTTGCCAGCGTTGCCTCACTCGCGCGCGGCGCCGGGCCGGCGGAGGTTTCGCATTGGAACATCGCGCCGGTGATCGATATCTACGGAACGGCGCAGGGAACCGATCTCGGCAGCGTATCGCGTCAGATCGATGCGGTCATTCAAAAGAATCTGAAGGATCTGGCACGCGGCTCTCAAGTGATTGTGCGCGGGCAGATCGAGACCATGCGCAGTTCCTTCATTGGCCTGCTTGCCGGCCTCGGGTTTTCGATCGTGCTGGTCTATATGCTGATCGTGATCAATTTCCAATCCTGGCTCGATCCGTTCATCATTATTTCGGCGTTGCCCGCGGCTCTGGCCGGTATCGTGTGGTTCCTCTTTGTGACGCACACCACCATCAGCGTGCCGGCGCTGACCGGTTCCATCATGTGCATGGGTGTGGCTACCGCCAATAGCATTCTGGTGGTCAGCTTCGCCAAAGAACAACTGCCGGATTCGGAAAGTGCGGCGGCCGCCGCCGTACTGGCCGGGTTTACGCGGTTCCGGCCGGTGCTCATGACGGCGCTCGCCATGATCATCGGCATGCTTCCCATGGCGCTCGGGTTGGGCGAAGGCGGCGAGCAAAATGCACCCCTCGGCCGCGCAGTGGTAGGCGGTCTGTTATTTGCCACGGTTGCTACGCTGTTCTTTGTCCCGGTGTTCTTTACTCTTTTGCATCGCAAGCCGAAGGCAGCGGCGTGACTAAACGGTTAGCCGGCTTTTTGATTTTGCTTGCGGCGATTGCGCTTGCCGCGGTCGTCGCTATCTCCGGCATCGCTCCGCGCCTACGCGCTCGCCAGACCCTGCGCGAAGAAACGGACCGGCTGGCCCCGCCTCCTGTCAACGTGATCCATCCGTCGCGTGCAGCGCACGCCGAAGAAATTGTTCTTCCCGGAAATATCCAGGCCTTCATCGACGCCCCCATCTATGCTCGTACCAACGGCTATTTGAAACGTTGGTATTTCGATATTGGCGCGCGCGTAAAATCCGGAGCGCTGCTGGCTGAAATCGAGTCGCCCGAAATCGATCAGCAGTTGCGGCAGGCGCGCGAAGAGCTGAATACCGCACAAGCCAATTTGCGCCTGAGCCAGCTTACCGCCACTCGTTATACGAATCTCTTTAAGACAGATTCGGTCGCCAAGCAGGACGTGGATAATGCCGTCCAGGATGCCGCGGCAAAAGCGGCCACCGTAAAATCGGCGCAAGCCAACGTTGCACGGCTCGAACAAATGGTTGGCTTCGAAAAGATCTGCGCGCCCTTCGATGGCATCATTACCGCTCGCAAGACCGACGTCGGCCAGCTCATCGAATCCGGCTCCTCCGGAGGCGCGGCGCGTGAACTGTTTCATATGGCCGCCATCGACCGGCTGCGTGTGTTCGTGAATGTTCCGCAAAGCTATTCCCACAACGCCAAACCGGGAATGCGCGTGGATCTGACTCTGCCCGAAATGCCGGGACGCCGCTTCACGGGCACGCTGGTGCGCACCGCCGGCGCCATTGACCCAACCACCCGTACATTGACCGTAGAAGTGGATGTCTCAAACACCGAACGCCTGCTCTTTCCGGGCGCCTACGCCGAAGTTCATTTCAAAATTCAGTCGAGCGCCGAAACACTGATCATTCCGTCGACTTCGCTGGTCTTCCGCGGCAAGGGTCTACGTGTCCCCGTGGTGGAGAACGGCAATCGAATTTCGCTGAAAGCTGTCACCGCGGGCCGCGATTTCGGAAACACAATCGAAATTGTTACTGGCCTCTCTGCCGATGCTGCCGTCGTGGCGAATCCGCCGGATTCACTTGTCGAAGGGGAAATCGTCCGTGTTGTTCCCACGCGCCAGGAAAATCAAGTAGAAGACTGAAAATACGCAGCGCGAGTTTTGGTGGCTGGCGAGCGTCCGGCGCCTTTTGCCGGATCCGACGCCTGTTTCCAAAACTCCTCACGCGATATTTCCGTCCGCGACCCCGGCATTACAATAGCAAGCAGGGCATGCTGCTGCAATTTCCCGCTGCCAAAAATCCGGAGGTCGATTTGAAAACGACCTACGATGCCGTGATTGTGGGCTCAGGTGCGGGCGGCGGCATGGCGGCTCAAGTACTCACCTCGCACGGTCTGAAAGTCTTGCTCCTCGAAGCCGGTAAGGCGCAAGACACCAGCAAAATTCTCCACTCGATGCAGTGGCCCTACGATCATTCGCGCCGCGGCAAAATGCCGCCCGAATATTACGCGTTGACCAACGAGTACAGTATCCGCAAACCGCCTTACGCGGAAAACTCACCTTACAAAAGCGTTCAATCCTATGTGCAGGCATGGGGTGGCTCCGATTACAGCAAGACGCTGGTGGTGAATGAAAAAGAGCATCCTTATACAGGCACACGCTACGCCTGGGTTCGGTCGCGCGCGGTGGGCGGCAAAACGAATATCTGGGGACGTTTGGCGCTGCGCCTCTCCGATTACGATTTCAAGGCCAAAGATCGCGACGGCTTTGGGGAAAATTGGCCGATTTCCTATGCCGACATCGAGCCTTATTACGATAAGGTCGACCTGTATCTTGGCATCTCCGGCCATCCGGAGAATCTTCCGTATTTGCCTGACAGTAAATTTCAGCGTCCGGTCAAACTGAATTACGCCGAAATGCATTTGCGTGAAACGCTGAAGGGGATGGGCCGCGTGCTCACTCCTTATCGCGCGGGCGTTACGACGGACGGTTTGAAGCATAACAAATATCGCAGCCGCTGTTATGGACGAGGCGCCTGCAGCCGGCACGTAGGCGGCTGCGATATCCATGCGGCATTCGATTC
>JAICIH010000521.1 GCA_025924475.1 Bryobacteraceae bacterium
CGAACTGCGGAAGCGCTTCGCCTCGATTCCAGGTGTTCGCAATGCGACCCTTTCGCACGCGTCGCTACTCGGAGCCGGCAGGCGATTGGACCTCCGCGTATCGGGCGCTCCAGCTCTGGATACCTGGATTCTCAACACCGGGCCTGGCTTTTTCTCGACAATGCAGATCCCCATGCTCGTCGGGCGCGAAATCGATGACCGCGACCAACCAGGATCCCCAGGAGTAATAGTGGTAAACGAGCAGTTTGCGAAAACCCATTTTGCCGGTGAGAATCCACTGGGGCGCCGCATCACTCTGGGCGGCCCGCATCCGCGGGAGATGGAAATTGTTGGCATGTGCGCCAATGCTCACTATGGCCGGTTAAAGGACGACGTTCGGCCGGTGATCTACATTCCGTACAACCAGGGAGACTATCCGCGTGTGCAGCAAATGGTTTACGCATTGCGTGCTGCCGGGAATCCACTGACTTATGCTCAGACCGTTCGTAAGATCGTCAGCCAGTCGGATAGTCGCATTCCGGTAATGAATCTGAGGACGCAGGCAGCGGAAATTGACCGCGCCATGAATCAGGAAATTATCTTCGCCCGGCTCTGTACCGGCTTCGCCATCCTGGCACTGGTGATCGCCAGCGTCGGCTTGTACGGAACAACGGCATACACTGTGGCGCGGCGCACGGGAGAGATTGGTATCCGAATGGCGCTGGGCGCGCAGCGAGGCGCTGTACTCCGGCTGATCCTGCGCCAGGTGCTGGTGCTTGCGGCAGTGGGCCTTGCAATTGGCCTGCCCGCAGTCCTTGCGGCGTCCAGGCTGGTGAAATCCTTCCTATTCGACATGAAGCCCAACGACCCTCTGGCGCTGACATCGGCGGTGGCGATTCTACTGTGCGCCATAATTTTAGCCGCTTACGTGCCCGCGCGGAAGGCCTCTCGAATCGACCCCATGGCGGCTCTGCGGCACGAGTAAGTCGGTTCCGGACTGGCATGATAAACAAATGGCCAAATCCGACGCGGTGTTGAAATGGTTGCTTGCCTTAACTCTTCTGGTCCTGATCGCTGATCTGACAAAGCCTTTTTGGAATCCTGCTCCACCGGTTGTGCAGGCCCAAAGCTCCAGCTATCCGGTTTACATCGAGCCCGGTGTGACAATGTTGCGTTCTCCGGATGGACGCCGGCAGGTCCTGGGCAAGGTCGTCATCGATCTCCGGAACGGAGACGTCTGGGGTTTCCCGACCACGGTGCAGCAACCGTTCCCCATCGACGTAACGCAACAAAAGCCCCCGACATCGACGCCATTCCGCTTGGGTCGCTTCGATCTGTCTGCGATAGAACAACCGGCACGCTGACATGCCGCGTGCCTCAACTCCTAAGCCGCCGCCCTCTCATCTCGCAGCCGCCACCACGCGATCACAAACAGTACCGCGAGCGCCAAATCAATACCGCCAAACCACCGATCGCCCGGATCCAGTTTCCCTTGGCTGTACAGCACCATCGCGCCTATACCAAAGCTCAGCTTCTCGAGCACGGCAAACGGAATAACCGGCCGCAGGCGTACGGGCCGCCGGCCAATTGCAAAGAACAGCAGTTGCCACGCCAGCGTCACCCCCACGAATCCGTAAAAGAACATTGGATGCGTAATCGCCGGCGGATTTTGCTGGTTGATCGTCTGCTCCATGAAGTACAACGGCGCAACCGAAATCACTCCGTAAGCGCCGGCGATGTAGAATACCCAACGCGCAAATTTCATGCCCGGCTGTTCAGCCCATCGAGGACGGATTATGAGTGGTCCCGTCAAAGTCCTCTGATGTTTTAAAGCGTTCGATGCGCCCGCTCAGCGCCGCCTGTTTGGTCTTTGCCGTCAAAGCTTCCACTTGCTCTTTACTCATCATCTGGAAAGTTTTCATCGCCTGAAACGCCTGCTCCAAGCGCTCGAGAGAGTCGCAGCCGTTGATGACTACGGATGTAGGCAGATTGAGCGCATAGTGTAAACAGTCAATTGCATTCACGTTGCTCAATTGGAACATCAAACCAGAGGCGAGCGGCTTCATGCCCAGCACTGCAGTCTTTTCCTCCACCAGCCGCGGTACCACTTCGTGGGCAAAACTCCGGAAGTGATAATCCAACACGTTCAAAGGCATTTGACAGCTATCGAAATGAAATCCGTTCTTGCTTGCCATATCGAGCATGTGCAAATGAATGCGCGGGTCCTTATGGCCGGTAAAGCCCACGTAGCGGACCTTTCCTGCCTTCTTCGCCGCCATCATCGCTTCGTGCGCTCCGCCCGGCGCGAAGTACTTGTCCGCATCGGTCATCCGGATATTCTCGTGAAATTGGATCAGGTCGATGTGATCGGTTTGCAATCGCTTCAACGACTCGTCAATCTGCTGCGCCGCCGACGCGCGTGTGCGCCCGTTGTACTTCGTCATTAAGAAAGCCCGTTTACGATAGCCATCGCGCAACGCCTTTCCCATGTAAACTTCGCTGCCGCCGTCATGGTAATCCCAGGAATTATCGAGAAAGGTGATGCCGCGGTCCAAAGCCGTCTGGATAATGCGGATGCCCTCGGCTTCACTCGGTACGCCGATGTGATATCCGCCGAGTCCGATTGCCGATACACGCTCTCCAGTCGAACCGAGGTTGCGATAGATCACTCCATCGCGCGTTTCTCCCTCTAAGGCCGCCGCTATGGATAAACTGGCCAGACTACCGAGGAATTCCCGTCGCTGTAAATCCGAGAAATTCATGTGACCTCCATCATCTCCATTTTGCTCCCGGATCACATGCAAATCGCCGGTGGCGAACGCGCGGCGCTACGCGCGCGCAGCCTTCAGCGCCGCGAGTACGCGCGCATCCCGAAAAGGAACCCTTCGGATGCGAACGCCGGTCGCGTCGTAAATCGCATTCGCAATCGCGGCAAGCATGGGTTTGAGCGCCGCTTCTCCGGCTCCATACGGCCGCAGGTCGGCGCGGTTCGGATTCGGATCGCCGTTCACAAACACGACATCGATCCGCTCCGGAACGTCGGCGTGGCGAAGACTCGGATGCGACATCCAGTCAACGCTCGTAACTTTCTCCGTGTCGAACTGGACTTCTTCGTGAATCGCGCGGCTCAGCCCGTGCAGCGTGGCGCATTCCAGCGTGCGGCGCAAGCTCTCCGGATTGACGATCAACCCGCAATCGTGCGCACACACGATCCGCTTTGCCCACACATGACCGGTCTCGCGAGTCACTTCTATTTCGGCGATTTGCGCAACCACAGTCTCGCCGCGGAACGTGTACGCCACGCCGCGCCCAGTCAGGATTTTGCCAATATTGCGCGGTTTGGGAGACGGCCGCGGATCCCAGCCGTAAGCCTTGGCCGCGGCCTGCAAAACCGCAATGGAGCGCGCCCTCCGGAACCCGGCGTCGTCGCTCGTCTCCGCTTTCAGCAGGTTCATGCGGAACTCCAG
>JAICIH010000522.1 GCA_025924475.1 Bryobacteraceae bacterium
CGGGGCGATCATAGAAGGCGCAACAGTAACAGCGCGGCAAACGGAGACGAATCGCGTTCGCTCGGCGATGACGGACAATGACGGACGTTTTCGCTTTTCGTATTTGCCGGTCGGACCCTATGAGATTACAATCGAGCACCCGGGCTTCGCCGAAGCGCGGCACAAGCTTACGTTGACCGTAGGCGGGGCCTTCGATCTGCCTGTGGCCCTCCAACTCCAGGAATCGACTACGAACATTACCGTGCAAGACAATCAAGCGGCGCTCGAAGCGGCGCGGCATCAGATTGCAGGCACGATCGAGCAGACGGAGGTGCGAAATTTGCCTTTGAACGGTCGCAATTTTCTGGACCTGACGTTATTGGTTCCGGGAGTATCGCCCACTAACACGGCCAGCACGCAGCTTTTTGCGGAAACGTCGGCGGTGCCGGGCCAAGGCATTTCCGTCGCAAGCCAGCGGAATTTTTCGAACAGCCTGGTGGTGGACGGATTATCGGCAAACGACGACGCGGCGGGATTGAGCAGCGCGTTTTTCGGTCTCGACGTAGTGAATGAATTGCAGGTAGTAACGTCGGGAGCGCAGGCGGAGTTCGGGCGTGCGCTTGCCGGGTACATCAACGTTGTCACCAAAAGCGGCACGAATGCGCTGCATGGCGATCTTTACGGCTACTTTCGCAATCAGCGGTGGAATGCGGCAAACCCGCTGCTTCACAGCACATTGCCGCTGACGCAAGCGCAGTACGGAGCGAGCGTAGGCGGACCGGTGATTCACGATCGTACGTTCTATTTCGCGAATTTCGAGCAGCGGCAACTGAATCAGACCGGGCTAATTACCATCTCGCCGGCGAATGTTTCTGCCGTCAACGCGGGCCTGGATACAGCCGGCTACCGAGGACCGCGAATCGCGACGGGTCTTTATCCGAATCCGGTGCATCTTTCCAATTTTCTGGGGAAGCTTGATCACGAGATCAGCAATAACGATCAATTCAGCGCGCGTTACAGCCTCTACAACGTGGATAGTGAAAATTCGCGCGGCGCGGGCGCGCTCAATGCGGCTAGTGCGGCCGCAGGATTGAACGATTTCGATCAGACGCTGGCGATTTCGAATATCGCGGGAATCTCGGCCAATACGGTCAATGAGACGCGCGGGCAAATCACTCTGAGCAACCTGGAGGCGCAGCCTAACGATCCAATCGGACCCACCGTAAGTATTGCGGGCGTGGCGACTTTTGGGACGCTTTCCGGATCTCCTACGCGGCGCCGCAACGCGCTGTACGAAATAGCCGACAACCTTTCGCACCGCAAGGGAGCGCATGCGTTGCGGACGGGAGTCGATTTTCTTTATAACGATCTGACAATCACGTATCCGCAATCGGCGCGCGGGAATTATTCTTTCTCTTCCCTGGCAAATTTTCAAAGGGGAATTTACAACAACTCGGGATTTACTCAATCGTTTGGGAATCCTGTTGTCGGGCAGACGAATCCGAACGTGGGGTTCTACGTTCAGGATGAATGGCAAGCATTGCCGCGGCTTACCCTGAATGCGGGCATTCGATACGACCTACAGTTCTTGAAGACGATCGCAACCGATAGGAACAATATTTCGCCGCGTCTGGGATTCGCCTGGAGTCCGCTGGCTTCCCGGCGCATGGTGGTGCGCGGCAGCTTCGGTCTTTTCTACGATCGTGTTCCGCTGCGCGCTCTGGCAAACGCGCTTCTGTCGAGCGGGAATACGACGGAACTTACGGACTCCACCTTCATCACAGCGAGCCTTTCTCCGGGGCAGGCCGGCGCGCCGCGTTTCCCGGCGATTCTTCCGGGGCTGCCGGCAAACGTACTGGTGAACTACACAACGATGGGGCCGCACATACAAAACGCCTACTCCGAGCAAGGAAGCTTCGAGATAGAGAGGCAGCTAGGGGAAAGTACTGTTTTGAGCGCCTCGTATCAGCATGTGCGGGGGCGCCATCTGCTAATCAGCCTGAACAGGAACACACCAGTTTGTGTATCGTCCGGAACGAATAATGGATGCCGGCCGAATCCGGCCTATGGGAACAACCGGCAATATTCTTCGGCGGCGGATTCGCAATACGACGGCTTATCGATTTCCTTTCGGCAGCGGCCGTCGCGGTGGGGCAGTTATCGTGTGTCTTACACGTACTCGAAGGCACTTGATGATGTGGGTGAGTTCTTCTTCAGCTCGCCGATGGACAATTTCAACATCCGGCAGGATTGGGCGCGCTCGGACGACGATCAACGGCACCGGCTTATGTTCGACGGCATCCTACATTCTCCAATTGGCCCGGCGGCTACCGCCTGGGAACGTTTGAGCCACGGCTTTCAATTGAGCGGATCGCTCACTTATTATTCGGCGCTGCCGTTCAATATAACGACAGGTGCAAATACCGTTCAAGGAACCAGTGCACGGCCCATATTGGGTGGAGTGTATATCGGGCGGAACGTTGGATCGGGATTCGATTTTTTCAACGTGAATGCACGGCTGAGCAGAACGTTTCCCATCGGCGAGCATTGGCGTGTGACGGCTATCGCGGAAGCGTTCAATGCGTTGAACCATAGAAACAATCTGATTCCAAACGGAACATTTGGATTGGGAGCGTATCCAAGCAATCCGGCTCCGGGATTTGGACAGCCCAGCGCCGTGGCGGATGCGCGAACGTTTCAGTTGGCGCTGCGAGTTTCTTTTTAGTTATGGCTCGCTATTTGGTCATGCGGGCCGCGAGCGGACCCAGAATCGCGGTAAACAACACGTAGGCGGCGGAGAGCGGTCCGAGCGCCGGTTCCAGAGAGACCCCTAGGCCAGCGATGACGATCGAAAATTCTCCGCGCGCGATCAAAGCAGTTCCGGCGCGCAGGCGAGCCTGGTGTCCTGCGGATTTTCGAGTGGCCCAATAGCCGGTCAGCACTTTCGTCAGTGCCGTCACTATTCCTAAACCGATGGCGTATGGCAAAGCGTGCGGGAGCGTGGCGGGATCGATTTGGAGGCCGAAGAAGAAGAAGAATGTCGCGGCAAAGAGATCGCGCAAGGGAGCGAACAAGCGATGCGATTGTTCCGCGATGGGGCCGGAGACGGCGATGCCGACGAGAAACGCCCCGATGGCGGAGGAGACCTGGAAGCGCTGCGCGAGCCCGGCGACTAGCAGCACGACGCCAAGGACGGTGAGCAGAATAATTTCATCCGATTGGCTAGCGGCGAAGCCGCTGATCTTGCCCCCATAGCGGACAGCGACGAACAGGACAGTGAGCACCACAACAATTGCGATGGCCACGGAGCGAGCCATAGGCGCGGGTCCACCCCCCACAAGGAGTGCGGCGATGACCGGCAGGTAAATGGCCATGGCCAAATCCTCCAGCACGAGGACGGAGAGCACGGAAGACGTCTCCGGATTCGACAGGCGCCGCAACTCGGCAAGCACTTTGGC
>JAICIH010000523.1 GCA_025924475.1 Bryobacteraceae bacterium
AATATTGAAGACGCGGGATTCACGGTTCGCCGCCGCGGCGATCTCGGTGATGCGGCCCGTCCGTTCACCTTCTTCGAGAGCTTCTACTTCAACAGGCACGCGCGCGCCCATCTTGAAGTGCGAAAGCATGCTGTCAGGCACCCCAAATTCGACTTTCACGACGCGCGTATCGGCAATGGTGAATGCCCGAGTGCCGGCGGCGACCAAGCTGCCCGGTTCTATCTCTTTCGCCAGGATTACCGACGACATGGGCGTAGTGAGATCCGTATCGCTGACGGCAATTTGAGCAGAGGCGGTTTGGGCTTGCGCAGCCCCAAGTTGTCCCTGGCGCGCCGCCACTTGCTGTAAGGCGGCGTCGACGCCTGCGTTGGTGGCTTTTTGTTGCGCGACGGCCGCATCGTAATCGGGGCGCGTGAGCGCCTTTGCCCGATACAGCGCTTCAGCGCGCTCGAAATCCAGATTTGCCTTGATCTGGTTTGCTTTGGCTTGATCGAGTTGCGCTTGGGCGGCGGCCAGCGCGCCGCGCATAGACGTCTCTTGTCCACCGGCCTGGTTCAGCATCGCGTCATAGTCTTTACGGCGCAGCCGCGCCAGCACGACGCCGGCGGGGACCTGATCCCCTACCTGGATGTTCCGCATCCGCCCATCCGCGCCGCGTATCTGATGAAGCGAAGCTACAAAGCCCGCTTGTTTGAACGCCAATTGCACTTGCGTGTCCGGGCGGATTTCGCCCGAATAGCGCCAGACCGGCCGTATATCGCGCACGGCAACAGTTTCCACTTTGACGGGAACCGGAACAGCCTGCACGGTTTCTTTCTTCCCGCCACAACTTAAGCCTGCGAGCGCGGCTAACAAAACCAAGGTTCCTGCAAAAGAACGCATTATTCTTCTCCCGTCGCTTTCTTCAGATCTGCCCTGGCTTTCCAAAATGCGGCCAAGGCTTGCTGGTGCTGGCTATCGGCGGACGCCAACTCCGATTGCGCCGCGAATAAATCTTTCGTGAGCAGCGCCTCCTTGGCTACCTGCTGCTGCACTTCCTGCAATTTCTGCCGGACGGCGCGCTCGCTGGCATCGCTTAGCGCTAACTGCCGCCGGGCATTCCCCAGTTGCCGCCAGGCATTGCGCACTTCGAGGAGAACGGCGCGCTCCGTGGCGCTTACGGCCACTTTGGCTTCCTCCTCCTTGATCTGCTTTTCCGCAAGTTCGTGGCGCTTGCGGCCCCAATCCCATGGCTCCCAGGTGAGCTGCAATCCTGCCGAGGTGATATTGCTCGGCAGTGTGTTCCCGAAATTCGTTGTCGTGAAGTAATGGACTGTCGCGCTGATGTCGGGGATGTACTCCGCCTTTTTCGCGCGCCGGTCGTATTCCGCCTGGCGCACCTGCAATTTTGCTTTTTTGAACTCAGGCCGGTTTTCCAGAGCGCGCGCTTCGATGGTCTCGGGAGTTTCCTCGACCGTATCCACTGCAGCGATGCTGGAAACACGGAACCGGGTGTGAATATCGCGGCCCATCAGATCGTTCAGCCGTTCGCTCGCTGCAGCAAGCTGATCGGTCGCTTCGGCGATGGCCGTTTCCGTCTTCAAAAGCTGCACTTTCGAAGCCAGTAAATCCGATTCCAGAATGGTTTCAGTTTTCCGGTGCTCTGTCGCCAGGCGATTCGATTCGCGATAGTAGGGCAGCGAAGCCTCGAGACTATCGAGTTGGCTTTGCGCGCTTACGACGGTGTAGTAAACGCGGCGCACCTGGTCGATTGTTTCAAGCCGCTGCTTACGCTCGTCCTCGCGGGCGCCGGCAACACCTAATGAAAGAGCGCTGAGCAGCAAGTGAAGCCTGTATTGCTGCGACAACGGCTGCGCAATCGACGCGAAGATTAGACCGATGGGCCGGCGAGCGACCGTGATGGATTGATCCGCCGCAGGAATGGGCCCGGTAGCGGCAAAACTTCCCAGCGAGCCTCGAGCAAAGGTTAATGAAGGCCGGGTGAGCAACTGGGAGCCGAGCGCGATGATCTGAGTATTCGCAAACCGGCGGGCGCCGTTAGCCGCTAGATCATCCGCTGCGCGGCGCGTTTCCAGCTTTGCCACAGCGAGGGAAGCGTTGTTACGAAGGGCTTGCTGGATGGCCTGATCGAGCGTCAATTCCGGAGGCGCGCTTTGCTGGGCGCGAACGGCTATTGCGAGTAGGGTCGCGAGTGCAAGCGATTTGAACCAACCGATCGGACGTACTGCGCTATTGGCTGAGCGGCGGGCTAGCCTTTCCGTGTACTGATCCATTCGTCCTCCGCATCTGGGATCATAAACCAAATTCAGAGGCCTCTGAAACCGAGGCTCCCCGTTTGGCTCACCGCTTGACTTCTGCCCCACTCTTGTCATTGAATTAGGTATAGGACCGTTGTAATTCATTTAGGCATGAGCAAACCATCCGATCTCCTGCAGGGCACATTGGATCTCCTCATTCTGCGCACCTTGGCTTTGCGGCCGATGCATGGATGGGCGATCGCGGCGCGCATCGAACAGACCAGCCGCGAAGTGCTTCAAATCACGCAAGGGGCGCTGTATCCGGCGCTCCACCGCCTGGAACAACAGGGCTGGCTTCGCGCCGAATGGCGCAAAACGGAAACCGGTCGGGACGCGAAGTTTTACGCTCTCACCCGCGCCGGCCGGGCACAACTCGAAAAGGAGCTGGCGAATTGGGAGCGGCTGTCGGGCGCGGTTGGGCTCGTCATTCGCATGGCGGAGGAGTAAGCCGTATGCATCCGGAACGGTGGTTCGATATGGCGTGTCTGCGGCTGCGTTCAGTATTACGCCGCGGCGCGATCGAGCGAGAGTTAGACCGCGAACTACTGTTTCATATCGATCAGGAAATTGAAAAGAATATTCGCCTCGGGATGCACCCGTCCATAGCGCGGTCCGCCGCCCTTCGACGTCTGGGCGGCGCCGCACAGATTCAGGAGGAATGCCGCGATATGCGTCGCACCGGCTACATCGAAAATTTTATTCGCGACCTGCAATATGCAGGCCGGACGCTCATCAAAACTCCGGCGTTCAGTCTGGCCGCCGTCGCCACGCTGGCGCTCGGCATAGGAGCTAATACAGCCATTTTTCAACTGTTGGATGCTGTCCGACTGCGCAGTCTGCCGGTAGCTGAACCACACCGGCTGGCTCAGATCGAGATCCCCGGCATGAACTTCGGCATCTTCCAGCATTGGGACAATCTCAGCTATCCGCTTTACCAACGGATCCGCGAGCGCCAGCAGGCGTTTTCGGGCGTTTTTGCCTGGAATAGCGGATATGCCAGCCTGCGTATCGGGAAGGGCGCCGAAGCGCGCCGCGTGTCCGTGCTTGGAGTAACCGGCGAATTTTTTCCCACGCTCGGAATTTCTCCCGCTGCCGGGCGGCTGTTCCGTTCCGACGACGACCTGCGCGGCTGCCCGG
>JAICIH010000524.1 GCA_025924475.1 Bryobacteraceae bacterium
AAGAAAATGGCACGACTGCGGATAGTGCGATGTGCGGACCAGGTTTATTTTCAGTTCCTTCTTCAGAATCTGGGCATCGCGGCGCTGAGCGCGGGCCGGCATGGCTCCTCCGACGTAGGGAAACGTCTGGTGGCGATTCAAACCGCGCAGTTTCAAATGTTGCCCGTTCAAATAGAAACCCTTCGGTGTGAAGCGCGCTTCGCGGAATCCGATTCGCGTGCGGTATTCGTCCGGGCCGAGTTTCGCGACTACCGTGTAAAGCTTCGGATGGGTTAAACTCCATAGCTCGACGTCAGTCAAGCCTGTCAAGGTGACTCCGGCGGCGGGGCCGCGCGCCGATTGTAGTATGCGATCGCCATCCCGGAGCTCCACGCTTACTTCTCTACCGGAGCCGTTCACGTTACAGCGGACCAGCAGTTTTCTTCCGGCGGTCAAAACGTCCATTGGCTGCGCGAATACGTTCTCGATGAATGTTTGCGGCACAATGCGCAGAGAAACTTCGCGGTAGATTCCACCAAAGGTCAAGTAATCGATATTGCCGCCGAAGGGCGGGATATCGCTGCGTTCGGTGGAATCGAGCTCCACGGCGAGCACGTTGTCTTGGCCCCAATGAATGTGCGGAGTGATCTCGAACGAAAATGGCGTGTAGCCGCCTTTGTATTCTTCGAATTTGTGCCCGTTTACGGTGACCGTGGAAGCTGTCATCGCGCCTTCGAAATCGACAAATACACGTTGGCCTTTTGCCGAATCGGGCACGCGGAAGTGGCGGCGGTAAATCGATACGAATTCGTAGCGTTTGTCGTCGAAGCTATGCCAGGGCAGCACGACGTTGGTATGTGGCAGCGTGACTTTTTCGAAGCGTGAATCGTCGAAGCCCGGCTCGGTTGCGCCGGGGACATTCCCGCCGCCGTAGAGCCAGTTGCGGTTCATCGGCAGGATCCGCCGGCCAACGGCGGGCGCCTGCGCTTCGACCGGCAGAGCCGCCAACCCGGCTACTGCCGCGCCCAGAAAATCACGCCTGTTCATTCTTATCCAAGCGTAGCTTCAATGGTGGTTACTGAAAGCGGCGGCAGCTCGATCGTGATCTCTGCACCGTGGGCCGTGGCGGGCACATTCTTTGGAACAATGGCATCCGGAGATTCGAACGTGTTGCAGGCATTGATATCGGAGTGGTACAGACTGCGCGCTTTGGCCGAAGCCACCGTTTTGCCTGCAACCGAACACTGCAGTTTTATGCCTTCCTCGTGTTTCGGATTTACCAGCGTCAACGCGAGCGAATTTCCATCGATGGAGGCGGAAACCGAAAGCTCCAGCGGATCTTCCTGCGCCGGTTCCGTTTTTATCGACGTTTTGCCGCGATGGGGTTTGGCTAATTCGAATGCGTAGTACGAAGGAGTGCGGACGCACTTGTCGCCCTCGGTCAGCAGCATGGAGTCGAGCACGTTCACCATCTGCGCGATATTGCACATCACGAGTTTGGAAGCGTTGCGGTGAAATACGTTCAGCCCTAGTGCAGTGGCGACGCCGGCGCGGATCGGGATTTGCTGCCAGAGCCGGCCGCGCTGGCGCTCTTCTTCGGGAACCATGCGGTCCCAGACGCCCCATTCATCCACCATCAGCCCGACTTTGCCTTGTGGATCGAACGCGTCGATCAAGCCGCGCTGGTGAAGGATAGCTGTATCGAGCTGCCGGAAAGACGCAAACTGCGAGTTCATGTCTTCGATGGTGAAACGCGTGGCGGGCGCGCGGCCGTTCGAGTAAAAGTGCATCGTGTAGCCGTCCGGCTGGCGCCGGCGGCCTTTCATTCCAGCGAAAAACTGGTTGGTCCAATCGGCGTTATCTTTGCTCGGGCCGCAGGCGATGAAGAACGGCGGGATGTCGCCGAAGCGCGGCAGGAAGGTCGTGAACTGGCGATAATAATCGCAATACTCGCTGGGCGTCATGTTGCCGCCGCAGCCCCACAGTTCGTTGCCTACGCCCCAATACTTGATGCGGAAGGGCTCGGGCGATCCGTTGCGCGCGCGCTCGTCCGATAGCGAGCTGCCGGACGGATAATTGCAGTACTCCATCCAGTCGCGCAGCTCGCGCGGCGATCCGCTGCCGACGTTGCCGGCGAAATACGGCTGTGCGCCAATCAGGCGGCAGAGGTCTACAAATTCGTGCGTGCCGAAGCTGTTGTCTTCGGTGTAGCCGCCCCAATGGATGTTCACGCGTTTCGGACGCTTGTCTGGCTCGCCGATTCCGTCGCGCCAATGATAGTCGTCGGCAAAGCAGCCGCCGGGCCAGCGGAGCACCGGCACGCCCAGGGCCTTCAGGTATTCGACGGCCAGCTTGCGGTGACCGCGAATGTTAGGGATGGGCGAATGCAAGCCGACCCACAAGCCGCCGTAAATGCACGATCCCAGATGTTCGGCAAAGTGGCCATGTAATTCGGGATGGATTGTGCCCAGCGAATCGTTGGGTGAAACCTGAATTTTCTGTTCTGTCGCACCGGCGGAAAATCCTTTACGCGCCGTGATGGCGGAGAATAAAGCGGCGCTGCCGCCGGCGACAAAGCCTCTGCGAGTAATTGGTGACATAGCGAGTGGTGTTCGCTATGGTATCAAGCTTTTGTGTAAGCGCTTCCATTGCCGCCTTGCTTTCTAGTCGATCATCGATATAATGAATATCGATCGTAATGCCAAAACGTAAATTGGATCCGCTCCCCTCAGCTGCCTTTCACATTTTGCTATCGCTCGTAGGCGAGGATTTGCATGGTTACGGCATCATGCGGCAAGTAGCCGAGCAAACTGGTGGCCGCATGCGATTGGGTCCTGGAACGTTATATAGCTCTATCCAGTCGCTGCTGGAAGAGGGGCTTATCGAAGAGGTGGATCCTTGTGCGGATAAGAAGCTCAGAGACGAACGCCGGCGGTATTACCGCCTGACAACGCCAGGACGGCAACTGGCACGTGCGGAGGCGGATAGACTCGCTGATCTTCTGCGGGTTGCCCGCGCCAAAAAGATCTTCCGGGGGGAATATGTCTGAAAAGGTTTACGCGTGCGTGCTGCACCTCCTGGCGCCTCACTTCTATCGTGTCTACGGCGACGAGGCAATACGCCTTGTCTGTGATCGCTGTCGTGATGAGCGGGGCGTCGTTAGCAAAATCCGCCTCTGGCTCGGTCTGCTGGCGGATTTAGTTGTCGCTGCGATCCGCGATGCTCGTTTTACGCCTCAGGCGCTGCATTCGCGCATGGCCGCAGCTCACGCAATGGAGGCCGTACCCTCGTTTGCTGTAATTAGAAGCGGCTTACCTCAGGCAGGGGCCCTGCTCGCCGGTGGCGCATTCTCGCTTGCTATTCTCGGAGCGCTCTCCGCTTTAATCGGCCAGGGCGGACACGGCCACGCCACATCACCATTCTTGCCCGGTATTCTCCAGTTTTCC
>JAICIH010000525.1 GCA_025924475.1 Bryobacteraceae bacterium
AAGAGTTTGGCGGCCCGCTCCCCGCCCCCACACTGCACGACCCGGTAACCACGCGCCGCACGTTTCGCGACATGTGGGCCGCACCCTACGGCAGGCGCACCGTCATGATGAGTATCTTTCATATTTTTCAGACAGTCGGTTTCTACGGCTTCGCGAACTGGGTGCCGACACTGCTCGTCAAGAAAGGCATTACGGTCACAAACAGCTTGCTCTATTCCTCGATCATCGCGATTTCCGCGCCGATTGGACCGATCATAGGCCTATTCATCGGCGACAAGTTCGAGCGCAAGACTGTTATTGTCGCGACCGCCTTCGCCATTATGGTATGCGGGCTGTTGTTCGGCGCAATGCCGCCCGCGGCGCCGCTCATTATTGCAGGCGTGGCTCTGACAATGGCGAGCAACATCATGTCCTACAGCTTTCATGCCTATCAGACCGAACTTTTCCCGACCAGTATCCGGGCGCGCGCGGTGGGTTTCGTTTACTCGTGGAGCCGTCTTTCCGCAATTTTCAGCTCGTTTTTCATCGCTGCCATCCTGCAAAAATTTGGCGCGACGGGCGTCTTCGTATTCATCGCGGCCGCTATGCTGATCGTGATGACGGTGATCGGGTTCCTGGGGCCCCGCACACGCGACCTCGCCCTGGAGAAGATCTCGAGTTGAGCCGCATGAACCCGGCCGGGTAATGGGAAGCGCCCGAATCGATTACTGCATGCTCTTTTTCCGCATGCGCGCCGCCGTCACGACGCCAGCCATGCTCAGCGCCGCCAATGCGAAAGAACCAGGTTCCGGAACCGCCGGAGTCACCGCATCGGCCAGCACGCGAAGCTGCATGGGCTCGCTATCGGCCGTGAACCAGGTTCCCCCAGCGTCATCGCTCGCTGCCCACTGCGCCAGGAAACCGGCACCCGCGCCTGTGTTGTCCGCTGTCCATGACCAATCGAACGACCCCGTCGGCGCCTGCAATACCAGCCAATACGTCGAGTTCGGCGAAAGGATGTAACTCGATCCCGTAAAGGTCACCGGCGACGCAATGCTCGGAAATGAACCGGGCGAGGTCAGCGTGCTCAGCAACAGCCCCGGCTGGCCGCTGCTAGAAGAATACAGATCCAGTTTTGCCGTGCTGGGTTCGGGAGTGGAAAGCAGCAGCGACGCCGAGGAGATCTGGTAACTCGCGTTGTCTGTCGAAAAAGCGGCGCCAATCCAGGTGTCGCCTCCCACAAACTCGGCGTCTTCAGTGGTCTTCGAAAGATTGTCAGTCAAGGTGACGGCAGAGCTGAGAACCGCACACGCCGTGAAGGTCAGTAAAACTCGAGTAGCAATGAATTGCATAAAAAAATCCTCCAATGTATTCAGGTGAATTTTGGAACTCTACTGCGGGTACTGCGGTAATCGTTCTTAATTGTATGTTGTGGCGAGTCGTCCCTTCTTGATTCAAAGTGGCTTCAAAGGCGGGTGTGCATGGACTGCCGGATCTTTTCGGCGCAGCCAGGTCACAGCGCCGAACGCTCCCAACCACGAACCAAGCGCGGCGAACACGACATATATGGAATTGCCGGTATAACTGATTACTGCGAACGCCGAGAGAACGTACCAAAGGCTACTCCAGTTCGCGGCCGAAATTCGCCGCCGTGCGGAAACCGCGGAAGTAAATAGGACATAAACCGCGTCCGTCATAGCCGTGGAGCACGTTACGCCCAAAGCGATCAGTGGATTTAGATCGTGCATCGATATCCCTCCCTAGTGGCCAGTCGCAACGAAAACATGACTATGAACGCCGCTTCGAAACTGAGCCGCGCACGCAAGTAAGCGGTTGTGAAACAATCCTGTACCAACGTTTGCAGTATCTTAAAGAACCGCGCGCGTAAACAAGTGAGCGTATTTGCGCTTTAAAAAATTAGGGAAGATGTGCTGCTTTTGATGATCCCAGCAGAGATCTGTCTGCGCTTTAGCAATTGAATGGAAGCTTTTTAAGGAGAACCGATCATGTGCAAGCTGGGCAAAATAGGCTGCTTATTCGTTTTCGCCGCTGTGGCTCTTATCGCCACACCCCAAACGGCGCAGGCGAGCAATATCACGTTGCAGGGATTGTTCACCCACGACGACAACGTGCAGTTGTTTAACCTCACCATCGCGGCAGCCGGCACGGTGGACATCCGCAGCTATGGCTACGCCGGCGGAACGGCGTCTACCGGGACCGTCGTTCCAAGCGGCGGCTTCGATACGATCCTGACGCTGTTCGATGGATCGGGAACGTTCCTGGCGGATAACGACGACGGAGCGGGCGCGGCCATAGATCCCGCAACCGGCCTCGCAGCCGATGCCAGAATCACGACCAATCTGGCGGCCGGCAGCTATATCGTGGCGCTTACCCAATACGATAATTTTTCGGCCGGGAACCTGGCCGATGGATTCATCGAGACCGGCAATCCGAATTTTACGGCAGATCCGGCTTTTACGACCGGCGGCCCATGCGCCAGCAACATGTTCCGAGACATTTCCGGGACTGCCGGCAGATGCCGGAACGGCAACTGGACCGTGGATTTCGTAAACGTTGCAAGCGTAACGCCGGTAGCTGTTCCCGAACCGGGAACCATCGCGTTGCTCGGCGCCGGTCTGCTTGCATTTGCCCTACTACGGACGAAACGCCGAATGGCTGCCGGGCTCGCCGTACTGGCGGCCATGTGCAGCGTTGGTGCGAAAGCGCAAAACGATCCCGACTACACCAACGTCGGCGACATTCTGAACGGAAACCGCACATTGCTAGCGGTCGATGACCTGGTGATCAACGGATATGTGAACAACGCCTCGCCGCGTTTGCCGGATTTTTATACGTTCAGCATGACGACGTCGAATTCCCAGCTAAGCACCGGAAGAGCGATTGATATAGGAGCCTTCGCAATTCCATCCAGCGGCCCTCCTACACTGACAGGGCACATTTTCAATTCTTCGGCTGCCACCACCGTGGTTTTGCGGTCGGATCAGCCGGATGAATGTGAGCTCTACCTGCCTTTGGAGAATGCTCTGTGTGACCCCGGCCTCAACAACGCGGTTCCCGTGGCAGGCGCCGTCGCCGACTTCAATCAAGATGGCTACGGCGAGATCGTCTATGCCGGGCAGAACGTCCTGGCTCTGGCCTCCGCCGCCGACGTAAATAACTCGCAAAATAATCCCGCATTCAACTATGGCCCGACCACGCAGGTGGACGGATTAATCGACGTAATCACCGGAGATTTTAATGGAGACGGCCAGCCTGAAATTGCCGCCCTGCTATCGTTACCATCCGGCGGACTCGCGCTTGCTATCTATACCGTCGATCCCAAGACGCTGGCGATCTCTAAAGCCGCTCAAATCACATTGCAGCAACTAGGAAGCGAATCGATGGCCGCGCGATCCATCGCC
>JAICIH010000526.1 GCA_025924475.1 Bryobacteraceae bacterium
AGAAACGGGATCGCTGCATCATCTCGTCACGCGCGCCGAACAGGAGCGCCTCGAAAGAATCCTTTGGGACTGGCTTCAGGTGGAGCGATCACGTAAACAATCATTCATAGTCGAAACGGTGGAACAAGAGACTCATTTTGAAGCGCCGGGGCTGAAGCTCCGCCTCCGGGTGGATCGCATCGATCGCCTGGAGAACGGCAACGTTCTGCTGATTGACTACAAGAGCGGGCAGCAGTCGCGCAATAAGCTGAAGGGCGCGCGGCCGAAAGAGCCGCAATTGCTGGTTTATTCGGCAAGCAGCGCCGATCCGGTGGATGGAATCTTCTTTGCCGAGATGAGACCGAATGCCGTCCGTGCGGTCGGGCTCTCGCGGGAAAAGCAGTTCGAGAGCAGGAGCGTCGATATCAAAAAATACGATTGGAATTTGTTCCTCCAGGAATCGAAAGCCGAAGTGTACCGGCTAGCGGACCAGTTTGTGAAGGGATACGCGGTAGTAGATCCGGTTCCCGGCGTGTGCGGCTATTGTCCAAGCAAACCGCTCTGCCGCATCCAGGAGGTGGGTGGACAAAGCGAGGAAGAGGAATGCTAGCGGATCGCGACGGGCGGGAACGCGCGCTCGATCCGGCTCGCTCTTTCATCGTGGAGGCGCCGGCCGGATCGGGCAAAACGGGTCTTCTCGTGCAGCGCTATTTGCGTTTGCTTGGTGTAGTGGAGCGCCCCGAATCCATCGTGGCGATGACATTCATGCGCAAAGCGGCCGGCGAGATGAAGCAGAGGATCTACGATGCTTTGCTTGCGGCGCGCGACGGTTCACCGCCCGAGAACGATTTCGACGTGGAAACTCGCAAGCTGGCGCTGGACGCGTTAGCGCAGGATCGCCGGAAATCCTGGAACCTGCTGTTCGATCCTGGCCGGCTGCAAATCCAGACGATCGATTCGGTGAGCGGCATGCTCGCGCGCCAGATGCCGGTCGTCTCGGAATTTGGCGGCGAGAGTAAAATCGTGGAAGACGCGCGCGAGCTATACCTTCGTGCGGCCCGCGGCACGCTGCGCGACCTCACGGAAGGCGACGAAGCCGGCCGGCAACTCTTTCGCCGCATGGCGCTGCATTTCGATAACGATATGCAACGGCTCGAAAGCCAGGTTGCGGCGATGCTCGAAAAGCGCGATCAATGGGAATTCCTTGCGTGCTGCGAGCAACTGCCGCTGATCGACGATTTCCGGGAATTGCTGAACAAAGCCCGTCACGCGCTGGAACGTGTATTCCGCCAAACGGGAAAAATCGATTTTACGGAGCTGACTCGCGCGGCTCGCAAAGCATTGGGAACATCGGAGCATCCCACCGATCTTCTCTACGCATTGGATTACCGGATCGAGCATCTGTTGGTCGACGAGTTTCAGGATACATCGCGGGCGCAGTATGAGTTGCTGGATGCACTCACCGGGCAATGGTCGGATGGCGACGGACGAACTCTGTTCCTGGTCGGCGATCCGATGCAAAGCATATTGCGATTCCGCGAAGCGGAAGTCGGTCTTTTTTTGCGCTGCTGGGCCACCGAGCGGCTGGGGTCGGTCCGGTTGACGCCGCTTCGCCTATCTACAAATTTTCGCTGCACGGCAGCCATTCTGGAATGGGTGGAAGAACAGTTTGCGGCCATCATGCCCGACGACGACCTCCGTCTTGGCGCCGTGAAGTTCCGTCATTCCGTGGCCAGCCGCAGCTCCGCGGGAGCTACTCCGCAGCTTGTGCCGTTCATCGAAGATAATGGCCGGGTGGAAGCGAGCGAGATTGTTCGCATTCTCAAAAAGACGCCTGTCAAGCATAAGGTGGGAATCCTGGTTCGCAGCCGCGCGCATGTAGTCGAGATCCTGCCGTCATTGCGCAGTGCCGGAATACCGTATCAGGCGATTGAAATCGATCAATTGTCCAGCGAACAGCACGTGCTCGATGTGATTTCTCTGGCACGCGCGATTTCGCACACCGGCGACCGTGTTTCCTGGTTGGCTTGTCTTCGGGCGCCCTGGTGCGGTTTAACGCTCGCCGATCTTGCGGCCATTGCCGAAGGCGAGCCGGCGCAAACGATTCTCGATTTGCTTTCCGATCCCGAACGCATCGCTCGGCTTTCGTCCGAAGGCCGGGCCAGAGCGATTCGCACCGCGGAAACCTTGCGCGATGCGGTAGAGAAGTTCGGACGCGAGCCGCTGCGAAAACTCGTCGAAAACACTTGGCGCTCGCTGGGCGGTCCGGCCGCGCTCGAAGAGCCGAATCAACATGCGGATGTGGAAACGATCCTGGACCTTCTCGAAGATTTGGAAGAAGGCGGCGTGATTCGCGACTTCAGTTTATTAGGCCCTAGGCTCGAGTTTCTGTATGCCAAGCCTTCGAGCGAAGAAAATCGCGTGCAAGTGATGACGGTCCACTCGGCAAAAGGACTTGAATTCGATACAGTCATCATTCCTCAATTGCACAAAGAAACGAGGACCTCGGATCGCGAGCTGCTCGTCTGGACCGAAGAGACGCAGGCTGATGGTTCGCTGGTCCTCTCAATTGCCGCGCAGCCGGCGAAGGGGGAGTCCGATGAGACCTATAAGGCAATCTGCGCGGAGATCGATAAGAAGGAACTGCATGAACTGGGCCGTCTTTTCTACGTCGCCTGTACGCGGGCCCGCAATGAGCTTTTCCTGCTTGCGAGCGTGCGGACGAAGAAGAACGGCGCCGAATGCGGCAAACCGTCAGGCACTACGTTCCTGGGCCTGATCTGGAATTCCGTCGAAGAGCAGTTTCAGGAAAAACTGCGCGGCCGCGTGCCGGCGCAGCAGCTTCTGCTTCCGCTGCAAAACGATGCGCCGCGGACCATACTCACGCGGCTTCCGGCGGATTGGACGCCTCCGCGGCTCGATACACCCGTCCGGGAAGCGCCGCTGGTTCGGCACGCCGCCGCTTCGGCCCGTAAGACCACTTTCGAATGGGCGGGCGATACAAGCCGTCATGTGGGAACGGTTGTTCATGAATTGCTGAAGCAAAATCGGCCGGAGCTTTCGTCTCGCCACTTGGCTGCAATCGTAAAAAGCGAATTACTGCGGCTCGGAGTGCCTGCTGCGGAAGAGCCGGAGGCATCTGCGCGTGTGTTGCGCGCTTTTAGGAAAACTCTCGAAAGCGAACGGGGCCGCTGGATCCTCCAATCGCGAGTGGAAGAACATTCCGAGTGGCCCATTGCGGGCCGAATCCAGGATCGGCTGGTCAGCGGCACGATTGACCGTGTGTTTCGCGACGAGCAGAACCAGCTCTGGATCGTTGATTTCAAGATCGGCCAGCACAAAGGCGGAAAGCTCGATCAATTCCTGGATGAAGAACAGCGCCGTTACCGTGAGCAACTGGAGAGCTATGGG
>JAICIH010000527.1 GCA_025924475.1 Bryobacteraceae bacterium
AGCGTTTTTCAGGGATACTATGGGATTGCCGATCAGCTTATGTTACGAAGATGCTCAGCATGTGGTGCGACAAATAGAGTGCCGGCCAAGCGCCTCGCCGATACCGGCCGCTGTGGCTCCTGCAAAGGACCGCTCGCTCCGTTATCGAGCCCAATCGAGGCATCGGCGGAAGTCTTCCGCGAGGTGATTCAGAATGCACGTGTCCCGGTCCTGGTTGATTTTTGGGCGGATTGGTGCGGCCCGTGCAAGATGGCTGCACCCGAAGTTGAAGCACTCGCAAAGGAAATGGCCGGACGGCTCATCGTACTGAAGGTGGATACCGAGCGCGAGCCGCAAATAGCAGGAGAGTTCCGCGTTCAGAGTATTCCTAATTTTCTTGTGTTCGTAAACGGGCAGGCCGTTCTACAGCGCAGTGGAGCTGCGCCGAGATCGGAATTGCGACGGTGGGTTGAGAGTCAAAGCGCTCCGGTTTGATTTGCAAACGCAGCTCGGCGCCCGGCTACATTCAATGACACCAGCCATCCAAACTTTATGAAATCTATCTGCCTCACTCTCCTGGCCGTTCTGCTTCCTGCCCTTAATGGGCTGGCCCAGCCTTTGCCACCCCTGGTGCGTAAAGCCGCGCCGGGTGTTTACTACCGCCTCTCTGAAGACGATAAGAAAATCATTGCCACTACGAGCTGGATCGAATTCCGCGATTTTCTGGTGGTCATCGACGCGAACTTTCCTTGGGGAGCGGACGCTCTTCTGCGCGATCTGAAGAAGACCTCCTCGAAACCCATCCGCTTCGTCTTAGACACGCACTACCATGCCGATCACAGTTGGGGGAATGGCGTCTTCGCGGCAATGGGCGCGACTATTCTCGCTTCAGACGATACGGCTGCGGATTCGGTGGCTCGTAACACGCCGGGGTGGGCTAAGGACACAGGAACGGGTGAATATGATTTGAAGCGATACAAACTGGTTCATCCGCAACTAACGTTTCACGACAAGCTTGCGATCGATGACGGCGAGCGCCGTCTCGAACTGCTTCGGGAAGGGCCTGGGCACACGCGAGGCGATGTGGTGGCGTGGCTGCCGAAAGAGCGAATCGTGTTTACCGGCGACCTCTGCACCACACGCGCCCAAAACAATTTGAGCGATCCCGGCATGGATCCGAACGGCTGGGTACGTATTCTCGGCCGCTTAATAGACCTAAATCCCGCCATCGTTATTCCAGGTCACGGTATACAGGGAACTGTTGACGCGCTGAAAGGCCAGCAAGCCTATCTGTCCGCCATCATCCAAGCCGTCCAGGACGGCATCGTCAAGGAGCAAAGCGCGGACCAAATCTTCACTACAATCGATTTCGCCAAATACAAACCCTGGTCCGACAGCAACACGCGCAATCACAATGCCGTAAACGCAGTGTACGAAAAGCTGAAGGGATCATAAAAGAAAGCTTTCGGGAACAGCTACTCCAACGCCCGCGGCTTCCATTGGGTGAATCCTCGTAGCCCTTCATAAAAGCATCAATGTCGCGCCGATTCCAGGCCTGCACCTGATCGCTCAGGACGCGCCGTATGGCCTGCTCGGAAGAATCCGCGAATACGACCGATGCGGCAAGCAAAAGGACCAATGCACGCAACATTAACGGTAACTAGTGGCCTGTCGCAGCAAATTCGTTATCGTGGCCGACACTGCCGCAGGCCACAAAAAGCGATGGCCTGCGCCACCAGGCTGCATAAGTTTTCTTTGCGACAAGCCACTAGGGAACAGCGGTAGATACGATGTCACTCCTGATTAGCGACCGGGGCCCAAGCATCGATGTATGATGTCTTCTGCCATGGCCACATTTCGGATTCTGCTATTACTGAGTGCGACGTTTTCGTGTTGCGCCGAAACGGTACTCTATACAAGCTTTCAAGGAAGTACCTATGAATTGACGCCGTGGTATGGGCAGGATGTCGCAGTTCTTACGCAGCCGCCAAACCTGGATCCCACGACGATGAACAAAATACTTTCCGCCTTCGACAGTGCGTGGAACGTTTACCACAACCTTACAGGTCAGGTTCCCATATCGTATCCTCCGACTACGCTCAATGGCAAGGACACGATTGCACACGTACCCGACGGCGCAACCTGCGGGGCCGGTTGCAGCTACCTTGGTTATACAGGTACTGAAATAGCGAACACCTATTTCAATTACCTCTATAGCAACGCCAATAAGTATGGGTTATTCGATCAGGTACAGTTCTATGAATTCGGCCGGAATTTTTGGTTCTATCAGAACCAGCTTGGAATCGTGGACCCGTTCGTGACCGGCTTTGCGATCGCGAATCGATTTGTTTCCATGGAACAAGGCGGTATTCCAGGTGCACCGTTCTACAACAATGGTATGTCTTTTGCGGATTTCGAGGCTGCATCCACAAGCGTGCTTCTGAATGCCTATTTGTCTGACCCCCGTCTCAATTGGAAAAACACCCTTGCCGTGGGCCAGGGCGTTCCAGGTCAAGAATTCGGCGGCGCCGCAGATCTGGCAGGGGCCTTCTATTACAAGATCTATAGCGATCACGGATTCTCCGACTACCAATCGTTTTTCCGAATTCTAAGCACGCTTCCCACTGCCAACACCGGCGCGGCGGCGATTCAGAACTTTGAGATCGCTGCTTTGGGCGCTACTGGCGAAGACTATTCCTTCCTATTCAGGGATCAATCCACTGTGCCCGAACCTTTTTCGATACTGCTGAGCGTTATTGGCTTAGCTTCCATCGGGTTGGTCACTAAGGTTCGTACGGGCCACTCTAGTAAGAGTTGATAGACCCCTTATTTACGGGTTGTGGAAAAATTGGTCAACCGACTCCCTGGCGGTCGCGGCTCAGTTTCGAGGCGGCGCTCATACTCATGGGCAGGCGTCGAGACGAGTCTCGACGCGGCACGCACGAGTGCGTGCGCCACAAAGGGCTGATACATGCCGCTAGACGAAAATCGGGCAGGTGAATGCTCGCGCCGTTCGGTTCTGAAAACGGGCCTCGGCGCTGCGCTCGCACTTCCAACTGTTGCAGCGGGAGATACGCCAGACCGGGACACGGTGCTGCTCGATGAAGAACGCCAGATCATCGACAATTTTGCGGCGTCCGACGCCTGGAGTATGCAGAAGATCGGCGGCTGGTCTCCGCCTAACCGGGAGCGCGTTGCCGACTTGCTCTTCTCCCAAACGAACGGAATTGGCCTTTCCTGCTGGCGCTTCAACATCGGCGGCGGAATCAATTCCAAAATCACGAATCCATGGCGCACGGCGGAGACCTTCGAAGTTGCTCCCCGGCAATACGACTGGACGCGCCAGCGCAATGAGCAGTGGTTTTTGCAAGCCGCCAAGC
>JAICIH010000528.1 GCA_025924475.1 Bryobacteraceae bacterium
ACATTCGTTTCAAAGCGCTTTGCTGCGCTCCGAGGGCCAGACGGACGCCGATCTCGCGGCGGCGCTGGGACACCGTATAGGAGATCACACCGTAAATTCCGATAATGCCGAGCACCAACGCCATCGACGCCGCGATGGCCAGCATGACGAGGGTGAATGACGTTCGCGCCATCGATTCGCTGACAATTTCCTGCATGGTCCGCACGGAGGCGAGCGGCAGACTCGCATTCACCGACCAGACGGCTTGCCGCATCGCGCTCAGCAAGCTCTCCGTCCCGGCCCGATCGCTTCGGATCGCGAAAATCACGCCGCGCCAGACGTCCAGTTTGCCCGGCCCATATATGTCCTTCATCATCGACGGCCAGTACACGATCGCGGGAGCGGGCGCGTCCACACCATTTTCGCGGACGTTTTCGACAACTCCCACCACCTCCCACAAATCGGCGAATTCACGGAATCGCTTGCCGACGGCGTTCGAAGGCGAGCCCCACAGTTCGCGCGCCAGATTTTCGGAAACCAGCGCTTGCCGCCTTTGCTGATAGACATCCGTCCAGGTAAGCTCACGTCCGGCAATCAGCTTGGTTCCCATCGTGTGAAAGAACCCTGGCGAGACATTTTTGAACAGCCGAAGCGGTGGAATTTCGCCCTTGTAATTGTGTCCTTCGGCGAAAATATTGTTCCAGTTCGGTTGGAGGCCTTCCATCGGCATGGCGCTCGCGAATCCTACGGAAGTCACACCCGGAATCGCGGCTAATTTATCGGCAATCTCGTTTTGGATGCGCGTGACGCGCTGCGGCTCGGCTACGAGCGAAGCCGGAATCGAGATCCGGATAGTTTCCAGATGTTTCGCGTCTGTGAAACCGGGCTGGACTGTTCGCAGCGCGTCGAAGGTGCGGATCATGAGCCCGGCGCCGACTAACAGCACCACGGCCATTGCCATTTGGGCTATTACAAGAAGATTGCGGGAGCGATGACGCTCGCGGCTTATGCTAGCTGTGCGTCCGGCGCTGCGCAGCGCCAGCGCGATACGCGGCCCGGCATACTTCAGAGCGGGTATCGATCCGAACAACAGACCCGATAGCAAGGAAAGCGCCAGAGTAAACGCGAGCGCCCGCGCGTCGAGAGAGATTTCGCTCAGGCGCGGCAGATTTGCCGGACCGATTGCCACAAGCAGCCGCAAACCGCCATAGGCCAAGGCCACACCCAGCACGCCGCCCAAGAACCCGAGCAGCACGCTTTCCACCAGCAGCTCCCGCACGATGCGCGCCCGGCTCGCACCCAGCGCCGCGCGTACGGCCAGCTCCTGCTGCCGCCCGTCGGCTCGCACCAGCAGCAAATTCGCCACATTGGCGCAGGCGATCAGCATCACAATGCCAATGGTCGCCATCACGACCCAGAGCACGCTCGCCACATTGCCGATCACTTCCTGTTTGAGCGGGCGGATGTCGGGAGTAATCCGCCAATTCTCATAGAATCGCGAATTGGTGTGTGGCCCGTTCGACCAGGAATCCATCCAGATGGGGAGCATGCGCGTGATATCCGCGTTGGCTTGCGCGATGGCCACTCCCGGTTTGAGGCGCGCGATTCCCTGGTAGGCGAATCCGGCGAGGATCAGTTTGCTGCGATCGAAGGCGAACGGCACGATCAGGTCGGGATCGGCAGCCATGATCCGGAATCCCGGCGGCATTACACCTACGATTTGGCGCGGCCGCGCGTCTACCGTGATAGTCCGGCCGATCGCCGAGCGTGCCCCTGCGAAGCGATGCTGCCAAAAGCCGTAGCCAAGCATTACGGACTCGGGACCGTGCGGGTCCTGATCGGCGCGCGAGAGCCAGCGGCCCGCGATCGGAGAAACGCCGAGCGTCTGCAGTACGCCGTCGCTTACCACGACGGTTCGAACCTGCTCCGGCTCGGCCATGCCGGTGACGTTCGCGGTACCGCTTATCCAGATACCCAGAGATCGAAATGCCCGGTTGTGCTCGGCATAGGTGAAGTACATGGACGGGGAAAGCCGCAGGCCGCTTACAAAACTGGCTAACCCGGCGGCGCCTGGAGCTGTCTGGCGAAGGCTCACCAATTCCTCGGCATTCGGGTAGGGCAGCGGTCTCAGTAAGACACTATTGACCACGCTGAACACAGCGGTATTTGCGCCGATGCCGATGGCGAGCGTCAGCAAAGCGACCGCGCTGAACAGGGGCTGTTTGCGCAGCATGCGCGTGCCGTGGCGCAGGTCGCGCGCTAAAGCGTCCCAAAAACCGATCGTGTTCATGCGATAGATCTCCTCCCGGACCAGCGTGCTGTTGCCGAATTTTCGCTGCGCGGCGGCGCGCGCTTCGTTCGTGGGCATGCCGCGGGCGATGTTTTCGTCCGTTTCGATTTGCACGTAGGATTCGATTTCGGCGAGCCGCTCCCGGTCCCATCGCGCGCGCCGGAAGAAGCGGTTGATCGGCATGTGTTTGAGTATACTCCACTCGATGGTCTTCTGGAAAAAGGGGATAGGTCTGTCACCGCCAAGCGTCGAGACGAGTCTCGACGCGGCACGCATGAGTGCGTGCGCCACGAGTGCTTCAGAAGATGTTCGAGTGGTACGCCCTTATACGATGCCTTTGCCTTCGACGATGCGGATGTAGCGGTTTACCGGCAGATCTGTGAATTTGTCCACGCGTTTGCTGGGCGCAGGCCATTCGATGGTCAGTTCATCGATTTTGGCGGCTTCGCCGATGCCTAAGACCTCGCGGGGGTCGTGCGAGGAGAGATAGCTTCCGCCGTTGTTCTTTAGGCGGCGCCGGATCTTACCGCCGGCGCGCCAGGTTATCCGCGTGCCGATGGCATCGCGGTTGGCGGTAGTTCCTTCGAGCCGGATGCCGAGCCAGTTGCGGCGCTTGGCTGCGTTGTTCCGCAGCAGCACCGGAGCGCCGCCGTTGTTGGCGATTAACACATCCAGAGCGCCGTCGTTGTCATAGTCGCCGATAGCGAGCCCGCGCGCCGCATACGCCTTGCGAAACACCGGCCCGGCGCTCGCACTCACATCGACGAGTTTCCCATTGGCTCCCTGGTGAAACAGCAGCAGCGGCTCGCGATAGTGAACCTGCTGGGAGTAGCTGTCGATCATGTCGTCCGGATGCCCGTTGGCGAGGAACAAGTCGATAGCGCCGTCGTTATCGTAATCGAAATAGCGCAGCCCCCAGCCGCTCAGTTGACGCGTCGCCTGCGCAACGCCGTTGGCATGCGCGACATCCCGAAAGCTTTCGTTTTTTGTGTTCTGGTAGACCGAATACATCTCCTGATCAACATTCGCGACAAACAGGTCCTGCCAGCCATCGTTGTTCAGGTCGGCGGCGTC
>JAICIH010000529.1 GCA_025924475.1 Bryobacteraceae bacterium
GCAGTCGCCCACTATGATGACATCCCCTTCGACCTCTTTGATGTCGTGGAACTGCAAGCCGGTAAAGACGTGCAACGGGCGCTTCAATTTCTCGAGCGTGCCATCGGCCTGCAATTGATCCAACTGAATGCGCAAAATGGCCCGGCACCCTGCTTCACAGGTATTCCCCATGGTCAGGTTCACGTTCGGAAACTGGCCCTGCAAGACATTATTCTGCCGCCGGAAGCGCCGCTTTACTTGCGTGAGCGGTACGCCGGCAAGCTCGATTTCCTCCATGCGGTTCGTGCCCAGGCCTTCCGCTGCGCCCAACACAGTGGAAGGAACATTGGTGCCGGGATATTCCCAATCCATCAATGCCTCACAAACGGTATCGACCGCAACCGGATCGGGACCGCCGCAAATCGTATTGAAATCCTTAATCAAATCGTCGCGGACGGCGCTGAACGGTCCATTGCCCTGGCACGCGTACAGCGAGTCCATGACAAACCATTTGGGATTGGCGGCGCGCGTCAGGTTCACGATTTTCTGATAAATGTCGTCGCGATGGCAGCGCACCATCCAGTCGTAATCCGGCAAATTGCCGAACTGCAGTTTCATCGCGCCGGTGAAGGTCGTATGTAGATGCACCTTCATCTTCGGAAGCCCGACATAGGCATCCGCTTCGCGCACCGCGCGCGGCACGGGAAACTCGTTGAAGCTGATCGGCCGGTCGATTTTGTACATATCGAATGGCGCGTTATCGAAAGGATACAACTCGGCGCCGGTGCGCGCCGCTACTTCGGCGATGCCGCAGACTTCCATTGCGTGCCGCGTGTCGGCTCCCATCGCACAGCGCTCGCCGATCTGGATGCGCGACGGATTTTGCTCTTTTATCAACTCAATCAGCGCTTCGAGCATGCGCGGATCGGTAGTGAAGCCCGCGTTGGCGGCGATCGGGATGACCGTGTTAATTTTGATCAACACTTTGTCGCCGGGCTTTACGATGTTCGCCATGCCGCCCATGGTCTGATCGGCGACATCCCGGATCATGCCCTTGACGAGATCCAGTTGCTCGCGAGAATACTCGGCGGGTTTGCCGAGGTCGGCGTCGCTATGAGCGATGCCTATGGTTGTCTTTTTCCCCATCTTCTTTCCCTACTCTAGGCCCGCAAGTATTGCTTATTGTGCAAATGCAATTGCAAGAAAATCATACCAGCACCCAAACTGGCGGTCAACGTGTTTGCTTTTTACGCTTCACTGCTTCGGCGCGAGCATATTCTTCGCGGGCGCTATCGGCGTGACCTTGAGCTGCGAGCAGGTCGGCTAAATCGGTGTGCGCTTCGGCGGAATCGGGGTTGAGCCTCACGGCTTCGCGCAATTCGTTAGCAGCCTTGTCGTACGAGCTCATCAAGATCAGCAGCAAGCCATAGCCGTGATGGGCTTCGGCGTAGAGCGGATCGCTTTGAATTGCCTTTTTGAAGTGGTATTCGGCTTCGAAATACTTTTTGTCACCGGCCAAAAGATTGGCGAGATTGTTGTGGGCAGCGGCAAGTTCGGGAAGAATGCGGATCGCCTCGCGAAAACACGCCTCAGCGGATTTCGCATCGCCGCGTTCCAGCCGCGCGAGTCCCAGCAGATTCTGCGCTTCGGGCGACTCCGGATCGAGCTGTAGCGCCTGGCGAAGTGCGTGCTCCGCCTGGTCGAGTTTGGATTGTTGCAGATAGGCGTTGCCCAGGTTGGTAAGTGTGATTGCATCCGCCGGACCTCGTTCGAGCAGGCGGGTTGCGGATGTGGTCTGCCCGGTAGCGAACAACGCGGCCACAAGCTGCTTGGCAGCCGCCGAATCGCCCGGCCGGCGGCGCAACGCTTCCTCATACCAGCGGATTGCGGCGGCGTTGTTGCCGCCCTTCCGATAAGCTTCGCCTAGTTCGAAATAGAATTCGGGTCGCTGCGGCTTGTACTTTTGGATGGTTTGTTCCAGGCGGGCAATGCCTCCGATATCTTGGGCCCGCGCGACCGCCAGATACAGCTCGTTCTCGGGAGTCGCAGGGAGCCGCTCAGGATAGTAAAGTGTTACGCTCCCGGGATCGATGTCCACTCGCTCCTCGATCGGCGCGAGCAGATCGCGGTCCGGCTTGCGGCGCTGGATATAGTGATCGGTCACCACTACGTGGACGGCGTCTTCGGCGCGGCGCTTAGGCATATGACATTCGATGCAGTTCGCCGATGCGAGCTTTTCCGTCCGATGCGCCGTGGCATGGCAAGTCCGGCAAACGGCTTTATAGTGCTCCACAGCCTGCTCGCCTCGGATGGCCTTATGGGGATCGTGGCAAGTCGTGCAAGTCATCTGACTGGCGCGAAAACAAGCCGATTTGCGCAACCGATAGGAGGCGTGCGCAATCTCGAAACGATCCTCGCGATCGGCTTTGCCGTGATCGAAATAAAGCATGTAATCGCCGAGCGCCTCGCCGGGTCGATAGGAGAAAGGCGTTCGATCATAGCGGCGAATTGCGTTGGGCGTGTACCGGCTTGTTGTTTCCAGATGACACTGCATGCAGACTTCGAGTTGCCGGTCGCGGGAGAGGCGTCCGGGATTTACGATAGCCCGCCGGATCGCTTCCGCCGATGCCTTGCCGGAGCCGGCAGCGCGCACATGTGCTCCGCCGGGGCCATGGCAGCGTTGGCAATCGATGGGCGCCGGCTCGCTCGCCTTCGCGCTATGGCAAAACAGGCAGTCTTCCGGAACTGGGCGGCGAAAATCTTTCTGGTCCGCACGATCGTAGCCAGGACTCATCGCCCAGTGGCCGCCGTTTTCGGCATACCAACTTACCGGCAGTTCCATGAGCTGACCGTCCGGCGCGCGATGTAAGTAAGTGCGGGCATGGTTGCCGGAGCCGATCACGAAATCGGCGTGCTTTTCGACTGAGTTGGTCTCTTTGCCATCGAATCCGATTTGGTGGCGCCGCTGGTAAAACTTTCCGTCTCGCTCCGTCATCGTGTAGTAGCGGCCGGAGAGACGGTGCTCGAGAGTGTTGCGGTTGCGGTAGTTCTCCATGACGTTCTGCGCGGTAGGACGAGAGGCCGAGCGGCCCATTCCCGTTTGCTGGAAGCTGCGCGCGATCTCGCGGTGGCAGCCGTCGCACACGGCAGAATCCACGGACTGAGCCCGGCTTAGTCCGGCAGTAAGGAGGAAGCAGGCGACCAGAGAACTGATGGCCTGCTGCACCATTAGAAGAACAGACGCAAGGCCAATTGCATGAGCCTTGGTTGATTCAGTTGCGACGAAATCACACCGAACGTGGAATTGGCCGCGGTGGAGTATTGCAAGTTAGGCTGGCCAAA
>JAICIH010000530.1 GCA_025924475.1 Bryobacteraceae bacterium
CGTGTGCGGCCGCTGCCGCAATTGTCTCGCCGGGCGGCGTCATCTGTGCGCGCACACGCAAGGCGTAGGAGTCAACCGCCCCGGCGCGTTTGCCGAATATATTGCACTGCCGATGACCAACATCTGGCGGCATGCGCCGACCATGAATCGCGAGATCGCGGCGATTTTCGATCCTTTTGGAAACGCTGTGCATACCGCCCTTTCTTTTCCGGTTCTGGGCGAGGACGTGCTGATTACCGGCGCAGGACCAATCGGGCTAATGGCCATTCCGGTGGTGCGTCACGCGGGCGCACGCTTTGTTGTAGTCACCGATCTGAATCCTTACCGGCTCGAGATCGCCCGCAAGTTGGGTGCAACGCTGGCCATCGATCCCAGAGAGACTCCGCTTGGCGCGGTGCAGAAGGAGCTCGGAATGCAGGAAGGTTTCGACGTGGGGCTCGAAATGTCGGGCAGTCCCGCCGCATTTCATGCCATGATCGCCAACATGAGCCATGGCGCCAAGATCGCCATGCTCGGAATTCCCGCCCAGGAGATGTCCATCAACTGGCGTCAGGTGATCTTCAACATGCTCACGATCAAAGGCATCTACGGCAGAGAAATGTATGAGACGTGGTACAAGATGACGGTGATGCTCGAATCCGGGTTGGACATTACGCCTGTGATTACGCACCGATTCAGCTATCGCGATTTCGAAAAAGGATTTGAAGTCATGCGATCGGGGAACTCGGGGAAAGTCATTCTCGATTGGACGCAATAAGGATGTTTACCAATGTCGAGCCGTATCTGGCTCAAAAACTCGAAGAAATAGAAAAGGCCGGCCTCTACAAACGGGAGCGATTGCTGGAAGGGCCGCAACAGGCCGAGGTGCGCTTGATAAAGGCTCCTTCGGTGCTGAATCTTTGCGCCAACAACTATCTGGGTTTGGCGAATCATCCCGCCGTGGTGGAGGCCGCGCGCCAGGCACTCGAGACATGGGGCTATGGCTTGGCGAGTGTACGCTTCATTTGCGGCACGCAATCGATTCACAAACAGTTGGAACGGCGGATCAGCGAGTTCCTCGGCACGGAGGACACGATCCTCTATAGTTCCTGCTTTGACGCGAATGGCGGCTTGTTCGAAACACTGCTCGAGCAGGAAGATGCGGTAATCTCCGATGAGCTGAATCACGCCAGCATCATTGACGGCGTCCGGCTTTCGAAGGCGGCCCGCTTCCGCTATAAGAACGGGGATATGAGCGATCTCGAAACGAAGCTTCGAGAAGCGGCTGGCGCGCGCCACCGCCTCATTGCGACGGACGGCGTCTTTTCGATGGACGGTTACATTGCCAAGCTTCCCGAAATTTGCGCCTTGGCCGAAAAGTATCATGCCATGGTGATGGTGGACGATTCGCACGCAGTGGGCTTTATGGGAAAATCCGGCCGCGGAACGCATGAGTATCACGGCGTGATGGACCGGATCGACATTCTTACCGGCACGCTGGGCAAAGCGCTCGGCGGGGCCAGCGGCGGCTATACGAGCGGCCGCAAGGAAATCATCGATTTGCTGCGGCAGCGTTCTCGTCCGTATCTGTTTTCCAACTCCGTGGCGCCGCCGATTGTCGCCGCGTCGCTGAAAGTGCTCGACCTTCTCGAAGAGACTTCCGAACTCCGTGAGCGCCTGTTCGCGAATACGCGGCTGTTTCGATCCTGCATGACAGCCAACGGTTTTCAGATAGCCCCAGGCGAGCATCCCATTGTGCCGGTGATGCTAGGCGACGCGACGGTTGCCACGCGGCTCGCCGACTGGTTGCTCGAGCGCGGCATCTACGTTGTCGGCTTTTCTTACCCGGTGGTTCCACAAGGTAAGGCGCGCATTCGCGTGCAGGTTTCGGCCGCGCATACGCCAGAGGAACTGGAGCGCGCGGCTGCGCTTTTTGCCGCTGGCAAACGTGAGCTTGGCCTTTAGCTCGTCGGTCATCTGGATCATTGCGGCGCTTACCGTGCTGGCTATTCTGATCCGTCCCAAGAACTGGCCGGAGGCGGTTTGGCCCGTCATCGGCGCCACGCTGCTGGTCGTGTTCCGGCTGCTTGCTCCCAGCGATGCATTGGCCGCGGTCCGGCAGGGTACGAGCGTTTATCTATTTCTTGCAGGCATGATGCTGCTGGCCGAATTGGCACGGCGGCAAGGCCTTTTCGATTACCTTGCCACGCATGCCGTCGATGCCGCGAAAGGTTCGCGCGCGCGGTTGTTTCTGCTCGTGTACCTGGTCGGTGTTGTGGTGACCGCGTTGCTGTCAAACGACGCCACGGCGGTTGTTTTGACGCCTGCTGTGTATGCGGCGGTGAAGAAAACCGGCGCTCCGGTATTGCCCTATCTTTTAATCTGCGCGTTTGTCGCCAATGCAGCTAGTTTTGTTCTGCCGATTTCCAATCCCGCCAACCTGGTCATCTTTGGGCGTCAGATGCCGCCGCTGCCCGAGTGGATGAAGATTTTCACGTTGCCATCGATCCTTGCAATCGCCACGACCTATCTGCTTTTGCGGTTGTTGCATCGCAATCCGCTGCGCGGCGGAATTGACAGACATCCAGGTTCCGGAGCGCTTTCCTGCTCGGGCCAGGCAGTCGGCTATGGCATTTTGGTCAGCGCGATCGCTTTACTCGCCGCGTCGGCATTCCATCGCGATCTCGGACTCTCGACATTTCTAGCCGCCATGCTGGTGTTTGTTGTGGTGCTGCGACTCGAACCGACGGCTTTTGTCCCCGTGATCCGGGACATTGCCTGGAGCATTCTGCCGCTAGTCGCCGGGCTCTTCGTGATCGTACGTGCATTGGATCACACCGGAGCGATTGCCGGGGCGCGCCACGGCTTACATGATCTGGGAAGCATGGGGCCAGTGACCGGAGCGCTGGTGGCGAGCTTTAGTGCAGCAATCGTTTCGAATATTGCCAATAATCTGCCGATTGCGCTACTCGCCGGGAGCGCAGTGCAGGATCACGTGCCGCGCTTGCTGCGGCACGCTTTAGTCATTGGCATCGATCTCGGTCCGAATTTCTCGATTACCGGATCGCTCGCGACGATTCTATGGTTAATTGCGATCCGCCGTGAAGGAGAAACAGTTGGTTTTTGGCAATTCTTACGATTGGGCGTGCTGATTACCGCTCCAGCGCTACTGCTTGCGACGTGCGCGCTACTGTTTAACGCTTGAACAAACTCTGGGCGCGGCCTGCTAAGTTAGGCAGTTCCGCGAGCAGTTTATCCGCCAGATCGGGCGCCAATTCGATACGAACGTGCACTGCCTGTTGGTCTCGATCGATGTGAAGTGCGTCCCATAACCGCAG
>JAICIH010000531.1 GCA_025924475.1 Bryobacteraceae bacterium
CGAATTTGCAAAACTTTACGACGTTGAACACGTCTGCTTCTCCCGTCTGGAACAGCATGCGAGTACTGCCTCCGGCCTCGGCCTTACCCGGCCGGAAAAGCTGGGCCCCTTTGATGACGCCGCTCTGCGGTTCGTCGCGGCTCTGGTTCCCCATATGCGCCGGGCCATTCAGATCAACCGTATGCTCTCGCAGGAAAGCACGCTGTATAACCACGTCACAGAGGATATGAACATTGCAGTTGTCAGCCTGGATGCCAAGGGCCGCCCTCTCGTTGTCTCTGGACTCGCTCGGGACCTATTCCACCGCAACGATGGATTGCTGCTCACCGGAAATCACTTAGCCGCATCCAACGCCTCCCAGGACGCTCAGTTGCAGCAGACCATTGCCGCTGCCATTGCCTCATCGCGTGGTGCGAAATCGCACCAGGAAGTTCTCCCCGAATCCCACGCGCCGTCCAGATCACGGCCCTCCAGGCCCATTCCCTACTGCGGTTGCCTGGCCGTATCCCGCTCCTTCAGCAAACATCCGTTGCAAGTAATCGTTCACCCGCTTTACTCCTCGGAGCTCTTACTGGAAGATCGTCCCTGTGCCGTCGTGATGATTATTGATCCCGATCAAAAGCCCACAGCGCCCGCGGCCGCTCTGCAAATTCTTTACGGCCTTACCCCAGCCGAAAGCCGGCTCGCGGAACTCCTGCTGCAAGGCAACGAACTCAGCACGTGCGCCGAACTTCTCGGCAACAGTATCGCTGGCGCTCGCGTACGCCTGAAGTCCATCATGCGCAAGACTAACGTGTCGCGCCAATCGGAATTGATGCGCCTTTTTGTTGGATTTCCCAAAACAGAAGCGCTCCGTCGTTCGTAAATCCAGCCCTTTTGTGGGAAATTGAGCCCCTGCCTATCTCATTTGGGAGTTCAGTACGTCTTTATGTCTCTGTATATCTAGTACTTCCGGCGTATCGCTTTTGTTGACACTTTGTAGACACCCCCGATAGACTGCAATTGAACTAAACAACTGAAGTGAGCCGAAGCCCTGGATTTAGGCTAAGGCCTTACCTTGCATCAATCGGATCCGCCCGTTGCGGCCCCCTGCGTAGCGCGATGTAAGGCAAGCTGTCTCCAAAAATTAAAGGCAAACCGCCTTGTGGCAAAAATGGGCGAAGCCCGCCCAAAATTAAAGCTCTTAAAAACAAATTCCCAGTTATTACTTTCTATGCCGCAGTTACTCGAAGTGTCGCCGGAAATGTCATCGCGGATGTTATCTGGAATGTCCTCCCAAGTGTCGCTTGAAATCACGACTTCTTCGCCCTGGTATGCCCTCAAGGTTCGCACCCGTTCGGAATCCGACGCCAGTTCCGCCCTGCAGCGATTAGGCTTTCTCTCTTACTGCCCCACGGTGGCTGAGCGACGCCGCTATATCGATCGCATGAAGACCATCAACGTGCCCGTCTTTCCCGGTTATGTCTTCTGTCAGTTTCAAATAGAGCGGAAATCGAAAGTGCTCAACAGCATCGCGGTCGAATACATCGTCAGCTTCGGCGCCAAACCCGCCGCCATTCCAGAGGAGCAGATCGTCTCCCTGCGCCGCGTCCTGGACGATGGCGGAGCAGCCGCGCCTTTCCTGAACATCGGTCAGCGCGTCCGCGTCACTCATGGTCCTCTCACCGGGGTCGAAGGAATTTTGTTGAAACAGCCCGAATCCGAAAACAGCAAGCTCGTTCTCTCCGTCGATATTCTGCAGCGCTCCGTCTCCGTCACCATTCCGGAAGCCTACGTGGCCGCTGTCTAAACAACCCGGTCCCTTATTCGCAGCCAACCACTCTTGTCCGCCCGTCCCATGAATCCTGAACCCAAGAGCCGGACCGTCACGTGCCGCTTAACGGCCGAAGAATATGAGCGGTTTCTCAATCTCAGTCCGCTCGTCGGCTCCCGCAATGTCTCGGAGCTGGCCCGCATCGCCATCAACGCCTTCCTCCAGCAGCCCGTCGAGGAGGGTTCCGCCTCGCTCGAATCACGCGTCGCGGATCTCGAAGAACGTGTGCAGCTCTTGTCGCGCGATTTTCAGCGCATCACCAGCGTCGGCGATGGCGCCAGAGGTGATGCTCCTGAACCAAAATCCATGCTTTCCCTTTCTCGAGGTAACTGATCTATGCAATACAAGAACGAAGAAGAACTGTCGCTGACTGGACTTGCGCTGGGCCACTGGCGCATGATTCTGGGCGTATTCTTCGCCTGCATCGGCCTGGCCGGCCTGCTCACCCTCGCCATGCCGCGCAAGTACGAATCCCAGATGAAGCTGCTGGTCAACAACGAACGCGCCGACCTGGTGATTTCCCCTGACAAAAACACGCCTTCCGCCTCGCCCAGCGGCGTCAGCGAGGAGCAGGTGAACTCTGAAATTGAGCTTCTGCGCAGCCACGATATTCTCGCCGGAACTGTCCTTGACGCCAAGCTATATCGCAACTATCAAACCGCGGAGCAGCGCAAAAAAGAAGCAGCTCCCGGCCGCCTGGCCACCGCCAAAGCCATCGCCCATCTCGCGAAAGAGCTAAACGTGTCCGCCGTCCGCAAGACGAATATCATCGACGTGAAATACCGCGCTGACGATCCCGATGTGGCGGCCTTCGTCCTTCGCGATCTCAGTGGCCGTTACCTCACCGAACACCTCGCCGTGCATAGCGCGCCTGGCACCTACCAATTCTTCACGGACGAAGTGACAAAGCACCGTTCCGCCTGGCTGGACGCGCAGTCCGCCCTCAGCTCTTTCCATCGCGAAAAGCAGTTGTTCGCTCTCCCGCAGCAGCAGTCCGCTGCCGTCGCTCGCCTGGAATCCGTCGACGCTCAAATCAAAGATCTCGATGCGCAAATCGGCGAAGAGCAAACCCGCTTATCCGCCAGCCAGCAGCAAGTCGCCGCCACGCCGGAACGCTCCATCACACAGGAGCGCCAGGTGCCGAATCAAATGGCCACCGGTCAACTGCAAACGTTGCTGACGCAGTTACAGAATCGCCGCACGGAACTGGCCATGAAGTTCAAACCGGGTGACCGCATGATTGCCGAAATCGACGGCGAAATCGCCAACACGCAATCGGCCCTCGCCCTGGCGAACCGCCCTCCCACAGAGCAGACCACCGACGTCGATCCCATTCATCAATCCTTGAAGGCCGATGTCACGCGCGGCGAAGTCTCCTTGCAAGCGCTGCAAACCCGCCGCACCGAACTGGCCGCCATGCGCAATGTTTATCTCCGCAGGCTCGATGTCATGGATCAGAATGCGGTGGCGCTCAGTGATCTCGAACAGAACGAACGC
>JAICIH010000532.1 GCA_025924475.1 Bryobacteraceae bacterium
TCCAGCGCCTCTCGCCCACTCTGCTGCCGAAACAAAAGAACAAACGCCGTATCAACCAGAGCCTCTATCGCGAAATGTGGCGCACGGCTTCGAGCCTCGAGCTATTGCCGCAGCAAACCAAAACGCAGCTCGGTGACGCTCTGCTCGAAATCGTCAAACGCGGCGAGATGCTCGATGCAGCCGTCTGGTGCCTCTCCCGCCTCGGCGCCCGCAAACTGTTCAGCGGCCCCATCAATCTCGTGCTCCCGCCGGCCACCGCGACGCGCTGGCTCGAAGCGCTTCTTCGTCTGCCGCATACTCCCGCGTTGCTCGAAGCCGTTGTACAAATCGCGCGGCAAACCGGCGACACCGCGCGGGATCTTCCTCCCGCCTCCATCGAATCCGTCCGCCGCGTCTGCGAAGCCAGCCCGCGCGCCGCCGAACTGCTCCGCGAGCTGGCCGGCGAAGCCGACGATCTTGCAACTTCCGGACGCGTCTTCGGAGAAGAACTCCCGGCTGGTCTTGTTCTGGCCAATGCGTGAAACCGATCTGATCGATCGAATTCGCCGCCTCGCTGGACCATCCCCTCTGGTCCGCGGAATCGGCGATGATTGCGCCATTCTCCGGCCTCGCGCCAACGAAGATCTCGTCTTCACCTCCGATTTCACACTCGAAGACCGCCACTTTACTCGCAAGACCCACACCGCCGCCGATATTGGTTATCTGGCGCTGGCCCGCAGCCTCTCCGATATAGCCGCTATGGGCGCCGAGCCGGTGTTCTGCTTGGTTTCTCTAGCAATGCCGCCCGGTTTCGCCGTTGACAGCTTTTTCAAATCTCTGCTCGCGCTCGCCCGTAGACAGAAACTATCGCTCGCCGGCGGCGATCTCTCACGTTTCGACAAAGTTCTCGCGGACGTGATCTGCTGCGGCCGTGTCCCGCGCGGAAAAGCTATGCTGCGCAGCGCCGCCAAGCCCGGAGATTTGCTCTACGTCACTGGCAAACTCGGCAGACCGCGGCATCGCCCGCAGCCACGTATCGCCGCCGGGATCATGCTGCGCCGGTTGGGCGTGAAAGCGGCCATGGATTTAAGCGACGGCCTTTCTCTCGACCTGACCCGCCTCTGCCGCGAATCGAATGTGGGCGCGGAGCTGTCTTTTATCCCAATCGCGCGCGGTGCATCGCTCGAGCAAGCGCTACACGGCGGCGAAGATTATGAACTTCTCTTCACCGCCCCGCCCAAACTAAAAATTTCTTTGGGAACCGAAATCGGTCGTATTACTCGCTCGAAACGAATTCTCCTCAACGGCCGTCCGCTCGAGCCCAAAGGCTTCGATCATTTCGCAAAATAGGCAATTCTACGATTTGGTAAGCTCGACCTCGATTTCTCGCAACATGGAAGTTGGCGATCGCTCGGCGTTGACCGTCTCCCAAAACAGGCGAATGGCCTCAGTTGCTCGCGCTGACAACTCCTCTAACGAGCGACCAGTCACTAAAATAGTAGGTAGTTCAGGCACGTATGCGCTGAAGCCGGCCGCATCCCCTTCAATCACTAGCGAATACGTTCGAGTCAATGTGCAGATTCCTTAATACCAGTTTGCCTTCAGCGTACGGCACAAGCTTGGAGGAGCCTAGATCTCGTCGCGCATGACACACATCCTCGAACTGATTCACGCGTTCCGCCGCTCGAAAATCCTGTTCACCGCCGTCCGCCTGGGTATCTTCGATCGCCTGGAAGGCGCTCCCGCAACCGCCGCTCAGTTGGCGGACGATCTGAATCTCCATCCCGGCGCTCTCGCGCGATTGCTCGACGCCTGCATCCCGCTCGAACTGCTGACACGCGAGGGCGATCTCTATCGCAACACCTCCCACGCTTCACGCGCGCTGGTGACCGCCAGCCCGGATTCCCTCGTCGGCTACATTCTCCACTCCGATCGTTCGCTTTATCCGCTATGGGGCCGGCTCGACGACGCTGTGCGCGAAGGCACGAATCGCTGGGCGCAAGTCTTCGGCGACCGCGCCTCGTTGTTCGATCATTACTTCCGCGACCCCGTCTCGATGCGCAGTTTTCTCACCGGTATGCACGGCGCCGGGCAACTGACATCGGATCGCATCGTTCGCGCATTCGATCTGTCGAAGTTCGAGTACTTGATCGACCTGGGCGGAGCCACCGGCCATCTCGCCATTGCCGCCTGCCGCGCCTATCCCAAACTGCGCGCCACGGTCCTCGACTTACCCGCCGTGGAACCGTACGCCCGCGAATTTATCGCCAAGAACGGGCTCGCGGATCGTATCGATTTTAAAGCTGCCGATTTCTTCCAGGACGAGTTGCCTGCGGCCGACCTCTACAACTTGGGACGCATCCTTCACGATTGGGATGATGCCCGGATCCAAACGCTACTCTCCAAAATTCATGGCGACCTGCTGGTCACTGAAGTTCTCGTGAATGAAGATCGTCGCGGCCCGCTCTACGCCATGCTGCAAGACTTGAACATGCTAGTCTGCACGGATGGTAAAGAACGGACTGCCAGCGAATACCAGCAATTGCTCCAGCTCGCCGGCTTTCGGCGTTTCGAATTTCACCGGACAAACTCCTTGCTCGACGGCATTTTGGCCTGCCGTTAAGCCTGGGCCTCAACCCAGCGGTGCTAGTGTGCTTCCGTGACCTTCTTTGAAAGTCTCTTGGCGCTTCTGCTTGCGGCCATCATATTGCTGCAGATTTCGCGCCGCCTTTCATTGCCGTATCCTGCAATGCTGGCAGCCGCCGGCGTTGTTGTGGCGCTCATTCCCGGATCACCGGCCATCTCCATCGAACCGGAGACCGCACTGGCCCTATTCATGGCGCCCGTCGTCCTCGACGCTGCCTATGATTTCCCGATTGGCGCTGTCCGGCGCATGCGGCGGCAGTTGATCGTGTTTGCTGTTTTCGCCGTGGTAGCGACGGCGGCGCTGGTCGCCTTGCTCGGATGGAAACTGATCGGCCTGCCGATTGCGGCTGCCGTTGCTCTTGGCGCCATCGTGGCGCCGCCGGATGCCGCAGCCGCAACCGCCGTACTCAAGGCAGTCTCCATTCCAAGAGACGCCGATACCGTCCTCAAAGGCGAAAGCCTGTTCAATGATGCGACGGCGCTGCTGCTCTTCACCGGCTCTCTGGCGGTGCTATCGAGTGGCGCTGTCACCGCTGGTGTGGGACTCCGGATAGCGCTTGCCGCTCCGGGAGGTCTGCTGTTCGGTTTCGTCTGTGCGCTGTTTTTCAGACGCATCAACCGATTCGTGCGCAATACGCTTGGCGGCAA
>JAICIH010000533.1 GCA_025924475.1 Bryobacteraceae bacterium
GAATGCCGAGCATTGCGTACCAATAATTGCCGGGATATATCTGCGCGGCCGTTTTCTTATCGGGCGCCACAGTTGGTTTTAGATCGATTTGCTTTCCGGGACGCGTCTCAACCTTCGGCGAATCGACCAGTCCATAGCCGCGCGCCCAAACTGTATAAGTCGCCGCCGGCAGCGAGGGAATCAAATAGCGGCCTTGTTGGTCCGTGACCACCTCTTTGATATAGAGAGTCGGCAAGTCGGTGGTTTCGGCGATCACCCAGACGCCGGCTTCGACTCCTTTGGAGCTGGAAACCACTCCGCCGATCTCGTCGCTTTTGACCTTTACTGTTGCGTTCTGTCGCGCGAAGAGAGATGTAGTAATCGTCGCGACCAAAAAACTAGAGACGTATAGGAATTCAGCAGCCCGCATGCGGTTATCTCCATCCTTGGACGGTTAGTATATACCCGAACTAGCGGAGCGCGTTGCGCCGGTGTGGCGCATACTATACTCAGTCCTGATGCAGACAGGAAAGTCCGATCCTGTGTACGATGTGGTGGTCATCGGCAGCGGGGCGGCGGGTGGAATGGCTGCGTGGAACCTGACACACCAGGGCGTAAACGTGTTGGTGCTCGATGCCGGCGAGCGCTTCGATCGCGCGAAATTCTGGACGCATGTCAAGCCATGGGAAGCGATTGCGCGCCGCGAGCGCGGCCAAAAGTCGCCCGATTTTTATCTGAGCACAGATGAGCAGCCTTATTTGACGCCTTCGGATCGTCCATTTGAGCTCATTCGCGTCTGGGGCCGCGGTGGCAAAACGAACGTTTGGGGGCGCGTTGCGCTGCGCTATTCCGATCTCGATTTTGAAGGTCCGGCGCGCGACGGCTGGGGCATTCCGTGGCCGATTCGATACAAAGACATTGCGCCGTACTACGACCGGGTGGATCAATTCATCGGCGTGTGCGGCGGTACGGACGATCAGGATTCCCTGCCTGGTAGTAAATATATGCTTCCGCCGCCAGCGCCACGTTGCGGTGAGCGATTGTTGCAAAAGGCCGCGCGAAAAATTGGCGTTTCCATTGTGGCGGGACGGCGCGCCGTTTTGACCAAACCGCACAACGGGCAGCCGTCGTGCCATTATTGCGGCGCCTGCGGTTCGGGCTGCGATGTGGGAGCGTTCTTCAATGCGTCGGATTATCTTATTGATCCCGCTATGAAGACTGGCAAGCTCGAGGTGATCGATAACGCGGTGGTCGCGCGAATCCTGGTAAATGACCGGGGTCTGGCGAGCGGTGTGCAATATTTCGACCGGCGCACGAAGCAGGAACGGCGTGTGCGGGCGCGCGTTGTGGTGCTGGGCGCTTCCTGCGTCGACTCGACGCGCATACTGCTGAATTCCACGTCGACTATTTATCCGAACGGCATCGGAAATTCGTCGGATGTGATCGGTCGCTACCTGTGCGAGCAGATTCGCTTTCATGTGTATGGTTTTGTGCCGGAATTAGTGGGCGGCGAAGTGCATGACGATAGCGGCATTGGCGGCGAACATGTCTATATGCCGCGATTCAATCATCGCGACGGCCGCAAGCGTGACTACATACGCGGGTACGGGATGCAGTTCTGGGGCTGTGGCGCGCAGACCGATTTAGCCTACGCGAAAAGAATGCCGGGATTCGGCGCCGAGTTTAAGAAAGCAGTCAAGCAGCGCTATCCGGCGCTGGTGGCGCTGCATCCGTATGGCGAGACGTTAGGCCGCCCGGAGAACCGCATCACGGTAGACAAGACGAATGTGGATATGTACGGTGTGCCGCGTTTGCGAATCGATTATCAGATCGGCGAGAACGAACGCAAGATGGCGGATGAGATGTACGATACAGCGCTCGACATTTTGCACTCCGCTAAAGCGGAAGTCGTGCCGTATGAAAAAGGCTGGCTCGATAGCGCGGGGTCCGCGATCCATGAGCATGGCACCTGCCGGATGGGGGACGATCCGAAGAAATCTGCATTGAACGGCTTCAATCAGATGCACGAAGTGAAGAATCTGTTTGTGGTGGATGGCTCAGCGTTCACCACCGCAAGCGAGAAGAATCCGACTCTTACGATTCTCGCGCTCTCCTGGCGCGCTACGGATTATCTGGCTGACGAGATGAAGCGCGGGAATTTGTAACACCGCGCTTCATCGCCACACCTCTAAGCCATGGCGGCTTCGAGCTCTTCTTCCTGAACCTGCTCTGAGCGCAGGGACGGACGTGCTTCCGCGATCGGTTTGAATTTGACAGAGACGAGCTTCGAAACGCCGGGCTCCTGCATGGTCACGCCGTAGAGGGCTTGCGCCGCTTCCATGGTGCGCTTGGCGTGTGTGATGACGATGAATTGGGTTTGCTGCGCCATTTCCTGCAACAAACGAGTGAGGCGTTGAATGTTCGGTTCATCGAGCGGCGCATCGACCTCGTCGAGAATACAGAATGGGCTGGGGGTGTACTGAAAAATCCCCATGAGCAGCGCCATGGCGGTTAGCGACTTTTCGCCGCCCGACAGCAGCAGAACGCTCTGCAGTTTCTTACCGGGAGGCGACGCCACAATATCGATGCCCGATTCGGCCAGATTCTCTTCGTCGGTCAGGCGCATTTCACCAATGCCGCCTCCGAACAGTACCTGGAACATGACCCGGAAATTGGCGTTGATCGCCTGGAAGGCTTCGCCGAAACGCTTGCGGGATTCCGCATCGATTTCCTGAATCGCTTTTTCGGTATCGCGAATGGAATCGAGGAGATCCTGCCGCTGCGCGCTTAGAAACTCCTGGCGCTGTTCGGCTTCCTGGAATTCTTCGAGCGCCTGCGGATTCACCGGACCAAGCGCATCGATCTTACGCCGCACTTCGGTATACCTCGCGTCTATATCGGCGAGGGCTTCTTCGTCGGCGATCGTCTCCATTCCTTCGGCTAGTTGCGCCAAGGTGGTATCCAGTTCCTTCTGGCAAGTCTCTTCGAGATGCTTCAGGTCCGATTCGCCATGCGCGAGCGCCACCTGCAATGCGGAGCGGCGCTCCTGGCCGGCCTGGGCTTCGGCTCGCAGCCGTTTTAGTTCCTCTTCCGATGCAGCCAAACGCGTTCGCAATTCGGTCTCTTGTTCGGCGAGTTTCGCGACGTCCGACTCGGTCTCGGCAATGGAGGCGCTCAGATCGCGGCTTCGTGTCTCGAGCCCTTCGTTGCTTTCGAGAAATTGCGCTTTCTCCGAGTGCAGCCGCTCCGCTTCACGGGCCA
>JAICIH010000534.1 GCA_025924475.1 Bryobacteraceae bacterium
ACGGGCTTTACGTCGCCGGCGGCCACGGTCACCGTTGTTTCGAACGACGGCAAACGGACCGAGAAAGTCGAATTCGCCAAGACTGCCGATGGATACATAGCGCGCCGCGCGAGTGAGCCAGGGTTGTACCAGCTCGACGCCAAAGCGGTCAACGATATGCTGGAAGCTAGCCGCGCCATTAAACCGGCCGCTTCAGCCAAGAAGTAACAACGGCCGGGCAGGGCGCATCCTGCATGTCTGCCCTGAATACCGATCTTTACGAGCTTACGATGGCGGCGGGCTATTTTGCCGCTCGGAAGGCCGCGGACATCGCTACGTTTGAGCTTTCCGTCCGCCGTTTGCCGGCAGCGCGCAACTTTCTTCTCGCCGCTGGGCTCGAACAAGCGGTCGAATATCTTCTGAATCTCCGCTTCACAAGCGATGAGATCGATTATCTGCGCTCGCTCGCGCAGTTCAAGGACGCTCCGCCGGGGTTTTTCGATTTTCTGGCCAAACTGCGCTTTACCGGCGATCTGTTTGCTCTGCCGGAAGGGACGCCTGTTTTCGCCAACGAGCCGATCGCGATTATCCGCGCGCCTATCGTCGAAGCGCAGTTAGTCGAAACCTACCTGCTTTCGACGTTTGTGTTCCAGACAATGATCGCCTCGAAAGCGGCGCGTTGTGCGCTCGCCGGGGATGGCAGGCCGATTGTCGAATTCGGCAGCCGCCGCGCCCATTCACCGGCAGCCGGCATCCTGGCCGGCCGCGCCGCATTTATTGGAGGCTGCAGCGGCACCAGCAACACCGAAGCGGGCATGCGTTTTGGCATTCCTGTATTCGGCACCGCCGCGCATTCCTGGACCATGGCGTTCCGCGACGAAGAACAATCGTTTCGGGCGCTGCAAAGTTTGCTGGGCGAATCGAGCGTTTTTCTGATCGATACCTACGATACGCTCGAAGGCGCCCGGCTGGCAGCCCGCTTAGGCAAGCCTATCTGGGGCGTTCGCCTCGATAGCGGAGATCTCGTCGAGCTGTCGAAGCAAGTGCGCCGCATTCTCGACGAGGCGGGCCTTCAGCACGCGAAAATTTTCGCTACAAGCGATCTGGATGAATATCGCGTAGCGGAATTGATCCGGGCCGGCGCCCCGTTCGATGCGTTTGGGGTCGGCACGCAGCTCGCTACTTCGGGCGACGCGCCTTCGCTTTCCGCCGTCTATAAGCTGGTGGAATTGAAGGACGGCGCGGGCGAGATCTTCACTGCAAAATTCAGCGACGACAAGAGCACCTTGCCGGGCGCAAAGCAGATCTATCGTTACGCGGACCATGATGTAGTCGCGCTCTATAGCGAATGTAATAGCGACTTTCAAGGCGAGCCGCTGTTACGGCCTGTTCTCATTCAGGGTCAGCGGGTGGAGCCGCCTGTCGCTATAGATAAAGTCAAAACGTATGCCGCCGAGTCCATTGCCGCGCTGCCGGCGCGCTTGCGCTCGCTCGAAGAAGCCGAGCCTTATCCGGTCGAGGTCAGCCCGCGCCTTCTGGCGATTGCGCAGGATCTGCGGCGTGAGTTCCAGCCGGCACGATAATAAACGTCGTCTACCGCTCCCTCTGGTCGCGGCTCAGTATGCTGTTGAAAGACACGAGAGCGCTTTCCGAGCCGCGACTGCCAAGGAGTGCTTGTTGTGATACGGTCAAAACGATGGCCACGAACCTGTCGACGATCGACGAGGCTATTCGGGCGTTAGGCATCTCGCGTTCGACCATTTGGAGGCGGCTCCAGCGTGGAGATCTTCCGAGCGTCAGGCGCGGAGGACGCCGTCTAGTGCGCCTGACGACACGCGTGAAAACTATTAGTGGAAAAGCTGCAAGCGGTATCTCTCCCTTCACGGGAAGTAACCCCATCTTTCGCCTGATGGGTGCAGGACGCAGCGGCGGCCAATCACCCGGCGCGCGCGACAAACACGCGATTCTAGACGCATGAACATCAGCGGCGACTTCTGACGAAACATAATAAAAGCAGTGACAGTTTTTTTCGATGTTGACACGCAGCTAGATTTCCTCTATCCGGCAGGAGCGCTCACCGCTCCAGGCGCTGAAAAGATTGTTCCGGCGCTTGCGCGACTAACGCGTTTCGCCGCGGACAATCGAATCCAGATCATTTCCACCACCGACGCCCATTCGGAAGACGACCCGGAATTCAAAATCTGGAAGCCGCACTGCGTCGTGGGCACGGTAGGGCAGCAAAAGTCCGCCGCTACGTTGCTGAATGCGCCCGCCGTACTTACCAGCGCCCCGGGAGCGCAGGTTGGCGATGCCCCACAAATCATCATCGAAAAACAAAACATCGATTGTTTTACCAACCCAAACCTGCGCCCGCTTTTAGACCGGCTCGGTGCGGACCGCTATGTGGTTTACGGAGTGGTCTCGGAAGTCTGCGTGCATTACGCGCTGTTCGGTCTTCTCGAGACCGGGGCACGGGTCGAAGTCGTTACCGACGCGATCAAGGCGATTGACGCCGCCAAAGAAAAGCAGACCTTGGAGCGTTTTCAAGCCATGGGCGGCCGGACTACAACCGTAGACGAAGTTTGGCCACCTCTCTGGTACCCTAAAGAGTTCTAACCGGCTGCAAAACTGCTTGGCGCCGGCCCTTTTCGAATGCCGGCTCGGGTGAGCGAAAGTTACGTCCTTCGGACTTACCCGTTCCGGGAGTCGGACCTGATCGTGAGTTTTTTTACCCGCGATCAGGGCAAGCTGCGCGGCGTGGCAAGAAGGGCGCGAAAGCCGAAAAACAGTTTCGGTTCGGGCCTGGAACGGCTGTCGCTAGTGAACCTATCGTATTCGCAGAAGGAAACACGGGAACTGGTTAACTTGAATTCCTGCGATTTGCTGCAATCGCAATTCAATCTCGTCGAAGATTTCGATACCAGCGTCGCTCTCGACTATCTCGCCGAAGTGAGCGACCATCTTTTGCCGCCGCATGAGCCGAACGAGCGTTTTTTTCGCTTGCTTGCGGCGGTTTTGGACTTCATGCATCAGCGTGCGCCCGGCGCCATGTGGACGGCCATTACGTATTTCTCTCTGTGGGCGACACGGCTTTCCGGCTTCTTGCCGGATCTCGAAACTCACCCGGATCGCAGTCTTTCCGCATCGTCACGCGAGCTGGCGGCCGGCATGCTGCGCCAGCATATCGCCGAATTGCCGGCTCGCATCTGGAACAAAGACACGGCGCTTGATTTACGGCGGCTCCTGATACGCCA
>JAICIH010000535.1 GCA_025924475.1 Bryobacteraceae bacterium
GGCTCCATGATGTACTGCGAAGCCAATCAACTGCACGGCGTGAAGAACACCGGCGCCAAACCGTTGCTGTTCTACTTCTATAAGTGGCAAGCCTGAGATGAAGCCCCTCCTTCAATTCGGACCCACGATTTTGCTGGTCTTCTCCTGCGCCGCCCAAACGCCCGATGTGATCGCGCAGGGCCAGTCGCGTTTTCTGCAGGACTGCGCGTTCTGCCACGGCCGCGATGCCGGCGGCGGAGAGACCGGCCCGGATCTCACGCGCTCGAAACTGGTCGCCGACGACGTGAACGGTGACAAGATTGGCCCGGTCGTCCGCAACGGCCGCCCGGATAAAGGCATGCCGCGCTTCACCGTCTCCGATTCCGAGCTGGCCTCGCTCGTCGCGTTTATTCACGATCGAAAGAAGAAAGCCGAGACGCGCAAAGGCGGCCGTCGCGGTGTCGACGTAGCCGATCTGCAGACGGGCAACGTGCAAGCCGGCCTGAAATACTTCAATGGCGCGGGCGGTTGTTCGTCCTGCCATTCCCCCACCGGCGATCTGGCGGGCGTCGCCAAGCGCTATGAGGGATTAAAGCTCGAACAGCGGCTGCTTTATCCGCGCGGCGCGAAAGCCAAGGCCAGCGTCACTCTCGCTTCCGGCGAAACGATTACCGGCGAGTTGGCCTACCAGGATGAATTCACGATTGCGGTGCGGGACTCTTCCGGGCGCTATCGTTCCTGGCCCGTGAGCGCCATCAAGTTCACTGTGGACAATCCAGCCGAAGCGCACGCGCGCCTGCTCGAAAAATATACAGACGATGACATACACAACCTCATGGCGTATTTGCAAACTCTGCGCTAGCCTTCTGCTCGGCAGCGTGCTCTTTGCGCAGGGAGTAGATCGCAACATGCTGCTCCATCCGCCCGCGAACAGTTGGCCTACGTATCACGGCGATTACTCCGGCCGCCGCCACAGCGCGCTCACACAGATTACTCCGCAAAACGTAGGTGGCCTTGCTCTCGCCTGGGTCTTCCAAACCGGCCAGGCGACCTCGCTAAAAGCATCTCCTTTGGTAGTGGACGGCGTGATGTATTTCACCGGTCCGGATCACATCTGGGCGGTCGACGCGCGAACCGGCCACGAAGTCTGGCACTACGCGAATCCCGCCAACAAAGGCTTTCACATCGGACATCGCGGCGTGGCGATGTACGAGAACTGGCTGTTCTTCCTCACGCCGGATGCGCACCTTCTTTCGCTCGACGCCAAGAACGGCAATGTGCGCTGGAACGTCGTAGTCGCCGATTCGAAGAAAGGCTACTGGACGACCATGGCTCCGCTGGTAGTGCGCGACCACGTGATCGTCGGCGTCTCGGGCGATTTCGATAATCTGGCAGGTTACCTTCGCTCGATTGATCCGGAGACCGGAAAAACGCAGTGGCAATGGGACAGCACGCCTCCTGCTGGAACTCCGAACATGACCACCGGCGGGATGACCTGGATGACCGGCACCTATGATCCGGATTTAAACCTGCTCTATTGGGGCACCGGCAATCCCACACCGGTTCTCAATGGCAAACCGCGGCCCGGCGATAATCTTTACACCTGCAGCATCGTCGCGCTGAATCCGGACAACGGAAAACTGGCCTGGGCCTTCCAGCCTTCTCCGCACGACACGCACGATTGGGACGCCGTCGAGGCGCCCGTACTGGTAGACAGCGAATTCAAAGGAGAGCCGCGCAAGATGCTGATGCAGGCCTCGCGCAACGGCTACTTCTTCGTGCTCGATCGCACCAACGGAAAAAATCTGCTCACGAATCCGTTCGGTCCGGTGAACTGGGCGTCGGGCCTGGATGCCAAAGGTCAGCCGATTGCGAACCCGGCGAAAGAGCCTGCACCGGACGGACGCTTGATCGCGCCGGATGAAGGCGGCTTGACGAATTATCGCTCGCCGAGTTTCGATCCAAAGACCGGACTCTTTATTGTGAGTGCGCGCCCGAGTTACGGCATCTATTTCTGGAAACCCGCCGACGGAGACTTCGGCTGGGCGGGAGCCGACTACGGCGTCTGGGGTAAGGGCGTGCTCGAAGCCATCGACTATCGGACCGGCAAGCTGCGCTGGACGCATGAACTCGGACCGAACGGCGCGGGCGCCGGCGTCCTTACCACGGATTCTGGTTTGACGTTTACAGGGGATGCGCACGGCAACGTGCTTGCGCTCGCAACAAGCGATGGAAAGACGCTATGGCATGCGGGTACCGGCGCGGGCATGCAGAGCTCGCCAATTACCTACGAACTCGATGGGCGTCAATACGTGGTGACCAGCAGCGGCGGCGTGGTGTTTGCCTGGGCGCTGCCCGAAACACAACATTGAAGGAGCGATAATGACTAACCTGGCGCTTCGAGCGGCGATTCTTCTTTCACTCTTCAGCTTTATCGGAGTAGCTCAAGCGCCCAGGGTGGCGTTGCAGCCGCTCGCACAGCAGGTCCGCCGGCTGGAGGACGCCCTCAGCTATGTAGGGCAGCCTTTGCCCGCAAAGACGCAAGACGCCATCAATCGGGCAATCGCTATGGCCGACGAGCATGCCGCCGTAGAAAGTATCCAGCAAGCCCTCGATCCTTTCGTCCTGGCCGTCGTCGATATCAATGCGGAGAGCCGCGTAAAAGTTGAGCGCGGAGCCGCGGACCCGGCACTGGTGCAAGGCGGTTCGCGCTTCTTTCTGATCAAAGTGCTGAATCGAGCCGGCGTCACTGCGCCGCTCGTCGCGACAAGCCCCAACAGCGGCCGCGTTTTTGTTCCTTCGAAAAACGATCCTTCACCGAAGATGACATTGACCGACGCCGATGTGCGCGACCGTTGGGCGGAGATCAGCGTATTCACGAATCCGCCCGCCTCCAAACGGCTATCGGGTTTGCAAGTCGAGTATCAGATCCTCGAAATCTACAGCCGGGATGCCGGCCAGCGCTCCGCAACCATCGGCTTCAATGTGGGGCAGGGAAGCCAGGACATCGGCTTTCGAAACGACATCGAAGTGGTGTTTCGCAGCGAGGCCGCGCACCACATCAAGCTTCACGTGCTCGATGAAAACGGCCGCCCCACCATGGCCTCTCTCACCGTGAAGGATCGCTGGAACCGGCTCTACCCAACGCCTTCCAAGCGCCTCGCCCCGGATCTGTTTTTTCAGCCGCAAATCTATCGCGCCGACGGAGAA
>JAICIH010000536.1 GCA_025924475.1 Bryobacteraceae bacterium
ACGACGACCAGAATCAGCGCCGCAAACACGTGCGGCAGATACGTGAATAGCCGCTCGACGAACTGCGAAGTCAGCGTCACATCAAATGCGGAGATACCGATCAGAAAACCAATCAGCAAAATCACCCACGTCACACTGCGTGTAATCAAGACCGTTGGCGTCGCAGAAGGCGACCATTCGGCTGCGCCATGAAATCCCCAGGTCGCCATCCGCTCGTCAAAGTGAATCCTTTTGAATGAGCGCCGCAGCAGGAAAGCGACAATCCAGGCGAGTATTCCCGCTACCACCAGCGCCACGATCAGCGCCGCAATTCCAGGTAGAAGATTCGCGATCTCGGTAATGACCCGGCCGGTCGATTTGTTTAAAGCTTGTTGGATTTGAATCCACATCTTTTCATTCCTTTCCTTACACCGTTACGGGTTAAAACGATCCGGCCAGCGCCACCGCGAGAGCAGATAGGGCTTGCCGTTCTCGAACGCCGTGCAGAGCCGTTCCAAACGTTTCTGCACGCCGGCCGGCTCCAGCGACTCCACTTCCAGAGCGTAGGAGGCGACCCATCCGAGATAAAGAGGCGTCATCGCGCGCAGCAGGTGATCGCGCCCGATGGTCCGCAACCGGTGAGCGAGTGCGAAATCGTATATGATTCGGGTCCACAGTTCATCGGGAATCCGGAACTGCTCCGGCGGAAGCTTGTGTGCTCTATTCAATTCGAGAAGCGCTCCCGGCGGCAGGACAAGGGCCCAAATTTCGCGGAGATTACGAAATCCGAGTTGAAACGGCTCAAGTAACCGGCGCAAATCGAGCGCTATACTTCCTTCCTCGTCAGCGGCGGGAAGATATTCGCCATACGCGGGTACCGCCTCCGAGCTGCGAATGTGCTGCCAGAACGGCGCATCGCGCTCAATGTCCATAAACAGCGGGCCCAGAACGTTCGCTATCACCGAATCCAGATTTTTCCAATCGATCGGCGGATGCACCCGCTCGCCGAGATAGACCTGGCACACTTTGAATCCCCGGACGACCGCCACCGGCCCCACCGGCAGGAATTGGTTCGCCGCGCCCATCTTGGCTTTTGCCGCATCCAGTTGAAGCAGGCTCCGGACAAGGCGCGCGCCAAAACAAAAATCCGGCCCCAGCGGATTTTGTATCCGTTTTCCGTACACCGCGCGAGTTAAGGGATAGAGAATCGCGCTGTTGAGCAAACCTTCGAACTTATGCGGAACATAGCACGGCGCCGCTAAATCGAACTCCCGCTCCAGAACCGGTTGAACCAGGCCGCGGGTCCACGCCGGCGTGACGCTTTCATCGGCGGAGGTCAAAATCACACAAGCGCGCGCGCCGATGGTGTCGCTGATTCCCCAGATAGCACGGTACGCGTTCGCGATGTTTTGCGCCGGCGTCATCGACGGATCGAGCACCGGCAGCGAATAATTCAAAAATCGCAGCGACTCGTCTTGAATGCCTTCCGGCAGACTCGATGCCGCCTGGTTTCCCGCTGAATCGTTATAGACCACCACCGCGCGAACTGAGGTTGCCAGACCGGCCAGGGCCTCTCGAATGCCTCTGGCCGTCGCCGCGACGTTGCCGCCCGCCTTCTGATCGATCAACCCGATGACTATATCGGCGGCTCCGATCGACTCCAGCCGCTGCTTTGTTTGTTCCGGCACGGTACTGAGTTCGGCCATCGTTCTTCACCTAGGCGGCGAGTGACAAAATTCCTTCCAGCGGAATGCGAACCCACGCCGGACGGTTCGTCAGTTCGTACAGCAATTCAGATAGCACCTTTTCTACAAGATACGCCCGCAGCAACTGACGAAAATCGCCGCCGCCCGCCGGCAGATAGGCGGCGCCGCCCGCCGTTTCTCGATAGCTGCGCAGAAACGCCGCGGCTACCGAGCGCTCCCAGAGCCGAGCCCACGGCATCAGTTTACTGAGATCCTCAGGCCGCCTCGTCGTATAGTTCATCAGCGCGACGTACGCCGCATAGCTGAACGAGCGAAGCATCCCTGCAACATCTCTCAGGGGAGATTGCTTGGCGCGCCTTTCGGCAAGCGAGCGTACCGGCTCGCCGTCGAAATCGGTAATGATGTAGTCGCTCTTCACGCGAAGCACCTGGCCTAGAGCGTAGTTCCCATGTATGCGAGTTCGCAGCGCCCGGATTGGACGGCCGTCGAGTTGTGCAAATCCTTCCATGATCTGCCGGCGCCGGGCTAGCACCAGCCCCGCGGTTTCTACAAGCTCGTCGGAGAATTGCGAGACGCTCCCCTTCAGGACATCGAATGTCTGCGCGGCATTTTTCCGCATTTCCGCAACCAGCGAGCGCAAATCGTCGGCCGATACCGGCTCCGGCGAAAACGCCGGATCGTCCGATGGTGCGGCGAAAGCCAAGTGCATCTGGGCCGTCCGCCGGCCGAGAGCCGCCGCCGAATCCAGATAAATGCCTACGTGATCTCGCGCAAAGGAGGAGGTTGCCTGCTCGGATAATTCGAAGAAATCGGCTGCGTCTTCCATCGCGTGTCCGGGCGGGAATGCAACCGGCGCGCAGTTCTCGAAGTAGCGCTCCAGCTCTTCCAATGTCCACGTCCAGCCATCCCCTTCGTTAGGCACACGCGCTTGCAACATTCCCACCACAATCGGGGTCACGTCTTGATTGGCGTATTCTACGGTTCCGGCAAAAGGCGCTACGCCATCGAAGTGCATCACCTCCGTCAGGTATCTGGTGATTTCGACGTCTGGATTTACTCCTGTCTCCCAGCGGCGAAATACTTTCAGAGTGAATTCTCCTTCCCCATGGATGCCGCTTGGTACTCCACGAATCACCCCATGCGATGTGGTGATCTCCCGCGCGTCGCGCACAAAGGCAATCAGAGCGGCATATACCTGCGGATCGCACAGGCCGTCGAAGATGACTCCATCGCCTTCCGACGTCCGAATCGTAGACATCACGGCATTCGGAGAGTTCGTCGTAATGTCCTCAGACTTCTTCCCAACCGCGGCCGCGATGAAAATCGAATAGGTCTCGACGGCCGCATTGCTGTACTGGACAGCCACTGAGCAGAGTGCGGCATTGACGGTCCGGCCGGCTACCCAATCCAATACGCGAATGGAATCGATCGCTCGCGATTGGCCTGCGAACCAGCGCTGTTTCGCGAGGTACTCGGGCAATATGACGCCTTCCAACTGG
>JAICIH010000537.1 GCA_025924475.1 Bryobacteraceae bacterium
ATAAGCGGGCCAACGCTTTCTGGGGGATCTTGCAGATCGGCATCCATCACAATGACGACGTCGCCAATGGAGTGATTGAGCCCTGCCGATACGGCCGCTTGGTGACCGAAGTTGCGTGTGAGACTCACAATCTTTAAACGCCGATCGGCTCGGGCGAGTTCCTGTGCGATAGCCAGCGTCCGGTCGGTGCTGCCATCGTCTACGACAATGAGTTCCATTTCGCGGTCTGGCCACGCTTCCGAAGCTGCCGTTATTCGCCGGTACAATTCCGCGACGCCGTCTTCTTCGTTCAATGCTGGAACAACTACGGAGATCATGGAGCAGCCTCAAAAACGGTGAACTCGCCGACCTGCCGAAGCAGCCGGAGTTCAGGAGCCAATTGCTGAGTGGCTCGGGGATAGAAATAGTTCATGCTTATAGTGGGGAGCGCTAAATAGCTTGCTCGATAGTACTGCATGAACGCGAGCATTTTGCCTTTAGAGGCGTACGGCGGAGATAAGGCCGTCTTGCCCGTAAACCAAGTGTAGAAATACGGATTTTGAATCATTACGCGGCCACCGTGAACCACTTCCGAAGCTAGTGCGCGAGTATCGCGGCGCCATGCCACGAGTATGGGATCTGCTTGAGTGCGGAATTGGAAGCTACGAAAATCCTGGTACGTTACCAAAGCGCCACAGAGAATTGCGACGACGGCGAGCGCGGCTTGGAGCGACCAATGAAGGCTTCGCAGGTGATCGCGCAATGCGAGCAGCATCCACAGAACCCAGAGCACTAGCGCAGGTCCCAGGTAACGCTGTTCGAAACTTTGTGCGCGAATGTCCAATATGCCGAGCGTAAGAATCAGCATAAGGGCTCCAGCTTCGAACTCTGGTGTGCGGCAATACACGCGCCAACGCAAGAATCCAAGCGCAGTAAATAATAAATAAAGCAACGCCACCATCTTGTCCCAGCCGGAAACGGAAGCCCGCATGAAATAGAAGAGGAATGGAAGGTTGTGCAAGTAGAAGGCGACGAAATCAAAAGGATGTGTCTCGAGAACGACAGCCAACGGCGGCTGCGTGTCTAGCGATCGCCAGAACTGGTCGACGTTGCCGTGGAGCAGGTGCGCATAATAATTCTGCATCAGGTAGATTCCGGCGTCGGATCGGAAAGGAGTTCCCCAGACCTGGTAGGTATAGATCAGCCACGGGCTGATGACGACAGCAAAGACGGCTAGAAGACAACCAGCGGTCTTGAGAGCGGCGACCCGCGGTCGAGTCCGGAAGATCCACCAGAGAATGGGGGGAATTGTGAGTATGGCGCTCGACCGGTTCAGCCAGGCAGTGCCGAGTAACAAGCCTGTAATGACCGCGGCGAATGGGCCGCGGCCGCAGATCAAAACAGCAATCGCCGCTACCGCAAGCGACGTAGAAAGCGCGTCCGGAAGTAGCGACAGCGAATCGATCCAGTTTGAAGGGAAGACCGCGACGACTACGCTGCTTAGCGCTGCAAACCGCCAGTTTCCGGCAAAATGCAATACGATTTCGAATACAGCGAATACGAGCAGTACGTTTGATAGGGCTGAGATCAGGAACCCGCAACGGACAACGTCCAGATGGAGCATCCCCGCTGTTGCGGCCATGAGCAGTGGGAAACCGGGATTCGCGTTGTGATACGGCATGGGAAGCGCCCGCGGGTGAAGTATGAGCAGCCAATCGGCAGGGTTAACCAGGCCATGGCCTAGCCGGACCTGTTCGGAGACAATCGAAAGATAGGCGCTATCGTGCGAGAAGCCGCCGGATACAGCGCCATCGGACGGGACCCATATTGTCCGGAGTATGGCATAGATTAGAAGGCAGCAAATCAGCGTGAGGCGGATAACGGAACTAAGGGGAGTACGATTGCTCGTGCGCCCTCCCGCTATTTCAGCAGAAGCAGACTGGCTCATGCGGACTGCCATGTGGGCTGGTCACCGGTTGCGAATTCCTGTTTCGCAGCGGACTCGATCAGCATCCCTAACTGACGCAAGGGATCTTCCGCAGCTTGAATGCCAAGCAGCTGCTTCATCAATGTCGTATCGGCCACAAACCTCGAGACCTCGACATCGCGCGCCGGGACAACCAAGAGCTGCGAGGACGATCGCGATTCGGAAAGAATTCGATTCGCGAGAGCGGGAAGATCGGTAGGCTGGCCGCTCCCGACATTTACGGGTCCAATCGGCGGTCCATCGTTGCCGGCCCGCAGGAGGGCCTCAACAACGATATCGATCCAAATGAAATCCAATATCTGCTTTCCACCGTAAAGGGTTAGTGGCAGTCCGCGCAGAGCGCGCTCCACAAAAATGGGGATTACCCGGTCGAAATCGCGTGCGCCGAAGACATTTGCCAGGCGGAGAACGGCAATTTGGAATGCAGCGGACGAGAACGTCCGGCAATACATCTCTCCGGCCGCTTTGCTTGCCCCATAGGCGTTCTTTGGCCGGATAGGCGCGGTTTCCGCAACGGGAAGCGATGGGGACTCTCCATACACCTCGCGAGACGAAGTAAATACCAGGCGCCGGACTCCGGCGTTCGTCGCGGCACGCAGCACTTCGAATGTGCCGACGACATTCGCCCGGAAAGAATGGTCTAAATCGGTCACCGCACCGAGCACATTCGACTGGGCGGCTAAATGATACACCAAGTCGATGCCTTGCATCGCTCGTTCTAGCAGATTGCGGTCGCAGATGTCGCCCTGAATGAACTCGAAGCGTCCACGTACTTGCTCGAGATTCGTCAGACGTCCGCGCCGTAAATTATCAATCACCACCAAACGGTTTGATTCGTCGAGCGCCAGGCGATCAACCAAGTGACTCCCGATAAAGCCAGCCCCGCCGGTGATCAAAATGCTTTTCGGTTTAGCCCGATCCGCGCTTGTTGGCACAGTTACTACTTTAAGGAATTTCTTTTGCAGAATTGCCGGACAAAAGCTTCCGTCCAAGATTTCAAGTATGCTTGGTTAGAAGTGCCAGCCATTTCCTCACCGCTTTTCCAGTAACTCGACCAGCAATTTCTCGCGCGTGAGCATCCAGGCGATCCGGCGGCCTTCAAACGCTACGGCCGGTTTCGGCCGCCGCATCGTTAATGCGCCGCGCGATTTCATTTCCGTCATTTGCTTTTCCAGATCGTCCACCTCGTAGCAGACATGATGCAGGCCCCCG
>JAICIH010000538.1 GCA_025924475.1 Bryobacteraceae bacterium
CTTTCGACAGAGATGCGGGGCTCCAGAAAGGACACGCTGCGGCAGTTGGCAAATCTGACGAGCGGGCGAAAGTATTCGTCGGGCGATATCAAGAGAGCCATCGCCGATGCCATGGAAGGTGCGCGCGGCCGTTATCATCTTACGTATCAGGCGCCGCAAGCAGACGGAAAATATCACAGTGTTCGAGTGGTCTGCCGCCGGAAAGGCGTCCGAATTCAGGCGCCGCAGGGCTATTTTGCGGATCAGCGCTAACCTAACGCAAGTTCGTCACAACCACTCCCTTTCGGTCATGGCTCAGAAAGAGCTTCCTGATGTTTCAATAGTTTACGGAGCCGCGACCAGAGGGAGCGGTCTTGAGCATTCAATGTGACGAACTTGGGCTAACCGGCAGGAAGAGCCTGTGCCGGAGGAATGCGCACGCTTTTGGCGCGCTTCAAAACATCTTTGGTCGTGAATTGATCCGCTGATTTAAGGTTCTTCAGTTCCTTCCAATCGATCGGGAGCGCAACCGGAGCGCCAGGCCGTGCGCGAACGCTGTAATCGGCGACTGCGGTTGCCGTATAGTCGTTGCGGAAGTAATCAATGAAGATTTTGCCGGTGCGCTTCGCTTTACTCATGGTGGCGATATAGGCTTCCGGCACGGCCGCCACCATCTCCTCCGCCAAAGAGCCTGCGAATGATTTGACGGCCGCCCATTTGTCTTTGCCGGCAAGCGCCACGGTGACGTGCAATCCTTTGCCTCCGGTACACTTGAGCGACGATTTCAACCCTTTGCGTTCTAAGCGCTGCTTGAGATCTTGAGCCGCCAGTTTCAGCGCCTCGAACGGAACTTCGGGAGCGGGATCGAGGTCGAAAATCATTCGATCGGGATAGTCAATGGCGTCCACCCTCGCTCCCCATGGATGGAGCTCAATGCCGCCCATCTGAACAATTTCGAGCAGTCCTTTTTCGTCTTCGATGTAGAGGTATTCGAATGTCTTGCCTTTATTCTTGAATTCGAATGTGCGGACGTGAGCGCCGAGTCCCCTGCCCGGATTTCGCTGAAAGAAGCATTGCTTGTCGATGCCGGACGGACAGCGCAGCAGGCTTATCGGCCGGTTCACGATTTGCGGCAGGATCCACTGAGCCACGCCGGCATAATATTCGGCAAGCTCACCTTTTGTTACGTGTCCGATCTCTGAAATTACGCGGTCAGGATGAGTAATGGAGATGCCGCTCAGCACAAGGTTTCCGGCGGTTTTGGTTGGCATGGGTTCTTCCTTCTTTACTTGCGAAGCATTCTTGTCTTCGCGCAGGCCCTCAAACGATGGATGCCGAATATGGCCATCTTCGGTCCATTCGGTGAAGGACACTTCGCAGAGCAGTACCGGCTTGAGCCAATGGATAGCACGCCATTCGCCGAAGCCGACGCCCACCGTTTCGCTACGGCTCAGTACTGGCGCTTCCACGCGGAACTTTGAGAAACGCGCAACCAGATCGCGAGCGCTCTGCATGGTGAACCCGGTTCCGACTTTGCCGGCGTATCGCAGCGCGCCATCCTTCTTATAGGCGAGGTACAGCGCCCCTAAGGCGCGGTTGCCTTTCCGCGCATCGCTGAAACCAACGATGATGAACTCCTGGCGGCGGGAGCATTTTATCTTTAGCCAGCTTCGCTGGCGACCGGTGGCGTAAGGCGCTTTTGCCTGTTTGGAAATGATTCCTTCGAGACCTGTTTCACAGGCTTTGGCAAACATTTCCGCGCCCTGACCGAGCACGTGGCCGCTATAGCGGAGAGGCGACTTGTTGCTGCGGAGGAGAGTTTGCAATTGCTCCTTGCGTTCCAGAAGAGGCTTTCGCCTAAGATCCTCGCCATCGATATATAAAAGATCGAAGACATAAGCCACAATGCTCGCGCGATCGCCGTTCGTGCTCAGCGCGGTCTGCAGAGCTTGGAAGCTGCTCTTGCCTGTGCGATCGAGTACTACGGCTTCCATATCGAGCACAGCGTCTTTCACCGGCAATTTCTCGAGAGCCGCGGTCAGCGCCGGAAAACTGTTTGTCCAGTCCTGGCCGTTGCGCGTAACGAGCCGCGATTCGCCGCCTGAGACATATCCCAAGAGGCGATAGCCATCTAATTTGATTTCGTGCAGCCAGCCAGTTCCCTCGGGTGGGCTGTCCACCAGCGTGGCTAGCTGCACATCGGGATAGCGCCTCATCAAAGTATTGAGCGGCATACTAGCCCGCTATACCATAGTTCGAATAAGTGAAACAGCTACGCGCGCTCGTGTTTCTGGGCTTAACAACGTATCCGCTCCTGCTGTGCGCACCGCCGGCTCCCACAAAGAACACCGTTCTCCGCGTGGGCGTGGCGGGGTCCGAGCCGTTTGTCGTGAAGCGAGGCAAGTCCTTGGAAGGCATATGCGTCGAAATCTGGCGAGAGCTGGCTACCCAAATGGGGCAACGCTATGAATTCCAGACCTACGAGAACGTTCCGGTGGCGCTGGATGCACTTGCCTCCAATCAAGTGGATCTTTTGGTGGGTCCGGTTAGCGTGACGGCGGAAAGGGCGCGGCGTGTGCGGTTTCTGCAGCCCTATTATCAATCGAGCCTTTCCATTCTTTCTCGCTCCGAGGGGCTGTCTATGTGGGAGCGGGTAGCGCCGTTTTTCGCCACTCCGTTCTACTACGGAATTGGAGTTCTGTTGTTCGTTTTGAGCATTGTAGGAACTTTGGTTTGGCTGGCCGAGCGGCGGGCTCCGGGCAGCAGCTTTCCGCGTGAGCCGTCTCGCGGGATCCCGAATGGCATCTGGTTCGCCATTGTGACTATGAGCACCGTTGGATATGGAGACCTGACGCCCAGGACGCGTTTGGGGCGGGCGGTTACCAGCCTATGGATCATCATTTCGGTAATCACAGCGTCGTCCTTGGTGGCGGGGATTGCCAGCACGCTGACACTGACCGGCCTGCGCACTTCGGTGGTCTCAACAGCGGAGCAATTACGCGGAAAAACGGTGGCAGTGGTGGCGAATTCTCCGGGCGAAGGATTCGCGCGAGACAACGGCGCCTGGCTTCGTGAGGTCAATTCGCTCGATCAGGGATATGCGCTGCTGACCAATCGCACCGTCTCCGCGGTGATTTTTGACAGGCCGCAGCTCTTGTATCTTTTGCAACAGCACCGGGACTCGCAACTGGCGGTGTC
>JAICIH010000539.1 GCA_025924475.1 Bryobacteraceae bacterium
CAATGTCATTTACTTAAGCCTGAAGTAACCGGAGTTTGAGACCTCTGCCATGTGGGGCGGCTTGGTAAGCCGCGGCCGATTGGCAATCGGCCCTCCTTGAAACGTCTTCTATGCCGCTTAAGTAAACGGCATTGCGCACTCTTGCGTGCCGCGTCGAGTCTCGTCTCGATGCCTATTCCGAAAAAGCTGCGGCGCGTGCTCTGGCCGATAGCGACCCGGTGAGTATGTCCGGGATCGGGTTTCCAATACGCCATATTTCCGATGTTTGGAGGGATTTTTCGAACGTGAACGGAGGCATTGACCGGTCTCAGACATCGACGTATACTGACCTCGCCTGGTTCATCACCTGGAATTGAGTTATGTAACCGGAACCCTATAAAGCGGAGGTGAAGTATATGCCGACGCCGATCCCGCGCTGGCTGACGATTCTTGGCATGGCTCTGGCTCCTTTCAGCGAGCAAGTAGGCCAAGCCGATCCCATCACGACAGACCAGAAAAACTTCGCAGCAGCTATCACTTCATTGGACAATGTTCTGGAAGTCTTGCTTCTGCAATACGGCCTTGATCCTGGCCTGCCCGACATCACGACACTCGGATCCTTTCAGCCGACAGGCTTCGAGTGGACAACAACGACTACTTACTTGGGAAGCCCCCTTGCGTTCACCGCAAGTGGAAACTTTAACTCTGTGCAAGATCGCACGGCATGGAATGTCGCTGGGAGCTACGCCGGATTCAGCTGGTCTTCCACCGGCGATTTGCATTGGTCATCGGATACGGCCTTTGACACCGCGCACGATACCTCCATTCTTGGACTCGTCCATGCATTTACAGCGGACCCATCCGGCAACCCGAGCCGGGATGAGGGAAGTCCGCAAAACAATGGACAGACAGTAAAGGTGACTTATCCCACTTCCATACTTTTCGGTCTTTTCAGTAAGACAGACGAAAGTTCATGGACGATTCCTGTTATACCCGGTTCTCAAGTGGAGGAAACAGTCACAATTGGAGGCAGTTCTTTCGGCCTGACCGGTGGTGGCACAGTTGATTTAAGTTCGGGCAATTTCAAGAAAGTTACTAAGGTTACCCCAATTCCCGAGCCGTCGAGCTTGGCCATGCTGGTGTGGGCGGCAATCTCCTCGGCAACGTTGGCGGCAACTCGGCGAAAGCGCAGTTAGAAGGCGAATACGGCAGTAGCAATCGGTTCAGCAACCGCGATCCGGCACACGGAATTCCGAGAGAATCCAGCGCGCACCCGGCCGCGCTGCTGCGGCAACTCGCGCCACCAGCGCATCCAGATCTTCCGGCGTAAAACTGTCCAGGAAAAATGGCTCACGATCAGATCGTATTTGCGCGGCAGATCCATCGTTCTTGCATCCGCCTGCCAAAAACGTATGCGGCCCTCGCCAGCCGTTTGTTGCTCGGCCCGCTGCTTCGCGAGCGCTAACATACGCGGGCTGAGTTCTACCGAATCGACAATGCCTTGTTTGTTGCGGCCAAGGAACTCCGGTGTAAACCGCCCGTCGCAGTCGCCTAGAATCAAAACACAGCGCGCGTTCTTTACTTCGTCAAGGTACTCGCGCCGCCGCCGCAGTAGGCCAATGCATTCAACCGCCACTCTTTCGATTTAAGTGGCGCTTCAGATGCCATTCTGATATGGAATGTCCGATAGTGATCCTGCGGCTCCTGGCGAACGTCCGCGCACAATGCTGGAATCGGCCCTGCGGTATGACCGCACCCCGGTCATCGTGCTCCTGGTTCTGCTTCCGCTGATCTCGTGGATGTGGATCGTCATCATGGCGCGAGACATGTATGGTCCGATGACCGGCGCCGGTGCATGGATGATGACCGCGCAATGGGATATACCACATTTGCTGCTGCTCTGGGCGATGTGGGCGGTCATGATGACGGGAATGATGCTCCCTTCCGCCTCGCCAATGCTGCTCTTGTTCGGCGCCATCGCGCGGCGGTCGGCGCAAGAATCGGCAGCGCTCCGGATATACGCGCTAGCGGCCGGTTATCTAACCGTCTGGACCGTATTCAGCCTGGGTGCAACCGCGTTGCAGCGCGTGCTTGCGGCGCTCCTGCTTGTTTCGCCCATGATGGAAATCACTAATTCGGCCGCCGGTGCAATGCTGCTGCTCATCGCGGGTGTGTATCAGCTAACACCGATGAAGTACGCCTGCCTGCGGACCTGTCAGTCGCCGCTCGGATTCTTAATGAGCCGGTGGCGCAACAGCTTGTCCGGTGCATTCCGTATGGGTATCGAGCACGGCGCGTATTGCGTGGGCTGCTGTTGGGCGCTGATGTTGCTCCTGTTTGTCGGCGGCGTGATGAACTTAGCCGTCATCGCGGCGTTGACAGTATTTGTCGCATTTGAAAAGCTGGCGCCGTTCGGCGTGCACGGAGCCCGGATAAGCGGTGTGCTCCTCATAGCGGCAGGCTTTTGGATGATTGTGCGCTAAGCCGCGTTATAATTAACGCACTCGCGTTCCCGCAACCCGAGCAAGCGGAGGTGTTATGGCCGAAGTTCCTCGTTGGCATATCACTGGGGATTGGTTCGATACGTGCAATTGCAGTATTCCCTGTCCCTGTACCTTTGCTCAGCCACCAACAACCGGCGATTGCGAAGGTATCCTCGCATGGCATATCCGTACAGGAAATTACGGTGATGTTCGCTTAGATGAACTGAGCGTCATGGCTCTCGGCACCTTCACGGGAAACATTTGGGAAGGACAGACCAAAGCGTCTATGGCGATCTTCATCGATGAGCGAGCCGACGAGCGTCAGAGGGATGCGCTGCAGATGATCTTTGGCGGACGCGTCGGCGGCTGGCCTGGGACATTCGCGAATTTTATTGGTGAAGTACGAGGAATGGAGTTCGCTCGCATAGATTTCCACGTTGACGATGACTTAGCCTCCTGGCGCGCTGAGATTCCCGGCAAGTTGACGTCCCGTGCAGAAGCGCTCGGCGGACCCACGACTCCACCGGGCAAGCGAGTGCAGGTATACAATGCTGGCGGTTGCGAAACAGGTCCGGGTGGCGTAGCTACTTACGGGAAAGCTACTGTGGACAGTGCTGACGCCTTCGGGTTCAAGTGGAATCGCACCGGCCGTTCGAGCAAACACATCGGCTTCAACTGGTCCGGCCCCGACGCTTGAGCCTGCCAGCAATCG
>JAICIH010000540.1 GCA_025924475.1 Bryobacteraceae bacterium
ATCGTGATACTGCAAGGATGGATAGGGTTGAAACTGCAGCGGAAATTGCTTGGCCGCTCCGTCGAAGGCGGCGCTGCTCCACTCCAGCTCTTTCCAAACCGGCTCGATCGCGGCTGTCGCGTTCGGTTTGTCTTGCCACAAACCGCCTCGGCGAGTCACATCTTCCCAAGTCTCGCCCTGCGGCAACAGCGGCTCGACCATGCTCTTCGCGCTCACCGCTTCGAACGCAACGTTCAGTTTTTTGGCAATGTCGCCGAGCGTTTCCTCAAGCTGACGGGTGTTGTAGAGGGGTCTGATAAACGGTTTAGAAACGCTGATATCGACCGGCGAAATCGCCACTGCAGGTTCCACGGCGACTTCGGATTCGAGCGTGTGATGATCCGGCAGTATCAGATCGGCATAGGCGGCGGAGTCGTCGATGAATGTTCCAAAGCTCACAATCGTGTCGAGTCCAGCCAATGTCGCCGCCACACCGCTGGCCGCCGGAAGCGTGTAGATCGGATTGTCGCCATCCAAGAGAAGAATTCGCGCGTGCTTCAGAGCCTCTTCAAAATCTCCGTTTTGCGGGGCTGCAACATTCATTGCAAATGGAGGAAACAAGCCGCCTGGTTGACCGACGTTACCCAGGAGCACATTGAGGTGATGTCCCGCTATCAGCGCCTGGAGCGAGTTGCTCTGGACGATGGAAGCACCACTTACTACCAGAGGAGCTTCGGACTCAGCCAGCTCGCGCGCCACCCGACGCACCCGTTTTTCCTCGAGACCGGTCTCACGGACCAGATCTGCCAGATTTGATGCGGCGAGCGATTCCCGAACTTCGCTCGGCACCTGGCCCGGTTTGCGTTCGAGCTTCTCGTCGACGATCAATCGAGCAATGGCCACCAAGAAGTGAGGCTCGGATCCAGGCCGCAGAGGTAACCATTCGTCCGCGTTTTCTGCAGTGAGCGACATTCTGGATTCGGCCTGCACCAGTTTGCCTCGCAAGCCGGAACGGCCCTGACGAAAATGTCCATACTGACGCGCGTAGTAAACCGGCGAAGTCCATCCGCCCAGGAAATCTGCGCCTACGCTCAGAACGTAACGCGCGTTGCCGAGGTCATATCGGGGAACGCCCTTCCAGCCAAAGACCGATTCGGCCGCTTTCCGCTCGACAGCAAAGCTGGAGGGAGAGGAAGTAAGCAGAGGCGGGGCCCCAATCGATTGGAGAAATCGTTGGATAGCAAAGGTGCGGGAACTCGCCTGCGGCTTCGCAAGAAAAACGATCCCACTGCTGTTGGCAGCGCGCGCTTTCCCCAGCTTCTCCGCCGCCGATTCGATCGCCTCATTCCATGAAATACTCGCGAAACTGGCCTTCCCGCGCTGACCGGTGCGGTGTAGCGGGCCCTGCACACGGTCCGGGTTATAAAGCGACTGAAGAGCTGCTTGTCCGCGGGCGCACAATCGTCCGCCGCTCACCGGATCGAGGGGGTTGCCTTCAATCTTCTTTATGGATGCTACTCGTTCGCGAAACTTCGCGCCGTTTCGTTCGATGACCCGCTCGCCTTCCATCACTCGCACGATGACGCCACAACCGGAAGCGCATTCGCCGCAGACCGCGGGATGCCATTGTTCGTGTCCGGGAACAATTTCATGCTCAGGCACGAGCAGCGGGATCAGCTCGTTGCTTTTATTTCCACAAGCAGTAGTCGCGACACCTGCGGAAACAGTAGAGACAATCTTAAAGAAGTTACGGCGATCCATTTCTAGAGGGCTTCGTGCTCTTGCTGCCGGACCGAGAATTTTGGACGAATCAGTAATGACATGTTGCGCAGTCCTGGGAAGCCTGTCTTTGCCGGTGACAGGTCAGACAGGTGCCCATGTTATGCGTAACCGTGCGTTCTGCGACCGTGCCCTTAGCAACATCTCCGTGACACGTCGCGCAGGAAATGCCGGCGCGGTAATGAGGCGCGTGCCGGAACTGTACGTGCGCGGCCTCTGAAAAACCATAGACACGCACCCACGGAATTTCGATCTTTTTGTCAGCGTACCCGATGACCTTTTGCACCTCCGGTTTTCCTCTCGCCAGCTTCGCATGGCAGAGCATACAGGTTTTAACGGAGGGGATACCGGCCGTGGCCCGAACATCAGCGCCTGTATGGCAGTCGACACAGGCCAGCCCGAGCTTCATATGGGTATTGTGTGGAAACGCAACAGGCTGTTGCTGCGCAAAACCTGCAAGTGCAAAGAATCCTGCAAGGCACAAGGCTCTCGCCCCAAATAGTACACGCGTGTCCCACCTGTCGAACAACTATGCATCTCCCGCATCTGTTCTAACCTCAACCATAAACATTTCCCTGACGCAACGTTAGGATAGCTTAACAAGAATTTATCGCATTCGATTTTGGGCCGCACGATGTATTCTCCCCCTTGTGTTCGAAGACGGTATTCATGTCCGCGTCGACATTATAGAGGGAGTTTTTACCGTCTATAAAAAGGGGGACGGTAGGTAATAACTTGCTGGCCACCGGCGACCAAGTGTAAAAGAGGGTTGCGGCGACTCAAATCCAGCCTCCGAAAATCCACGAATGTTTCACGTGGAACATTTTCAACAGAGCTTTTGGCAAATGCGATACAAAGGCTTGGACGCTAAAAGCTTGCTAAGGTGGAAGCAAAAGATTTATCCGGCCTGTGACCAAATTGGAGGCGATTTGGGTGCGCTCCGATAAGGGATGGAAAACGGACGTACACGCCGGAGCTTCGGGTGAGTCTCGATACGCCCACGTTCACGGGGTGTACGGCAGACAACGCGAAAAGTCGGGAAAAAGCGCAAAAAGGGTAATAATGCGCGTCATTCTGCGCGTAATGCTTCAAGCGGAGAAATCGAACTAGCGCGCAGCGCGGGAATGAAGGAAGCAATGAGAGCTGACAACGCGAGCATGGCGACCGCTACCAACGTCACTTTAAAACTGTACAGATGCACGCCATAAAGTTGATTGTCGAGGAATCCCGCAGCGGCGAACGTCAAAGGGAATCCGATCAGTAGCCCGATGAGAATCAGTCCAAGCGCGCCCTGCAGTATCAACCGCAGAATATCGCGGCGATCCGCCCCGACCGCCATACGCACTCCGATCTCGCTCGTGCGGCTTCCGGCGTTGTAGGCAGTCACTCCATAGAGCCCGATGGAAGCTAAAACA
>JAICIH010000541.1 GCA_025924475.1 Bryobacteraceae bacterium
CCGCGAGGGAGCGGTTTTTCACAGGAGCGAATTCAATGTGGCGCACGCACTCATGCGTACCGCGTCGAGACTCATCTCGACGCATGGCCAGCTGGTACTCATAGCCCTCTGTCTTTTCATCGCCCTAACCCACACAGCATGCCGCACGTCCAAAGCAATCTCGGGCGCGCACGGAAAGCGAGTCGTGGTCCTCGGAATCGACGGCATGGATCCAGGCTTTCTCGAAAAGCACTGGACCGATCTTCCGAATCTCGACCACCTGCGTCAGCAGGGCGAATTCAAGCGGCTTGCCACTACTACGCCACCACAAAGCCCGGTAGCCTGGTCGACATTTATTACCGGCATGAAGCCCGCCGAGCACGGCATTTTCGATTTCGTCGAGCGCGATCCGGACACCTTGCTGCCGCGCTCCTCTATGGGCCAGACAACCTCCGGGGGAACATCGCTGCCGATCGGTCCTTATTTGCTGCCCCTTTCGCAGGGCCACATCGAGACATACAGAAAGGGCGCGCCCTTCTGGAAAACACTCGCGGCTCATCATGTGCCCGCTACCATACTCCGCATGCCCACAAATTTCCCACCGGTGGAATGCGAAGGCTGTACTTCCTTATCGGGAATGGGAACTCCGGACCTGCGTGGAACCTTTGGCGAATTTTCCTATTACACCGCGGAACCGGACCGTGTCGCGGGCAATGTTCCCGGCGGAAATATCATTCGTGTGAACGTGAAAAATGGGCAGACGTTCCTGAAAATTCGCGGCCCGGATAACTCGTTGAGAAAGGATCAGGCGCAGACGTTCGCCCAGATGCATGTTTATGTGGATCCGGCCAACCCTGCGGCGCTGTTTGAAATAGACGATCGGAAAATCGTCTTGAACGAACGCGAATGGTCTCCCTGGGTTCGCGTCCGCTTTCCGCTTATTCCCCGGCTTCAGTATGCCCACGGAATCGTCCGAATCTTCCTGAAACAAGTCCATCCGCATCTCGAAGTATATGTTTCGCCGGTGAACATCGATCCCGCGGAGCCCGATCTTCCGATCTCCTCGCCGGATTCGTACAGCCAGGCGCTTGCCGAATCCTTGGGCCCGTTCTACACCCAGGGCATGGCTCAGGACACCGCCGCCTACCGCCAGCATGTCTTCAACAAAGAGCAATATGTCGCTCAAAGCCGTGAAGTTTCTAAAGAACTCTTGAAGGTCCTGCGATATGGCCTGGATCATTTTCGCGACGGGCTGCTGTTCTTCCATTTCTTCGGAGTCGATCAGAACTCTCATATGCTCTGGGGTAAGTACGACGACGACTTACTGGAAACTTATAAGCTTGTGGACCGAACCGTTGGCTGGGTTCAGAAACGCATGGGCGAGGGAACGCTCATTGTTATGTCGGACCATGGCTTCACGAGTTTCGATCGGGCCGTCAACCTGAATAGCTGGCTCCGGCAGCAGGGTTTTTTGGCGCTGAACAATCCGGATCAACCCGAGAGTGAGGAAGGGTTGCAGAACGTAGACTGGGCGCGCACCAAAGCCTATTCAATCGGTTTGAACGCTCTTTACGTCAACCAGCTTGACCGCGAACGTTACGGCATTGTCGCACCCGGCGAGGAAAAGAAAACTGTCCTCAAGAATCTCCGCGAACAACTGCTGGCATTTCGCGACCCCAAAAACGGAAAACCAGTGGTGGCCAGTGTTTTTGCTCCCGGAGAGAACGAAGCCGCGCTTTCCGATAGCGCACCCGATCTCATCGTAGGCTATTATCCCGGCTATCGATCGTCGTGGCAGACGGCTCTCGGAGGAGCGCCGCGGGAGTTGATTGCGGATAACACCGATGAGTGGCGCGGCGATCATTGCATCGCTCCCCAATTTGTGCCCGGCGTGCTGCTGAGCAATCGAAAAAGCAAAGCAATCGATCCTCACCTGTACGATCTGACGGTCACGATGCTCGCAGAATTCGGGATTTCGAAACCCGCGGAGATGATTGGCGAATCCATCTACTGAATGGAAGGTATAAATGTTCAAGACCACGCTGAAGTTCGACAAAAATCTGATGGAACGAATCAAAAAATGCAGCGAACTGGCGGGTTATAGTTCGCCGGAAGAGTTCGTTCAGCACATCGTCGAAAAAGAGCTCGCCCGCCTCGAAGAAGCGGAATCCGATGAGGAAATCGTAAAGAAAATGAAAGGACTCGGCTATCTGGAATAGGTGGATGGAATGATTAGTCTGGCGGCGCTGGGCATAGCTCTAGGGCTATTGCTATTGCTGCTATTGCGCAAAGTCTCCAATCAACAAGCCGTCGGGAACATACGACGCCAGTTGCAAGCCTGCCTCTATGAGCTGCGTCTGTTTGTCGACGAGCCGGCAATTGTCTGGAAGGCGCAGATGCGTTTGCTATGGCTGAACGTCAAATATTTGGCATTGATGCTGCGCCCCGCGTTGATTTTGGCAATACCAATGCTCTTTCTGTTCTCGTTGTTGGAGCCTTTCTATGGAAAAGCTCCCCTCGCAATATCCGAGGCTTCTCTGGTCACGGTAAAGCTGGCGCATCTTCCAGGCCCTTTGGTGGCGCCCCCGATTCTGCAACCGCCATCAGGAATTCAAGTCGATACTCCCGCTGTGCGGATGCAGGGAACCGGTCTGGTCTGCTGGCGAATTCGCGCTCAGAAGCCTGCTTCAGGCTTATTACGCGTGATTTTTCCAACCGAGATCGTCACAAAGAAAATCGCTTCGGGAACCAAGCCCGAGTTACTGTCTACCAGGCGCGTTCAATCGCTGTGGCAACTATTTTGGTATCCGACCGAAAGTCGGTTGCCTACGGGAAGCGTCGAGTGGGTCGAAATCGGCTACCCTTCGCGGGCATTTTCATGGCTCGGTTTGGACTTGCCTTGGTTTGTATGGGTCCTGCTGTTTTCCATAGCAACGGTGCTCATATTGAAACGCCCTCTCCACGTCGTGTTTTGAGATGCTGAAACAGAGTCGGTTTGCAAGCGGCGCTAAATCTGCGCTGTGTTGGTTGGGGCTAGCCTGCTTTGTACTACTACATCTCAAATTCTTTGCCGCTTGCGACGATTTCCTGCCCGCCTGACAAACAAACTTCGCAAGTCGTTGATCTTGAAACTGAGCCGCGACCGCGAGGGAGCGGTAACGCTCGCCCCTGTTTGGTTGCGGCG
>JAICIH010000542.1 GCA_025924475.1 Bryobacteraceae bacterium
AATACCTCGCCGTTTGCATTCCGCGATGGCCTCCGCGAGTATGTCTCGTTCGCCCAGGTCCGGATCCGGAGTAAAGCGCACGCCCTGAATGAGCGCGTACTTCCCCATCGTCGTAATACGCAGAGTGTTGGCGTGCATGGCGGCCATCGTTTCCGCGAGTTCGCTGGCATTAAATTCCAACTTGGGTGTGAACGGCGGCTCGTAACCATCGATGAGAAAAACGCGCGCGGTCTCAATCCACGGAAATTCTGCATCCGATGCCGGCGCGGCGCGTAGCCAAAGCGGCTGCAACAGAAGAACTACCCATAACGACAGACTTCGTCTCATCAGAAATGAATCTTCGCCGCGAGTTGCACCTGGCGGCCCGGATTCAATGTAGAGGACACAGTGCCGAACTGCGAGGTTCCAATGGTGCCGCCCGGATAACCGAAGTTCGCATGATTGAACAGGTTAAAGAGTTCGCCTCTCAATTCGAACGAAGCGTTTTCAAACAGATGCCAGTTCTTGGATAGCGAGAAGTCGTCCGTGATCAAGTCGTCGGTTCTCAGGATATTCCGTCCGGCGTTGCCGACCGTATAGCGCGGAGGAATCGCAAAAGCAAACGTATTGAACCACTGAGCCGGCGTACGGTTAGCAATGGCATCAGGGTCGCCAACCAGGTTGGGATACTCGGGGAATCTCCCGCCCACGCTGCCTATGTTCTCGTTATCACTGCTCAGGAAGGCGGAAAACGGCAGCCCGCTATGAAAGGTGAAGATATTCGAAATACTCCAGCCTGCGATGACCGCATCCAGAACACGGTGATTGGTGCGGCCGGGAATGGCCCAAACGCCGCTGAATACCAGTGTGTGGCGAAGATCGAAACCGGCCGGCCCTTTGTTCAGCGCCGAATTGAAGCGCGTTGGATTGGACGTGGGTTGCCCGCTGACGCCGCCATTTGAAAGATTGTCGACGTAATCGATGTTCTTCGCATAGGTATAGCTGAACAGAAATGTCAGGCCATGCGAAAAGCGTTTGTCGATCCGAAGCGCCCCGCCGTGATACCAGGATCCAAATTCGTTGAAGCCGTTTAAGACGTAAGGCGCAAACTGCGGATATAACTGCCGGCTCGTTACGGGGGTGGATCCGGCTACCAGGGCCGTGTTATCGATAATCTGCGCCGTCAGCTTCGTTCCTTTTGAACCAAAATACGATGCTTCGATTCCAATACTGCTTGTAAGCTGGCGCTGGACCGAGAATGTCCACTCGGCCACATAGGGCGTTCGTGACGAACTCTCTTCCACATTCAGACACTGAGCGCAAATCAAAGGTGTGGGCGAACCCTGTGGAGTGCCAGGGAAGGGATTCGGAAACACTGCATTGACGGTAGTGGCATTCAACCCCGAAAGGGCCTGAGGAAACGCGAACGGCCAGTTTCCGCGAGCGCTTTGCGAGGCCTGTATATAGTTTGAGCTGAAGCTGTTATAGAAAAGGCCGAAAGAAGATCGCACGACGATTTTTGGCGTGAGTTGGTACGCAATCCCGAGCCGCGGAGCGAAATTATTTCTGTCCGGCGGTATTCCACCGCGCCGGATGTTTGGCTCCGCGCCAGTTATGGGATTCGGCAAATCCCAATAGTAATTACCCGAAGGATAATCGAAGGTTCCCAGACCGTACTTGTTCACCGGCGGCGAATTATAGTCATAGCGCAGGCCGATGTTAATGGTCCACGCACGGGCGCGCCATGTGTCTTGAACATACAGGCCGAAGCCTGTCGTATTCAAATCGCCGAGACTTCCACCAATCTGGCGGCGAGCGGAATCGGGCGTGCCCAGGAGATAACTGGCCAGCGCATTTCCTGTCGTTGACGTGAAGTTAGAAGTCTGCGTGTTCGCAAATTGAACGGCCGTACTCGTTGTATCTTCCAGAATCATGCCGGTATGGACGATACTGCCGCCAAACTCAATCGTGTGCTTGCCGGCAATCTTCTGCGCATCTCCGGTCCAGGAATGCTGGTAAAGCGGCCCGATTTGAGCCGCGGAGAAGCTAACGCCGCTGTATCCCGGAATCGAAATGCCAGGAATAAAATCCTCGCCTTGGAACTTCGGAAATACCTCGGCAAGTCCTGTCGCTGCTGAGATTCCTTTGGGGGCCACATTGCCCGTCCGGTAGTTAACTCCGATCAACCCATAACGCCCGGTGACAATGAACGTCGGCGAGAAGGTGTGTGTGTCGCTCACCCCGACATTCGCGAGCTTGTCGGTCGTGTGCCCGGAAAGGTTCGGAAACGAGACACCGCTCGAGGGATTGTTCGCTTCCGTGTACCGCGCGGAAAATGAATCGCGCTGCCCAAACTGGTGGTCGACGCGAGCGTTCCACTGGTTGCCGTCTGTGGAGTTTCCGGCCATATTTATGTAGTTGACTCCTGGAATAATGCCCGCTGCGAGATTCGGGGCGGGATAAATTCCCTTCGCCAGCGTGAGAGCGGAAGTGTTCAGCCGCGATTCCGGAATACGATTGCCTGGAAAGGGTTGGCGGATGAATGTATTACCCGGTCCCGCAACTGTGGAATACGGGTCGTAAATGGCCGCCGGCGTAGCCGACAAATCACCGGCCAGATTTTCGGGTGTGGGAACAAGCGCCGTGTAATTGGCAGCCTGGCGGATGCGGACGCCTTCGTAATATCCGAACACGTACCAACCCTTTTCTTTCGAGAGAAGATGAGGTACTGTGAGCGGGCCGCCGAGCGCGCCGCCGAACTGGTTCCACCTGTACGCGCCCACGGAAGGAACAAAGAAACTGCGTGCTTCAAGCACGTTGTTTCGCAAATAATCCCAGGTGTCGCCGTGCCAGGAATTCGTTCCAGACTTCGTGACGATATCGATCGTTGCGCCCGATGCATGCCCGTAAGCGGAGGAGCCGACGCCGGAATCGACCTTCATTTCGGCAATCGCCTCGGGTGGAGGATAAATCGCTACTCCCAGAAGATTGGGATCGCGGTTCTCCACACCATCCATGAGGAAATTATTGTCCTTCTGACGCTGCCCGAAGACGGAGGGCATAATCGATTGGTTCACCGGGCTGTGATTTGTTGTCGATCCCGCCGGAGCAACGGGCACGGCTCCCGGAATCAGGCTGACCGCGTTCAGAAAACTGCGGCCTAGCAGCG
>JAICIH010000543.1 GCA_025924475.1 Bryobacteraceae bacterium
CGCGCACGTAAGTAAGCGGCCAAGGAGATGTGCCCGCTTTTACCGCGTCAGCACCAACGGATTCTCATGCCCCCGCGCAGTCACCGGCTCTACGCCTACCACCCGGCCGCCGCGAACCATAAGCGCCTGATCGAAATTATTCACCGTGGGACACACGTGTCGCGGCAGCAGATACAGCTTGCTGCCAATGGCCGGGATCTCGGCATCGGCCGGAATTTCGATCGGCAAATGCTCTTCACTAGGCTTCCGCGGTTGATATTCGGGATGGCCGGCGACTGTGCAAGTAGGAACGCCGGCATCGGCCGAAACGCTTTTGTGCCCGGCGTCGCAGGTAATCTGGCGATCGAGCGGATGGCTGATAACCGTTGCCAGCACCAGCGCCGCTGGCTGGTAATCGAAGGCTTCGAGTTGCCGCAGGCTGGACATGTCGTTGTAGACAACGGTTCCGGGAGAAACACGGTGCCGGAATTTGCCGCCAGCAAAACCCGGATACGAAATACCCGCCGCTGTCGCAGGCGTTCCCGAAGTGATCACTTCCTCGACCGGAACGCCCGCCGCTTCCACAGCATGGACCACGGCGAGCAGGCGCGCATATCCCTCATGCGCCTGCTTCTCGCGCTCCGCCGGAGATGCATTCGAGATATGACCGTCGTACCAGTGAAGCCCCCGGAACGCCGGTCCCAAATCGCGTGCAAGCTGAATCACGTCTGCCGCCCGCTCGTCCGAGATTCCGGTACGATTCATTCCCGAATTTACGTCGATGAAGACACCCACACGCGTGCCGCGCCAAACGGCGGTTTGCGCGGCTGATTCGACCAGCACGGAAATCCGTGTGCCCGGAAATCGTTCGGCGATTTCCGCCACCCGGCGCGCGTTCCCCCCGCTTACCGCCAGCGCCAGCAGCACATCGGCTGCGCCGCTCTGGCAAGCGGTCAGCAGCTCGAGCGTGGTAGCGCATTTGAAATTGCGGATTCCCTGCCCGGTCATCTGCGCGATCACGGCGCCCAGCTTTGCTGTTTTGATATGCGGCCGCCAGCGCTCCGGATCGTTCCCAACTATCCCCAGAGTGGTTCGAATATTGCTGTCTACCGCATCCGGGTAAATCAATAGCGCCGGCGTAACGATGCCGTCCGTATTCGCCAGCGCGTAGCCGGTAAGCGAGACGCTCATATCAGGAAGCTTCATCCGCCGATGGACCGTACATTCCTGGAACCGGGATATCGTTCAGACGCAGATACACCGAAAGCTGGCCGCGATGATGAATGATGTGGTTGAACACAAAAGATCGCAGCACCGCGACGCGCGGAATGCTGAAAATCTTCTGACCACCGGCAAGCAGCGTCCACAGTTTTGCGTACCCTTCATCGCTGGTTTCGGTGATCGCCGCCCGCGCCGACGCTACATTCTTATCGAAATCGGCAAGCAGCTCCTGGCTGGATCGCGCCGCCTCTCGTTTGTACGGCTGTGACCCGTCCGCCGGGGCGTAATCGAGCGAGTCTTTTTGAGTGTCTCGTTTGCCCAATCCGGCAAATTCGCCACATGGGTCGCTAGCTCAGCCATGGTCCAGGATTTGGCGTGCGGCCTCCAGCCGAATTTGCTTTCCGGGCAGCGCTCCAATACCTTTCGCGTCGAAGCCATTTCCTGATCGAATTCAGGCAGCAACGTGTCACTGATTCTCATAAACCCCTCCAGGAGGCAGTATTCGCCGAATATTCTCCTAAGTCAAGCGGGGAATTTATTCCGGTTTCCGTTTTCTGGGACGGCGGTTCGCGCCTTGAGAGGCACGCTTGCGCGGCGCGGCCTTCTTGGGCTTAGGCGGCGGAGGATTCGGTTCGAAGATGGTCGGCTGGCCTTCCACAATCGGCTGAGGCTCGTCTTCTTCCTCGTCAAAATGCGGTTCGGCAGGCGGCTCTGGCAAGGCCGGCGGATAAAACTCGGCCCCCAGGTGGACGACTAACCCACGCTCTTCGTCCGGCTCGGTGCGGACAACGGTTTTGTCCTGCGCATAATTCAAGAACTCGGAAAACTGTTGGAAGCCGAGCCGCGACAGGTTGAAATTGGGATGCTCAGCCTGCATCCACTGCTCCAGCTCTTCGGCGGTTGCCCCACCCTCCTCGAGCTCCATGCGATGGGTTTCGAGCACATCACGTAAAGACGGCAGCGCCTCTTCCGGCCGGGCCTGAGTCTTCTCCGGTCCCCCGCCTCCGCGGCGCTCGATGATGTACCGGCCGCCCGATCCGCTCACATTAATAAATTCCGCTTTCTTGAGCTTCTCGACGAAATCGGAGAAGCTGCCGGCGCCATAAGCGCGCTCGCTGAACGCCGGGTCAAGCTGCAGCATGGTGCTCTTCAGCAGGCCGAGCTGCGGCTGAACGGCGCGGCGCTCCAATACTTGCAGGGCGCGCTCCACCAGCGGCATGGCTTGTGACAGTTCGAGCGGAGCGGGGCGCGGCCCGCGATCTTTTTTGTCTTTGCGATCGCCGCGCTCCGGCCGTTCGCGCCGGTCAGGCATCGGCGTAGCCACGATGCGGTCGCCGTCCTCGAGCAGCGACTCATAGCTGACGAACTCATGGCAGTTCTGCTGCAGAATCGTGCTGGTAAAGGCCTTTCCGCCGACCACGAAGACGGTCTTGCCGTATTCTTTGAGCTTGTTGACCAGCGGGATGAAATCGCTATCCCCGCTGATGATCGCAAACGCGTTCACGTGCGCATGCGTGAAGGCCATTTCCAGCGAATCGAGCGCCAGGTTGATGTCGGCGCCGTTCTTGTCGCCGCGCGGGGAGGGGATGCGCTGCACCATTTGCACCGCGTTCTCCGCCATCTGGCGTGTCGCGCCTTCCTGCCGGCCCCAATTCGCATACGCGAACTTGGCCACGATATCGCCTCTTTCCTTCAGGGCGCCGAGCGCCAGCGCTACGTCGAATTCCCGGCGTAGTGTCGACTTCACGCCTATTTCAATGTTGTCGTAATCGACGAACACGGCGATGTTCAGTCTGTCTTGCATTAATTTCCTTTTCTCGTTTGCCGCACCGAGTCTTCGGTCAGGCAATTTGTTTTACCGATTCGCGAATGAAGTCGACGATTTTCTGGAGCGAAGCGCCGGGCTGGAATACTTCCGCCACACCCTGCTTCTTCAACTCCCGGGC
>JAICIH010000544.1 GCA_025924475.1 Bryobacteraceae bacterium
ACCGCACCTTGGGCAACTCTCGAATCTGCTGGGCAATTTTGGGGACGCGCTCGCCGCTTTCTCGCGCGATATGGGTGATCGGATGGCTGATATCACGATTGTGACGATGTCGGAATTCGGCCGGACTGCGAAAGAAAACGGCAATCGCGGTACCGATCACGGGCATGCCAACGTGATGTTTGTGCTGGGCGGCAGTGTACGCGGCGGCAAGGTGTATGGTGAATGGCCCGGCCTGGAGCGCGAGCAGCTCGATGAAGGGCGCGATTTGAGCGTCACTACCGATTTCCGCACCGTGCTTAGCGAACTAGTCAGCAAGCAGATGGGGAGCCGCAACATGTCCAGCGTTTTTCCCGGCTTCGACGATGCGGTTTGGCGGAATGTGATCGCGGGTTAGGCGGTCACGTTTTGCGCGAAGGCCCAGGCATCGGCCACAATCTGTTCTAGATTGGCACGCTCGGGGCGCCAGCCGAGAACATTTTGCAGTTTGCGCGAGTCGGCGACCAGGCTCGGCGGATCGCCCTCGCGGCGCGGGCCAATGGTGTGCGGCACTTTTTTTCCAGTTACCTTTTCCACTGCGGCAAGGACTTGTTTTACGGATTGTCCAGCGCCGGTGCCTACATTGAACACATCCGACTTGCCGCCGCCGAGCAGATGTTCGATTGCGACGATGTGCGCTTGCGCCAGATCGCTGACGTGAATGTAGTCGCGGATGCATGTGCCATCCGGGGTTGGGTAATCATCGCCGAACAGCGTGACGGGCTTACCGGTTTGAATCGCACGCAGCATTAGCGGGATCAGGTGCGTTTCGGGATCGTGCCGTTCTCCCAGGCCGCTTTGGGGCTCGGCCCCGCAGGCATTGAAGTAGCGCAGCCGGATGCTGCGAAACTCGCGATAACGGTCGAGCCATTCGAGAATTTTCTCGACCATCACCTTCGATTCGCCGTAGGGATTAATCGGAGCGTAGGGCTCGTCTTCGAGGATGGGAACTTTGGCGGGAATTCCATAGGCAGCCGCAGTCGAGGAAAATACCAGGCACTTTACTTGAGCTTCGAGCATTGCCTCGAAGAGAGACAGGGAACCGCAGACGTTGTTCGAGAAATACAGCTCCGGCCGCTGGGTGGACTCGCCGACAGATATGTAAGCGGCAAAGTGGATCACGGCTTCGATGCGTTCCTGCCGCATCAAGGAGGTCAGTTTAGCGGTGTCGCGGGTATCGACCTGGTGCAGAGCGCCGTCGGGAACAGCTTGTTTGAAGCCACGCGACAGATCGTCCACGACGACTACCGAATGGCCGCTCTTTTCGAGGAAATACCGGGTATGGGAGCCAATGTATCCGGCGCCGCCTGTTACGAGAATTCTGGCCATGTCCTTCCGAGTCTAGCCGAAGGGGTCTCTTTTCAAAACTGGCCAAAAATAATGCCGCTTTAAATTCAATGGTTTAGCAGAAATTTTTGCTGTTGCCCGTTTATTGAGTTGGTAACTTCGTGGGCGAAATCGTGAGCCTCAGAAACGCCTGCTGTTCATAAAAGGCATCCGAGTTCCGATGAATCTAGTATGATGAACCGAGATAACACTAACTCCCAGGACACGTCTTTAGAAATAGAAAGAACGCGAGCCATGTCTACCACCGCAAGGGCTATTCCGGTCAAACTTCTCCCCCGTGAGAATTCGGACATTAAGGTTGATGTACATCGTCTACTTCGCAATGGTGATGAATGGCTACAGACACCGAATGGGAACTTTGGCGAGCGCGCGCCCATAGAACTAATTGGAACAGAAGACGAATACCTGGTTCGTGAGACTCTGCGCGCGGCGGTCCACTCCGGTATGGCGTGAACCTTGATCAGGTAGCCAGACTACCATCAAGGCCAGTTACAAACACTTGGTATCGTCATGTCGAAACTGCGTATTTCAACTCGCCCCTGGATTATCTGTATACGAAAAATATCCCGAGCCGCTACTCCGCAGGCTCACTAAACGCTGAGCCTTTCGCCGTCGTGTACCTATGCGATCACCCACAGGTTGCCGCGTTCGAAGTCGGAGCAATATTCGGTGATCCGCTAAAACCAGGTGGGTCGATTCCTAACCCCGTCAGTAGCTGGGTGACTTTGAACGTACAGGTTCAATTACGGAATGTTGTCGATCTCTCGGACGTCAACGGGGTACATGGACCCCTCCGGACAACAGCTCAGGAGTTGACAGGAGACTGGCGCGGATATCAAACGCGCAACTCGAATACGCCCATTAAAGCGCCGACTGGCATCGCGCCGACCCAAGAGCTGGGCGCGGCTTTATTTGCCTGCAAAAGCTTCGAAGGGTTTCTTGCCATTTCCGCCAAGATGCCCTATCATCCAGTGCTCGGGGTTTTTCCGGAGCGAATGCGAAAAGACAGTTTCCTCAAGTTTGCTTTTACGGGTACAGACGGCCCGCACGAATTCGTTATATCGCCCGGCTAGCCAACGTTCCCACGCTCAGGCGGTTGGTAGAACTCTTCCGGAAAGTCGGCGGCGTGGGAGCCGTGCGGATTGCGCAGGCGGTTTTGGCCGCCGCGATCCGGGTACATTGGCATGTGCATGCCGCCGGTTTTTTCGAGTGTTTGAAATAATTTCGTCCGCATTTCCTGCGCGATGGATTCGTGCGCCGGGCTGAAGATCAGGTTGTGGAGTTCCGCGGGATCGTCCTGGAGATCGTAGAGCTCGTCCATGTCCCAGATGCCGTGATAGCGGATGAATTTATAGCGATCGCCACGCAGGGCGTGCATGGTGGGCGTCTGCGGAAAATTGCGCTCCCAATAATACTCGTAGAGCAGCTCCGTGCGCCAGGGAATCTTACGGCTTTGCGCCAATGGCAGCCAGCTCGCTCCGTCGCACTGCGACGGCGCATCGAGACCGGCCGCATCCAGGAACGTCGGCATCAGATCGATATTGGCGACAACCTGATCTACTGCGGTGCCGCGCGAAAACAACTCCGGACAACGGGCAAGAAGAGGAACGCGCATAGATTCTTCATACGCTGTGCGTTTGTCGATGAGACCGTGTTCGCCGAAGGCGAAGCCGTTATCGCCCATGTAAACGATCAGTGTGGAATCGAGCTCACCGCGCTTGCGCAGCGCGTCGAGAATACGGCCGGTGCTGTCGTCC
>JAICIH010000545.1 GCA_025924475.1 Bryobacteraceae bacterium
AGCATTCCAACTGCTGGTGGGAAACGACCGCCTTTACATGCGAGCGTTTCCGGCGGGCGCCGATGGGGTAGTTTCCGGAGTAGCCGGTGCGGTTCCGGAGCTGATGATTTCTCTGGACCGGTCGCTACATGTAAACGATGCCGCCACTGCCAGCCGTTTGAATACGCGGCTCAGCGAATTTATCAGTTGGGCGGAAAGATTTCCGGCAACGCTCGCAATTAAACGCGCGGCGTGTCTGCGCGATTGGAAGCTGGATCATGCGAGCATTCCGCTCGGCCCAGACACGCGCGCGGCACTCGGCCAGTTCGAATGTTGGTTCCGCGAATGGTTACCCGTGGTTCTAAGCGAATCGGCCGCCATGAGAGCGTAGTGGATATGTCGCCCGACGAATTCCGGCAGGCAGCTTACCAGCACGCCGATTGGATCGCCGAATATCTGGAAAACGTCCGTAATTATCCGGTGGCCGCGGCGGTTGCGCCGGGGGAACTGGTTGCCAAGCTGCCGGCAACAGCGCCCGAACGCGGCGAGCCTATCGAAAAAATCTTTGCCGATTTTCAATCGACGATTCTTCCGGCTCTCACACTGTGGAATCATCCACGCTTTTTTGCTTACTCTTCGGTTTCCTCGAGCCCGCCCTCTATGCTGGCCGATTTCCTGGGCGCGGCGATGAACGTCAACGCCATGCTGTGGAAGTCCGCACCGGCGGCAACGGAACTCGAGGAAGTGACACTCGGATGGCTGCGGCAATGGCTTGCGCTCGACGAGACATTCTTCGGCATCATCTACGACACTGCTTCCGTTGGAGTGATGCAGGCCATTGGCGCGGCTCGTGAATGGATCGATCCGCGCATTCGCGAGCACGGCATGTCTCCGGGACTCATCCTTTACATTTCCGAGCACACGCATTCCTCTGCCGAAAAGGCGGCTCTCACGCTTGGATTCGGCCGCGAGAATGTACGGAAGATACCGGTGGACGATTGCTTTCGTATGCACGCCGACTTGCTCGAACAGGCTATTCAGGACGACATCGGGCGCGGCAAACGGCCCTGCTGCATTGTGGCTTCCGTTGGCTCCACTTCGACCAGCGCGATCGAACCGATTCCGGAAATTGCGAACATTGCCGACCGTTATAAGATCTGGCTGCATGTAGATGCCGCTTACGGCGGCCCTGCCGCGGTTGTGCCTGAGATGCGGCACATTTTGAACGGTGCGGAGCGCGCGCATTCGCTCATCTTGAATCCGCACAAATGGCTGTACGTTTCGATCGATTGCAGCGTCCTGTATACGCGTTTCCCGGAGATTTTCCGGCGCGCATCGGCGCTCGGCGCGGAATATTTGCGAACCGCGGAGGACGATCGCGTGGTTAACTACATGGATTACGGCGTGCAGCTCGGCCGCCGCTTCCGTGCGCTGAAACTTTGGTATGTTTTCCGCTATTACGGCCGCGATGGCGTGGTCCGGCTGTTGCGAGAAGCGTTGCGGCTGGCGCAATTGCTCAAAACACTTGTGGAATCCGATGCCGATTTTGAACTGGCTGCCCCAGTGCCGCTGTCACTCGTCTGCTTCCGCCATCGCGCGGGCGACGAGTTCAACCGGCGCCTGCTCGAGGAGATCAACGCCAGCGGGAAAGCGTTTCTCTCGCATACCGTACTCAATGGCAAGTTTGTGCTGCGCTTTGCGATCGGCAACTTCCAAACACAAGAGGCCGATATTCTCGATACGTGGACACTTATCCAGGAGACCAGCAGCAAGCTGAAAGCCTGAATGCCTGATCTACTCGAGACCACGCTTTGCGGCATCCGGCTGCGCAATCCGGTGCTAGCGGCTTCCGGAACGTTCGGCTATGGCCTGGAGTTCGCAAAGCTGGTGGATCTGAATCAACTGGGAGGCATCGTCACCAAGGGACTCTCGCGTGAACCGATCGCGGGCAATCCCGCGCCGCGTTTGTGGCACACCGAAGGCGGGATGATCAATTCCGTTGGCCTGCAGAATGTCGGCGTCTCTGCGTTCATTCGCGACAAGCTTCCGAAGCTCAGGAATTATACCGTGCCGGTAATCGCAAATGTCTTCGGCTACGCGATTGAAGACTATCTCGCCGTGATCGAACAGCTCGAAAACGCCGAGGGCGTTGCGGCCTATGAGCTGAATGTATCGTGTCCGAACACCAAAGAAGGCGGCATTTTCTTTTCGAGCGATCCTGCGCTGCTGGCGGATCTGGTTGGGCGGATACGCCGCTTGGCCAAACGGCCGTTGATCGTGAAGCTCTCGCCGAACGTGGCGCGTATTGAGCCGTTCGCACGTGCGGCCGAAGAAGCGGGCGCCGACGCCATTTCGCTCATCAATACGTTTGTCTCGCTCGCGATCGACGTCGAGACAAGATCGCCGCGCATTGGCGCCGGGTTCGGCGGCCTTTCGGGGCCGGCCATCAAGCCTTTAGCGCTGCGACTGGTTTATGAGGCGGCGCAAGCGGTGCGTATTCCTGTAGTTGGCTTGGGCGGCATACTGAGCGGCGAGGACGCCGCGGAATTTTTGATCGCGGGTGCGAGCGCAGTTGCGGTTGGGACAGCAACCTTCGCCGATCCGCGCGCGCCGCTGCGGATCGGACGCGAGCTCGAAGACGTGGTCCGCCGCTTGCGCGTTCCGTCGGTCCGCGAGCTGGTAGGAACGCTGCGGCTTCCTGCGCAGTGCAAAATAAAACCATGAAAGAAACCATCACAGCGAAGAACGGACCCAAGCCTGGCGGACCGTATTCACCGGGGCTGCGCGCGAATGGATGGGTTTTTGTGAGCGGCCAGATTCCCGCCGACCCGGAGACCGGACAGCTTGTGAGCGGCGGCATTGAGGCGCAGTGCGCGCGTACGCTTGAGAATGTCGAATTGATATTGGATGCGGCTGGGCTCACGCTGGCAGACGTTGTGAAAACTACCGTTTTTCTGAAGAATATCGGCGACTTCGCCGCGATGAATGAAACGTACGGGCGTTATGTTCCGAAGACGCCGCCAGCGCGCACAACCGTGGAAGTAGCCCGCCTTCCACGCGATGTGCTGATCGAGATTGACGCGATCGCGGCAGCGAAGTAGCTACTACTTTGGCGGGTCGTCTGAGGGTCTCAAAGGCGGAGGC
>JAICIH010000546.1 GCA_025924475.1 Bryobacteraceae bacterium
AAAGTTGTTTTTTGAATTCGTGTTTGTCGGCTCGAGCAGAAAGTAAGTCGAACCAGCTCCAGTACCGCCGCAGCCGGACGGAGGCCGCATCCAGGCCGGAAATACATTTCCCGGACCTTTTACGTTGCGGCCATGGACCAACGGATCGTGCAATGGATCGTTGACAAACTCGGCGAGCTGTTGCGTGAGCGGCTGCGCATCCTTGTCTTCGACAACGGCAGGCGTGTTGTGCAGATACGAGCCGAGCACGAAAGAATTCCCGGTCGCGGAATCGACGCCGTGCGTTCCCCAGGAGCAGCACACGGTGGCGTCGCCGAGCGCGTAGTAGGCGGTATTGTGAGTCACGGCGATTACGAGCTTGCCTTCCTGTTTCGGAATCTGCCGGAACAGCTCTCTTTGCACGAACTCGATGTCGGCTATGCCGAAGGAACGGCCACTCTTTTTCGAGGTCAGGATGTAGCCATAGCCGACCGGAACATCGATCTTGACCGGCTTGATTTGCGGCTTACCCAGCAGCGTGTGCCAGTCCGCAGGCTGCGGGAACGTGGCGCGCAGCATGGCGTCGGCATACTGCGTGTTGCCACCTATCGGGAAACGGAACTTCGAGAAGACGGGCGAGCGCAGAACGCGCGGCACGTCGGCAGAGGCGTTCATGACAACGGGCTTTCCGGCATTAAACGACAACGTGACGGGAACGAGCACAGTGGGAATGGTTGTGGTTCCGCCCTGCGCCGGGTCGCGGCCTAGCAACGTATAGGAGCTTTGACCGACTTGGTGCTGGAACGTCGGCAGAAGCAGAAAAAGTGGCAATAGAAAATTAATTGGCATACTCTCGATGGATAATCGGAGATTCGATGAGCACGATACAGGCACGGCCCCATACACCTATCAACACGCCACGCCAGGTCCTGTTTGCGAGCCTGGTCGGCACGACCATCGAGTTCTTCGACTTCTACATCTACGCTACCGCCGCGGTGCTCGTTTTCCCGAAGCTGTTCTTCCCGGCGTCCGATGCGGCCGCGGCAACGCTTGCATCGCTCGCCACGTTCGGCATTGCGTTTCTGGCGCGGCCGATCGGCTCGGCGCTCTTCGGTCATTTTGGCGATCGCGTTGGACGCAAGACTACGCTCGTGGTGGCGCTTTCGACGATGGGCTTGTCCACCGTTATTATTGGTGCACTGCCGACCTATGACACGATCGGGTTCGCGGCGCCTCTGCTGCTGGCGTTGTGCCGCTTCGGTCAGGGGCTAGGCCTGGGCGGGGAATGGGGCGGCGCCGTGTTGCTCGCCATCGAAAATGCACCTCCTAAGAAACGCGCCTGGTACGGGATGTTTCCGCAACTCGGCGCGCCGGCTGGCTTTTTCCTCTCGGGCGGCGTGTTTCTGCTGCTCTCGCGCTGGCTGACGGATCAGCAATTCTTCGCTTTTGGTTGGCGCATTCCGTTTCTGTCGAGCGCCATTCTGGTTTTCCTGGGCCTTTACGTTCGGCTGACGATTACCGAGACTCCCGTCTTCGAAGAAGCGCGGAAGCGAGGCAACCAAGTCAAAGTGCCGATGATCTCGGTGTTTCGCAGCTACACCAAGCCGCTGGTGGCGGGAATTCTTCTATCGCTCGCCACCTTTGTCATCTTTTACCTGATGACCGTCTTCGCGCTCTCGTGGGGCACGAGCGCGCTCGGTTACAGCCGCGGACAATTTCTGCTGATGCAGTTGTTCTGCATCCTTTTCTTCGCGGCTACCATTCCGCTCTCCGCCATTTGGGCGGAACGTGGGCGCCGCCGGGCGATGTTCTGGGTTACTATCGCCATCGCGGTGTTCGGCCTGATCATGGCGCCACTGTTCACTGCCGGAGCGACAGGCGCGGTAATCATGATGGCCGTTGGGCAATCGCTGATAGGTTTTACTTACGGTCCGCTCGGGACGGTTATTTCCGAACTGTTTCCGACACACGTGCGATACACGGGCAGTTCGCTGGCGTTCAACTTCGCCGGAATCCTGGGCGCTTCGCTTGCACCTTACATTGCGACCTGGCTGGCCAAGAATTATGGATTGCCGTATGTCGGTTACTATCTGACTGCCTCGGCAGTTTTGACGTTGCTGGGGTTGTTTGCGATTCGGGAGACCAAGGATGACGATTTGCGCAATTCTTGAATTGGCGGGTTGACAACCCGCCGCAGGCTGCCAGCCTGCCCCACATGGCCGTTAGCTTTGGGACCTCCTGACCAGGATGTATGGCTGATTCGAGAGATCGGCGTCGAAGCCGGGGAATATGGTGCTTCCGCTTGATTCGTGGACTTCGAAATAGTATTGGATGGGATAGGGCGATTTGGTGTAGTCGCCGGGAACGGCGGCGCGGAACTCGTTATCTTTCGCTTGCATTTCGATGGAGCGCCAGCGCTGCGATTGGTCGGCCTGGCGATAGAACAGATCCACTTTTCGACCCGCGCGATTGGTGTTGAATGCTATCGACACTTCGAGCGGCTTGCCGGGATCGAAACTCTCCGCCGGCTTGTGATGCGCCGAGACGGCTAATCTGGCAGGATGCGCTAGTGCAGCCGCGATGGCCTTGCTAGCGGCCCCGGCCTTTGCGGCAGATCCACTGGCGAGCCGCGCTTCCATGTCACTGAGGTCGCCGTCGATGCCACTGATGCGATCGAACCAATGCCCGCGCATATTGGCGTTCTTGCCGTATGTGATATCGGCGTTGTAGATCGTTTTTGCCTGCTCGGCCATGGAAGCCCAGGCTTCGCGCGCGGTCTTATACGCTTTGACCGCTTCTTTTAGCGCGTTCGGATCGCCGGTTTTTTGATACAGCTCCCATAAAACACCGCTTCGGAACTTGTACGCGAAGAATTTGCCAATACCGGCCTGAATAGCAACATCGGCCGCAATGCGGCGCAGTTCGGGGGCGTCTTTTTTGGAAGCCTTGCCAAGAGCCCGCGCCTGGCTCTTCGCGGCGGCATTCGAAGCATCTTCGAGCCACTGCGCTACGTCGAGCGGGTTATATTTCGCCGGACTCTGGCCATCAACGAGCGCGTCGGCGCATTCGTTGACATTCGAAAACAATTGCGGATCGAAGGCGCTTACGGTTCCGAATACTTTCGGGTCCGGCGTATC
>JAICIH010000547.1 GCA_025924475.1 Bryobacteraceae bacterium
AGCAACAGAGCGTCACGAACGAGGCTACAACGTATAGCTTTCTCATAAAGTACACCCTCCGCTTACACCGGCGTCTTGCGCTACCTCAGCCATTCCTCCGGCTCTTGCTGCGTACCAAACAGAATATGTCAGTTCTGTGTAGTTGCGAAGGAAAAGATTTGTTCATGCCAGGATGGACCATCGCCGTGGTCCCCACGCATCCCGAGGACACATGCACCGAGTTTGCCTCGGTTGTTAACGCCCTGGATTGTGCCCGCCGGCAACTGTATATCGACACAAGTTATGGCCGGACTGCAGAGGACGATGTGTCGGATTCCCCCCGTGAATTTCGGCTTGTAACAAACTGCGCGGACTTCCAAACGGAGTCACAGCGGCTCGATATAGTGCTTTGGAGCTATGGCGCCAGGGAGTGAGCATACAAAACTGCACGGGCTGTCTTTGGATAACCGATTCCAAGATCACTCACGCCCAAGACGCCGCGGACGAAAAACTAGGCCAAATCCAATGGATGAAGTTCGCTGTCGAGATAAAGCTGCCGTCACCCAAGTGATCCCTGGTTGAAACCGTGAGCGGCCGTTTCTAAGCTTTGAAACGTGATCACTCCTTCCCGTTTCGCCCCCCACACGTTCTTCATCCTACATACGAGAAAATACAGTTTGCATGTTCGTCACCATTCAGGAAGCACATAAACACAACCCGCCTCGCCATCGTCCGGGAGACGATCTCCCCTCCTACGCCGACGAACTCGGACGCGTTCTCGCCCAACGCATTACCGGCGAAGTCCGCTTCAACAATGGCGACCGCGCCCTGTACGCCACTGACGGCTCGAACTATCGCCAAACACCCATCGGCATCGTCCTTCCTAAAACCAAAGACGATGTCATTGCCACGGTTGCTACGTGCCGTGAATTCGGCGCTCCTGTGCTCTCGCGGGGCGGAGGCACCAGTCTCGCGGGCCAGTGCTGCAACGTCGCCGTCGTCATGGATTTTTCGAAGTACATGAACAACGTGCTCTGGCTCGACGAAGGCAAACGCCAGGCGGCTGTCGAACCCGGCATTGTGCTGGACGATCTGCGTCGCGCCGCCGAAAAGCACAAGCTCACTTTCGGTCCCGATCCTGCCACGCATAACCGCTGCACCATCGGCGGCATGATCGGCAACAACTCCTGCGGCGTCCATGCACTGATGGCCGGTAAGACCTCGGAGAACATCGACGAACTGGAAGTTCTTCTTTACGACGGCACGCGCCTGCGCGTCGGCGCTACCAGCGATGCCGAACTGGAACAGATCATCCGTGAAGGCGGACGCCGCGGCGAGATCTACAGCAAGCTGAAATCCCTCCGCGACCGCTACGCGGACCGTATCCGCACCGGTTTCCCCCACATTCCGCGCCGTGTCTCCGGGTTCAACCTCGACAAGCTTCTCCCCGAAAACGGCTTCCACGTCGCCCAGGCATTAGTGGGCACCGAAGCCACCTGCGTCACCGTGCTCGAAGCCGTTACGCGCCTGGTCTCAAGTCCGCCCTGCCGCTCTCTGCTCGTGCTCGGCTATTCGGATGTGTATGCCGCCGCCGATGCCGTCCCCGAGCTACTCGAAAGCAAGCCTATCGGTCTAGAAGGGTTCGACGACCTCATGGTCAGCAACATGAAGCGCAAGAACTTGATGACCAAGAAGCTGGGACTGCTGCCGGATGGGAAAGGCTGGCTGATGGTCGAATTTGGCGGGCAGTCGACTGCCGAAGCCGAAGAGCAAGCGCAGCGCCTAATGAGGAAACTCAAGTTGAAGGGCAGCAGCGGCCCCTCCACCAAGCTCTTCACCGATCCGGAAGAAACGCACCACGTCTGGCAGGTCCGCGAAGCTGCTCTCGGCGCCACCTCGTGGGTGCCCGGCCAAGCGCCCGCTTGGGAAGGCTGGGAAGATTCCGCTGTTCCGCCAGAACGTCTCGGCGATTATCTGCGCGATCTCCGCCAGCTATACAAAAAGTTCAACTACACCGGAGCCTTCTACGGCCACTTCGGCCAGGCCTGCGTTCACACCCGCATTGACTTCGATCTCTTCACCCAGCCCGGCATCGATAAGTGGCGCAACTATATGCGCGAAGCTGTTGCACTTGTGGTGCGCTACGGCGGATCCATGTCTGGCGAACATGGGGACGGTCAAGCCCGCGCGGAATTCCTGCCCGACATGTTCGGCCCCGAACTGGTGCGCGCCTTCGAAGAATTCAAGGACATCTGGGACCCGCTGAACAAGATGAATCCGGGCAAAGCGGTGCGACCGTATCGTGTGGACGAAAATCTCCGCTTCGGCGCTGACCTGCGCACGCCGATGGTGAAGACCCACTTCCACTATCCCGATGATAATGGCGATTTCGGCCGCGCTACTATGCGTTGCGTCGGCGTCGGCGCGTGCCGTCGCGAAGACGGCGGCGTCATGTGTCCCAGCTATATGGCGACGCGCGAGGAAAAGCATTCCACCCGCGGCCGTGCTCACCTGCTCTTCGAAATGATGACTGGTGAAACCGTGCGGGAAGGCTGGAAGAGCGAAGCCGTAAAAGAAGCTCTCGACCTATGCCTGGCCTGCAAGGGCTGCAAAGGCGAATGCCCGGTGAACGTCGACATGGCCACATACAAAGCCGAGTTCCTGTCGCACTACTACGAAGACAAGCTACGTCCTCGCTCTGCCTACGCCGTCGGCTGGATCTATTGGTGGGCGCGTCTTGCCTCGCTGGCGCCGGGCCTTGTCAATTTCTTCAGCAGCGCTCCCATCCTCAGCAACCTCGCGAAAGCCGCGGCCGGAGTCCATCAAAAGCGCCAGCTTCCCGCCTTCGCCGCTCAAACCTTTAAAGGCTGGTTCGCTGAACATCGCAAGCGCAATCTAAACGGCCCCAGGGTGATGCTATGGCCGGACACCTTCACGAACCACTGGAACCCGGAACACGGAGCCGCCGCTGTGGAAGTGTTGGAACGGCTCGGGTACCAAGTGATGATCCCGAAAGCGGCGCTGTGTTGCGGCCGTCCTTTGTATGACTTCGGCATGCTCGACACAGCGAAAAAATTCCTCGTCGAGATTCTGGAAACGCTGCGCCCCGCCATCGAGGAGGGC
>JAICIH010000548.1 GCA_025924475.1 Bryobacteraceae bacterium
ATTGGGAGTATCTACGCAACACGCTGCCCGTGGGACGCCGGGACCTCATTGGAACGTTCGCCGTCCTGGCCGACAGCCCGAAGGATGTCCCGAATATTGCGAAAGCCATCGACGAGATGTTCGCGAATTCGGCTTATCCAACTAAGACTGAATCCGAAGGGCAGTTCGCGCTCAGTTTTGTTTCGTTTCTGGGCAACGTCAAACTCTTCCTTATGGCTATCTGCGCCGCGGTCACTTTTACTATCCTGCTGGTCTCCGGCAACACGATGGCCATGTCGGTTCGTGAGCGAATCGCAGAAGTCGGAGTGTTGAAGACGCTTGGGTTCAATAACGACACGATTCTAGGGATCATCATCGGCGAAGCCGTTAGCATTGCGATGATTGGAGGAGTAATCGGGCTGTTGTTCGCCTCCTTATTATCGCTGCTAGTCAGACAGTTTGCCGGTAATGTCATGCCGCAGCTCCGCCATCTCACTATCAACCCGACCACGGCCCTCATCGCGCTCGGCATCGCCCTGCTGATCGGCGTAGTCAGCTCATTTATTCCGGCCTGGAACGCGGCACGCACCAATATTTTGGATTCGCTCCGCTACGCAGGATAGGCAAGTATGGCAATTCCACTCTCTTACAATTTCCGCAACCTTGTGGTTCGCAAGACCACGACCGTCATGACGGCGGCGGGTATCGCGATGACAGTGGCCGTGCTGTTGGCCGTTCTTGGGCTCGTCTCCGGTCTACAGTCCGCGTTTGCCTCGACTGGCGACCCGCTTCATGTGCTCGTGATGCGCAAGGGCGGCAACGCCGAACTGACCAGCCTGCTTACTCAACAGCAGTTCCAAATCGTCAAGAATTTTCCGGGTATTGCAACCGGCCACGACGGCCAGCCGCTGGCATCCTTAGAAGTAGTGACGGTCATCAATCTCCCGAATGCCGATAATCCCAATGGAATGAACATCACTACACGCGGATTGTCGACTCGCGGCGTTGAAATGCGCCATCTTAAGCTGATTGCCGGGCGCTGGTTTCGGCCGGGTCAGCGCGAGGTAGTGGTCGGTAAGGCGACGGCAAAGCGCTACCCCAAGGCGCAACTGGGTCAACAAATAAGGTTTGGCAAAGGGCTTTGGACGGTGGTCGGGATCATGGACAGCGGCGGCGGCGCGGTGGATAGCGAAATTTTTGCCGATGGCCCGCAGGTGGCCAGCGACTTCAATCGTCCGGACACATACAGCTCGGCGCTGCTGCAGGCTACCGACGAAGTCACGGCAGCAGCGCTAAAGAAGTCGCTCGAAGGCGATCGGCGCTTGAATGTCACGGTCATGAGCGAGAAGGAATACTACGCATTGCAGACGGTCTCGGCGGCACCCGTCAAATTTCTCGGAATCTTTGTATGCATCATCATGGCGATCGGCAGTTGCTTCGCCGCCATGAATACCATGTATGCAGCAGTAGCGCGGCGCGCGAAAGAAGTGGGCACGCTGCGTATTCTCGGCTTCACGCGCGGCAGCATTACGCTCAGTTTTCTGTTGGAATCTCTTTTGTTGTCGCTGCTCGGCGGCTTGCTGGCTTGCGTCATTACTCTGCCGTTGAATGGCGTGACCACCGGTATGGGCAACTTCATAACTTTCAGCGAGACGAGCTTCAATTTCCACGTCGGCCCCGAAGTGATGGCGATTGGCCTGGTGTTTTCGCTGATTTTAGGCGCGCTAGGTGGATTTCTGCCGGCACGGCATGCAGCCAAGAAGGAGATATTGACGGCGCTTCGCGACGTGTAGTGCAATGGACAGCCATACAGAGCTAAAAAGCCTTCAAATTGACCGGTCGGCGCGGCGGGAACGCGAGCCGAAACCCGTGCTGCGGCTGCTGGTAATCGCAACAATTGTGGCGCTGGCCGCTATCGGCGCGGTGATCGCCTATCGCACCCTGAATGCCGCCACGCCGGTGCGCGTCCAGACCGTGCAATCACCAATGAGCGTTTCCGCGGCGGGCGAGCAAGTGATCCTCACTGCGACCGGCTACATCATCGCGGCGCACAAGATCGAAGTCGCTTCGAAGGTGAACGGAAGAGTCGCCTGGATCGGCGTCGATAAGGGCGACAAAGTAAAGGCCGGGCAGCCGCTGGTGCGTCTGGAAGACGACGAGTACCGCGCGCAGGTCACGCAGCAGAAAGGCCAGCTCGCGAATCTCGAGGCAAAGCTGGCGGAGCTGCAGCATGGCTCGCGCCCGGAAGAAATTCAGAAGGCGCGCGCCGATGTGAATCAGGCGAAGGCCGACATGGCGAATGCGAAAGTTACGTTAGACCGAACCAGCAAGCTGGTTTCCGACGGTGTGTTGTCCAAGCAGGCGCTCGATGACGCGCAGGCCAAATACGATGGCTTCGCCGCCAAGGTGGCCAGCCTGCAGCACACGCTCGACCTGGCCGTGCTGGGACCCAGGAAGGAAGAGATCGACCAGGTAAGAGGACAGCTTGAACAGGCCCGCGGCGCGTTGGCTTATGCGCAAACACAGCTCGATAACACCATCATTAAAGCGCCCGTCAACGGGACAATTCTCGATCGGAATGTCGAGAAGGGAGAGTTTATTACGACCGGCTTTGTGGGTGACAAAGGGGCCAAAGGCTACATCGTCACCATGGCAGACCTGAACGATCTGCAAGTGGAGCTGGATATTCCGCAAGGCGATTTTCCGAAGCTCGGTCCGCAACAGAAAGGCACTGTCACGACGGACGCTTATCCGGACCGCAAGTATCAGGGCTTCGTCCAGCAAGTATCGCCCGAAGCCGACCGGTCGAAGGCGACGGTGCAGGTGAAAGTGCAAGTGAAGAATCCGGACGGCTATCTGCGGCCCGATATGAACGCCACGGTCAACTTTTATAATGACGCTCCAGCTTCACCGACAGCCGAGAACAAGCGCGTGATCGTGATTCCGAGTTCCGCCGTTCAAAATGGCAGCGTATTTGTTGTGGTGAACGGGCATGCCAGGAAGCGCGCGGTCACTGTGGGCGGCTCGTCCGATAAAGGCGTGATGATCGAGAGCGGGCTGATCGGCGGAGAAGACCTGATCGTAGGTCCGCCGGCCGATCTGAAGGATGGACAACG
>JAICIH010000549.1 GCA_025924475.1 Bryobacteraceae bacterium
CAGAACTTGCATCCCTATACCGTGGCCCACACGCTAGAGGGCGGCAAGCAGGTAATCGCGCAGGGTCCCGTCGCTTCGCAGGAAGCGATCAAAATGCTGGGCACCAACGGCGGCGGATTTTTCAACGCGAATTCCGCTCACCCGTTCGAGAATCCGACGCCGATTTCGAACCTGCTGGAACTCGTTCTCATCTTTTTGATTCCGGCCGGCTTGACGTACACGTTCGGCGTAATGACCGGCGACCGGAGACAAGGCTGGGCCATTTTCTCCGCTTGCGCGGTGCTGTTTCTGGCCGGCGCCTTTCTTTGTTATTGGGCGGAGCAGAACGGCAACCCGGCGTTCGCGAAACTGGGCGTTGAGACGCAGGCCACCACCATCCAGCCGGGCGGAAACATGGAAGGCAAGGAAACGCGCTTCGGTATTGCGGCTACTGCGCTGTTCGCCACGATCACTACTGACGCCAGTTGCGGAGCCGTCAACGGCATGCACGACAGCTTCACGCCGCTGGGCGGACTCGTGCCGCTTTTCAACATTCAGACCGGCGAAGTGATTTTTGGCGGCGTGGGGGCGGGTTTATGCGGCATTTTGCTCTATGCGATTGTTGCCGTCTTCATTGCCGGCCTTATGGTGGGGCGCACGCCGGAGTATGCCGGCAAAAAAATCGAGCAGAAGGAAGTAAAGATGGCAATGCTCGCCTTGATCGCCACGGCGTTCGGCATTCTGGTGATTTCCGCGCTTTCTGTGATAGTGAATCCGGCCGGGTCGGCGAGCGCCGGGCTGACAAACAATGGTCCGCATGGGTTCAGCGAAGTGCTCTATGCGTATTCGAGCGCAACCGGCAACAATGGAAGCGCCTTCGGCGGTTTGAGCGCCAACACACCCTGGTACAACCTGACCCTCGGCTTAGCCATGCTGACCGGGCGTTTTCTTTTTTTGATTCCGCTCCTCGCGGCAGCCGGGAGCCTGGCGCGGAAGAAGAAAATTCCGGCTAGCAGCGGCACGTTCCCCACACACGGACCGGTTTTTGTCACTCTGCTCGTGGGTACGGTGGTCCTGGTGGGAGCGCTCACCTTTTTTCCGGCGCTGGCGCTCGGTCCTATTGTCGAGCATTATTTAATGCACGACGGCAAACTATTTTCGGTTCTTCTATGGGGAGGTTGGGGCTGATCTCATGCTGGCCACCAAAGAAAATCCGCCTGTAGCTTTGAATGAGCCTTCTGTATTACCGGTGAAGCTGATGCGCGCGCGTCCGCTCTTCGATCGCGAAATCGTACAAAGGGCCGCGCGGGATGCATTCCGGAAACTGAATCCACGATGGCTCGTACAGAACCCTGTCATCTTCGTGGTGGAGGTGGGCGCGGCGCTAACGACTTTATCCGCAATCCGCGACATAGTCACGCACGGTGCGCAGATCGGCTTTCAAATTCAGATCTCGCTGTGGTTATGGTTCACTGTGCTCTTCGCCAATTTTGCCGAAGCCATGGCGGAGGCGCGCGGTAAAGCGCAGGCCGATACATTACGGAAGACGAGAACGGATTCGCTCGCCAAACGCGTTCTCGGAAACGGCAAGGTCGAGATCATCCCGGCGTCCAAGTTGCGCGCGGGCGATGTCGTCATCGCAGAGACAGGAGATCTGATTCCGGGCGATGGCGAGGTAATCGATGGCATCGCCACCGTGGATGAGTCGGTCATCACGGGTGAAAGCGCGCCCGTGATCCGCGAGTCCGGCGGTGATCGCAGCGCGGTCACGGGAGGCACGCGCATTTTGTCCGATCACGTCAAAGTGCGGATCACGTCCAATCCCGGCGAGACCTTTCTCGACAAAATGATTGCGCTGGTTGAAGGCGCAGAACGTCAAAAGACGCCCAATGAAATTGCTCTCAATATCCTAATCGCCGGGCTTACGTTGATTTTCCTTCTGGCTGTGGCCACGCTGCATCCGTTCGCTCTGTATGCCGCGAGCGCCACGGGCAGCGGTCATGCGCCGGGAATCGCCATGCTGGTATCGCTGCTGGTCTGCCTGATACCGACCACCATCGGCGGACTGCTTTCGGCCATCGGCATTGCCGGCATGGATCGCGTGATGCAGCACAACGTGCTCGCCATGAGTGGCAAGGCGGTGGAAGCCTCGGGCGATGTCAACACATTGCTTCTGGACAAGACCGGTACCATCACTCTCGGCAATCGGCAAGCGGTCGAATTCATTCCGTTCGAAGGCTGCTCGGAAGCGGAATTAGCGGATGCGGCTCAGCTTGCCAGTCTCGCGGATGAAACGCCGGAGGGCCGCAGCATCGTTATCCTGGCCAAGGAAAAATACAGTCTGCGTGGGCGGGAAGTAGCGGAGCACGAAGCGCATTTCATACCTTTTTCCGCCTATACACGGATGAGCGGCGTCGATATCGATGGCCGCTCGCTGCGTAAAGGCGCGTCTGGCTCGATCGCCAACTTTATAAAAGAGCTCGGGGGAACGCTCCCTATAAATTTCGATGAGATTGCCGACCGGATCTCTCGCGCGGGCGGCACTCCGCTTGCCGTTGCCGACGGCGACCGCGCGCTCGGCATCGTGCATTTGAAAGACATCGTAAAAGGCGGCATGAAGGAACGCATCGCTCAACTGCGCACCATGGGTATTCGCTCGGTGATGATTACCGGCGACAATCCGCTCACCGCTGCCGCGATTGCAAGCGAAGCGGGAGTGGACGATTTTCTCGCCGAAGCCACGCCGGCGGACAAGCTCGCTTACATCAAACGCGAGCAGGGGGAAGGGCGCCTGGTGGCCATGACCGGCGATGGAACCAATGACGCGCCCGCGCTCGCGCAAGCCGATGTGGGTCTTGCGATGAACACCGGAACCACGGCTGCCAAAGAAGCGGGCAATATGGTGGACCTGGACAGCAACCCCACCAAGCTCATCGAAGTGGTGGCTATCGGCAAGCAACTGCTCATTACGCGCGGCGCCCTCACTACTTTTTCGATTGCGAATGATGTGGCCAAGTACTTCGCCATTATTCCCGCTATGTTCATGGCCACGTATCCGGCGTTGGGGCGCTTCAACCTCATGGACCTTCG
>JAICIH010000550.1 GCA_025924475.1 Bryobacteraceae bacterium
GATATGTGCCCTGTAGCGGCGAATGGCCGCCGTCTCTCACGCTCGCGCTGGACGTTGTCTCGCTCATGTTGGATGTCCTCCTATTTCCACTGTAACCGGGCTCCAAGGCTACCTGGCCTAATTGTCGTCGCGCACGCCTTCATGCTTCAGAAGCCAGCGCTTACGCTGGATGCCGCCGCCATAGCCGGTGAGCGAACCATTGGATCCGATCACGCGGTGGCAAGGCACTACAACTCCAACTGGATTGGAACCATTCGCCAGACCAACGGCCCTGACGGCAGTAGGCCGGCCGATTTGATCGGCAAGTTTCGCATAGGAAACCGTGGCGCCGCCGGGGATTGTTCGCAACGCACTCCACACTTCACGCTGAAAGGGAGTGCCTGCCGTTGTCACCGGCAAGGTGTCTATTGCGGTAATCTCGCCCGCGAAGTAACTGCAGATGGCGTCTGTTAGGCCGTTCCGATTACGAGCCGGTTCGAGCCGGAATCCAGTTTCGCCGTAGTGAAGCCGCAGCAGGCGGCGCATGCGTTCCTCGTGGTCTGTCCAATCAATAGCCCGCAAGTTACCATCGTGGTCCGCCACGATCAGCATCTCGCCAATAGGTGTGTCGATTCGGTCAATTAGAAATTGCATGATTTTATTCAGTTGTCAGTGCGATCACAGTGCTGTCGGCGGCCCAGAGGTGCTGCGCGGCATAGGCGCGCCACGGCCGCCATGATTCCGCACGAGTAAGAAGACCGGCTGCATTTGATCGCGCCCCGTCAATTGTTGCGGCGCCGCGCAGCAGGCCGATGTCGGAAGCAGGAAATGCGTCCGTCTCGCGCAACGCGCGCAATGCGATGTATTGCGCGGTCCACTCGCCGACTCCGCGAATTGCGCGCAGCCGCGTGATTGCTTCTTCGATGGTTCCAAACGGACGAAAGAAATTCGGGTCAGCCGCCGCGGTCTGCGCCAACGCTTGCAGCGACAATTGGCGCGTACGCGGCATGCGGAGGCCGATCGATTCTGCTAATGCAAGACGTTTTGCGGCAGGAAACACGTGCGACAGACGCGGGTGACTAACATAATCTCTTGAGACAGGCTCGCCATGAAGAGCAACGAGTTCTCCTGCGAGGCGGCGTGCGGCGGCGACGCTAATCTGCTGGCCAAGAATCGCCCGTACCGCTAATTCAAAGCCATCCCATCCGCCAGGCGCGCGCAACCCGGGGCGCCGCGCCACCAAAGGCGCCAGCATCGGATCGCGAGAGAGGTGTGCGTCAATGGTCTCAATATCGGCTCCCACATCGAATAGGCGGCGCACCCGGGTCACGATAGCGGGCAGGCTTCTGACATTGGGGAAACGTATCGTAACGCCGAGGCTCTCCCGCTGCGGCAGATGTGTCACTTCGACACTGCCGGTAAAGCCGTCGATTTCAACCGTACGTTGGTAACTACCGTTTTCCACGATTTCAATTCCCGGAATCTCGCGGGCTTGCAGGTGGCTGAGCATCGAATCCCAGTCATAAGGGGGCCGATAGCGCAGCCGCAGCGCCACGCCCGCTTCTGGCCTCGCGGGGATTACGGATGTTTTGCGCCGCAATTCGCCAGGAGGACGATGGAAAAGGTCGCGGAATATCTCATTGAACCGGCGCACGCTGCCGAATCCGGCCGCTAGCGCGACTTCAGTCAGAGGCATTTGTGTCTCGTGAATGAGCTGCTTGGCAAAAAGCACGCGCCGAGTCTGCGCCACTGCGATGGGTGAGGCGCCAAGGTGCTGATGGAATAATCGACGGAGTTGGCGTTCACCTAGGCCCAGGCGTTCCGCCAGAGTCTCGACGCTCGCGCCATCGCCATCAAGAGCGCCATCGGTAATGAGTGCGAGCGCGCGAGAAACCGTATTCGAAGTTCCGCGCCACGAGGCCAGATCGGGAGCAGTCTCCGGGCGGCAACGCAGGCACGGGCGAAAGCCCGCCTCCTGCGCCGCTGCTGCCGAACCAAAAAACCGGCAATTCGTGAACTTGGCCGTGCGCGCCGGACAGACGGGCCGGCAATAGATGCCAGTCGAGGTAACGCCTACAAACAACAGGCCGTCGAACCGGGCATCACGGCTTTGCAAAGCGCGGTAGCAGACCTCTCGATCGGGGAGTTCCATAGATGAATTTTCCCATTTGCCGAGCGGCCGGACTGGCGCTTTTCGGACATGGTCTGGCCAGGTGGCCGAGCGGGATCCGCAATTCCACTCTTAGTTTTTTGTTGACAATTGCCGCATTCAGCGGCAGCATACTCCTAGTGCCCTTAGGAGAGCCTCGGCATTGTCGAAACAGGTCGATCTATTACCAGGTACGCTCGATTTGCTGATTTTGAAGGCTGTTTCGCTTGGCCCGCAGCATGGTTATGGCGTTCTGCTGCGGATTGAGCAGATATCCGGCGGGGCACTGTCTATCGAGCAAGGCGCGCTGTATCCAGCCTTATATCGTCTGGAGCGCCGGGGCTTGCTCAAAACAGCGTGGGGCGTCTCCGATGCCAATCGAAAAGCGAAGTTCTATCAATTGACCGCTGCCGGGGTCGAGTGCCTGCAAGAAGAGACGGCTGGGTGGAATCGCCTGGTGTCCGCCATGCGGTTGGCTTTGAAGGCCGAGTTTGCGAAAGGGTAGTTATGAATTTCCTGCGAATGCTGCTTGCCGGCATCTTCCGCCGTGCTCACGTAGAGTCCGAGATGGATCAGGAAATCCGATTTCACATGGAGAGCCGGGCCGCGGACCTGATGCGTGCCGGCTTGCCGGCAGCCGATGCTGAGAGCCGCGCGCGATTCGAATTTGGCGGTATTGAAAAGCACAAAGAATTCTGCCGTGAGGCGCGTGGCTTCCGCATCTTCGATGAACTTCGCTCCGACCTCCGATACGCTTTCCGGACGTTACGGCACAACCCCGGCTTTGCGTCCATTGTGGTGCTTTCACTTGCTCTCGGCATCGGCGTGAATCTCGTCTGTTTCGCGTCGCTGTACTCGACGGTGCTTCATCCGTTGCCTTATCCGGATCTCAGTCGAATCATGGTCGTTTCGGAGACGCGCTCGCAC
>JAICIH010000551.1 GCA_025924475.1 Bryobacteraceae bacterium
GGCCCAGCACCACTGGCTGCGCAACCGCGCCACCATGCTGCAAGGGAACTGTTTCCTGGACGACGGCACGATCGACGACAAACGCCTCGCGCTCTACCTGCGCTATGAAACCACCCACGAGCGCGCCTTCCACAAATGTTTAAGCGAGCTGCTAAGGATAAGAGCCGAAAAGAGAAAGGCCGAAATTGGGTTCGAATCGCAAAAGCGCAAACAGGAGGAGCACGACCGCAAACAAGAGCAGCACAAGATGAAAAAAGACATCCACCAATGGGCCGTCACGCTAGCCGAAGCGAAGGTTTACCACCAACAAACGCTCACCGAGCGCCTGGAACAGCTAGCCGAAGCCAAAATCATCCGCCAAAAGCTGACAGCTGAGAGCTAAAGGCTGATAGCTAGAGCGCAGCGATACCATAGAAACCATGCCACAACCCTCGCGGCGCACGTTCATCGCCCGTAGTGCCGGTTTTCTGTCTGCCTCCACGCTCGCTTTCGGAAGAGACGCCCTGCGCGACTCGAATCTCGGCGTCGAACTGTACACCGTTCGCAACATCATTACTAAGAACCCGGCCGAGGTTCTCAGAGCGATTCAGCAGATCGGCTACAAGGAAGTCGAAGCGGTGTATGCATCGCTGGCTGACATCGGTGCGGCTCTAAAAAACAGCGGTCTCAAGCCGGTCAGCGTTCATCTCGATACGGCTCTCTTCATGGAAGGCGGCAGCAAACTGGATGACGCTTACGCCAAAGTGAAGCAATTTGGCTTCGAATATGTCGTGCTGCCTTACATTCCCCCTGCTCAGCGCGGCGGCATCGACACGTTCAAGAAACTCGCCGACACTTTGAACAAATCCGGTGAAAAAGCCAACGCCGCCGGCCTGAAGCTCTGTTACCACAACCACGCCTTCGAATTCGAACCGCTTCAGGGAACCACCGGCTTCGAAATTCTGATGCATGACACACACAAGAATCTTGCCTCACTCGAGCTGGACATCTTCTGGGCCAGTGTCGCAGGGCACGATCCCGTGGCGCTGCTGAAGAAATACGGAGATCGGATTGCCCTGCTTCATATAAAGGATAAGAAGAGCGGCTTCCCGGTTCAATACAACGAAAAGGTACCGCCCGACACATTTCGCGAAGCCGGCAACGGCTCCATCGACACTCCCGCCGTGCTCGCGGCGGCGAAGAAATCCGCAGTGCGCCACTATTTCGTCGAACAAGATCAAACGCCGGGTTCGCCGATTGACAGCCTTCGGCAAAGCTATCGCTGGCTGAGCGAACATTTTTCGAGCTAGCTAGACCGAGCCGCGACCGCAAGGAAGCGGACACCTGATTACGAGTACCAACCTTGCAAGGAATCCAACGGCAAACGGCCAGCCGCCTCGACAAAGGAATGGGCCTGTGGGGGGCGACCTCCGCCAACATGATCAACATGGTTGGCATCGGGCCGTTCATCACCATTCCGCTGGCGATAGCGGCAATGGGTGGTCCGCAAGCCATGCTGGGCTGGATTGCCGGCGCACTGATCGCCATTTGCGACGGCATGGTCTGGGCGGAACTCGGCGCCGCCATGCCGCGCTCCGGCGGTCCTTATTACTATCTGCTGGAAGCGTTCGGGCCGCGCAAACTCGGCCGCCTGGTCAGCTTTTTGTTTTTGTGGCAGGCCATCGCTATCGGTCCCATTTCCATTGCCTCCGGCGCGGTGGGGTTGGCTGATTACGCCAAGTACCTCATTCCGTCGCTGGTCGGATGGAAAGCGATCGGCGTAGCGGTCGGCGTCTGCCTGCTGAATACCGTGCTGCTCTATCGAAATATCAAGTCGATCAGCTTCTTGTCGCTGACCATGTGGGGCGTCGTCATGGCCACCACCGCTTGGATTCTGTTCGCCGGAGTCACGCATTTCGAAGCGCACCGCGCATTCGATTTTCCACCGGGCGCGTTCCATCTCTCCCATCAATTTTTCTTGGGACTCGGCGGCGCATCGCTAATCGCGCTCTACGATTACGACGGCTACTATAACGTCTGCCTGTTCGGTGAAGAAGTCCGCGAGCCCAGGCGCGCCATTCCGCGCTCGATTCTGATCTCGATTGCCGTCTTAGGCATCATCTACCTGATGATGAATATCTCGATCATCGGCGTTGTTCCCTGGCAGCACGCCATGCAATCGAAAGCTGTGGTCGCCGAGTTCATCGAAGGGCTGTACGGCCCGCTCAGCGGAAAAATCGTGGCGTGTTTGATTCTGTGGGCCGCGTTTGCCTCCGTCTTCGCGATCTTATTGGGTTATTCCCGCATACCCTACGCGGCTGCGGTCGACAAGCGCTTTTTCTCGATCTTTGCCTGGGTTCATCCGACAAAACATTTCCCTGCGTTTTCGGTAGTGCTGATGGGCGTCGGCTCCGCCGTGGCTTGCCTGCTGAGCCTCACCGACTTGATCAACTACATGATGGTGTTTAAAATCATGCTGCAATTCGTCGCGCAGTGCGTCGCCGTCATTCTCCTGCGGCGAAAAACCAGCCGGGAAGAGCGCCCCTACAACATGCCGCTTTATCCTCTGCCCGCCGTGCTGGCGATTGCCGGCTGGATCTACGTACTTGCGGCCAGCGGCTGGAAGTATGTAGGTAACGGAGTTCTTCTGGCAATTGCCGGCTCGCTTGCTTATCTCGGTTGGGCGCGGCATCGCGGAGAATGGCCGTTCGAGCGCAAAGGGCGCGGATGCGCGCCGCCAGACAAGGAAGGAACTCGCTGGTTCTTCAGGCGGCGCGCTTGATACCGCGGCCGTTTTGCGCGTGTTCCTCAAAAGAAAGCATGAGCAAACCTCTGGATGCCGCCATCGTCGGCGAAATTTTCGTAGACCACATTTTGCATGGATTCACTCATTGGCCGACGCTCGGTGAAGAAGTGTACTGCCGTCAGTATGTCCGCGAGATCGGCGGCGGTACCGCGAATACCGCCTGTGCACTGGCAAAACTCGGCCGCCGCACCGGCATATTCGGATGCGTTGGCGCCGAGGATGCCGCTTGGATCCGCAACCGCCTGACATCTTTTGGTGTATCGGTA
>JAICIH010000552.1 GCA_025924475.1 Bryobacteraceae bacterium
GCGGAGCTTCGCTTTTCCCTGCAGCGACTCAATGGCGCCATCACCCGTGGGCGAGCCCATCAGGTTTACTTCCTCCAATAGCTCGCAGAAATGAAGATTCGCCACCCCGCGATCCGTGATCCCCGCTTGCCACGTCATTTCAAACTTCCGCAAGTTGGGTAAATGCCGGAGGACTTCCAGTCCGCGGTCCGTAAGCCTGCCGCCCGGATACTCGCTCAGGTCGAGCCGTTCCAGTTGCGGCATGCGCGCAAGATGCAGCAGACCGTCGTCGGTAAGTTCGCGCGAACCGCCCAGATGCAGGCTCGTCACGAAATCCAGCCCGGCTATTCGTGCCAGCGCATCGTCCGTCATCAGCCCGTGCGCATCCAGTGCGGGAATGCGTCGCTCTTTCATGACGCCGATCAGGTCGTCCCAATCGGCGGCCGACAACCGGCGCCGCGGTCCGATGCGATTGTCTTTCGTGTCCAGCATGTAGGGCGCACCCTGCGGAGGCGCACCGGCCGCGACGGCGTCCATCAACTTCTCCCAACTGCCGAATCCGGCATCCTGCGCGAGGATGATCTTCGCTTCTTCAATCGGAAAATAATTCTCCGGCACGCGGGACGATCGCTGCCGGTACGCATAGTCGCGCCGCCAGATGTCCGCCTTCAAATCGGCCAAGCTGAAGGACCGGTCGTAGTGTTGGTTCAACCGCTCGAGCGCCACCGCATCGCCCTTATAGGCCTCCACGAAATCGCGCGCGGCTTGCTCGTACGCCTCGCTCGTTCGCGATCTCGCCGCCTGCTGAACGGCAAGCTTTAGCTCCTTCCACTTTTCAAACCCGTACTCGCGCGCCAGCGCATGCTGCACATCGCGCAGCACGATTGTCCCAGTGTGCTTCGGATACGCGCGCCCAAATCGCTCACGCGCTTCCGGTTCGTTTTCGCGCAGAGCCTTGAGCCAGCGCTTGGCTTCTCGTCTCAGATTGTCGAGGGTGCTAGCAGAAGTCAGCTTTCGCTGCATGATACCTTCCTTCCGTTCGTTGCCCAGATCCGCTGAAGCTCAGGGCCGGATGAAAGGTCCGTGGCAAAACGCAATTCGTGAAGTGGGTGGGAGCAAGCTCCCTTGCCGCGGACAGGAGGCGCCCCATAGCGCGCTGAGGCTACATTCTCATAGAACCAGCGCGCCTGTCAATTATCAACGCCGCCTCGAAACTGAGCCGCGCACGCAAGTAAGCGGTTTTATACATCCCAACGAACTCGCAAAAGCGACAACGCGGGCTCGCACCATACCCGAAACAGAACCCCGACCGTGAGGGAGGGGCGCAGTGCGCCAATATTTCCAGTAAGCTTATTCTGCGGAGGAGTCGCATGACTTTCCATTTCCGAACGCACTGCTGTCTACCGGTTACCGTCGGGTATCTACTAGCGCTTCTTCTCGCGATAAACATGGGCGCCGCGCATGCGCGCGCCCAAGGATTGAACGGCACCATCGTTGGCACGGTCACAGATCAGGCTGGCGCGGTTGTCCCGAATGCAACGATTGCGCTGGTTAACGATGCCACCGGTTTCCGCCGGACTGCTGTTTCGAACGACAGCGGCCAGTACGTCGCGTATTCCCTTCCAACCGGCGCCTACACGCTGACGGTCGCTCAACCGGGCTTTGAAACGCTGGTCCGGCGCGGCGTGGAAGTCACCGCCGCCGCTACCCTGACAATCGACCTGAAACTGTTGCTGGGAGATGTCAAACAGACGCTCGAAGTCAATGCCGTCGCGCCCCTGGTGCAGGATCAAAGCGCCACCGTCTCGTCGCTCATTACAAACCGGCAGATTTTAGAAATGCCCCTCAACGGCCGCACATTTACGTCTCTGGTGCTGCTCTCACCGGGCGCGTACGTCGGCTCGGCCAATAACCTGACAACCTCGCCTTACGCTATGCGCGGCAGCACAAATATCAGCGTCAACGGTTCCATGCCGCAGAATAATAGCTATCTCATTGACGGCATCTTCAATCGCAACCTGTGGCTCAGCACGCTCATTATGGTGCCCACCGTCGATTCCATTCAGGAATTCCGCGTTTTGACGAGCAACTATTCCGCCGAGTATGGCGCCGCGGCCGGAGCGGTGACCGTCGTCCAGACGAAGTCCGGCACGAACGAATATCATGGCAGCGCTTACGAATTTCTTCGCAACGACAAACTGGACGCCAACACGTTTTTCAACAATCGTCAGGGTGTCGCCAAGCCCGGCTTTCGCCGCAACGAGTTTGGCGCGACGGTAGGCGGGCCTATTCGAAAAGACAAAACGTTTTTCTTCGCCGATTACCAGGGCATTCGGCTGCGCCAGCCGCAGACCGTTACCTCTACCATTCCTACAGTGGCGCTTCGGAACATGGTGACTACCGGAAATTTCAGCGCTTTGGGCACGCCGATATACGATCCCATAACGCTGCACAACGGCCCAAACGGCGCGCCTGTTCGGGATCAGTTCGCGGGAAACCAAATCCCGTTAGCACGGCTCGACCCCGCGGCAATCCGGTTAATCGGCCTTCTGCCCGCGCCGACCTCTTCGCGCGCTACACAGAATTTCGTCTTCAACCCTACGCAATCGCAGGATACCGACCAGTTCGATGTGCGCATCGATCAGAATCTCGGCGCCGGCGATCGTCTATTTGGCAAATACAGCTTCGACAATTCCAACCTGACCACGCCTGGCCTTTTGCCCGTAGCCCCGAACCCCGGCGTATCGATTGAGCCATTTCTTTCCGCCAACGGCGTTCAACCGGCGTCTCGCGTTCCATTAAGAAATCAGTCCGGCACTTTCAATTACACCCACGTCTTCGGCCCCACCACGGTAAATGAAGTGCGGCTCGGCGTAGTCCGCTGGAATCAGCAAATCGAACCTCTCGGCAATGCGTTTAATACAGCAACGGAAATCGGCATTCCGGGAATTAACATCAACGATCATTCCGGCGGCCTGCCCGCCTTCACCATCACCGGCTACCAAGTGATTGGAGATAACTCCACGTTTCCGGAAGTCAGCCGGTCCACTTCGTTTCA
>JAICIH010000553.1 GCA_025924475.1 Bryobacteraceae bacterium
GAGCGGAATGAGGTTGCCTGCGGCGGGCCGACTCGTCTAATCATCAACCGTGCATTCTGAACGCGCTGACAGCGCATAAACTTTCTTAATCGGCCGCTTGCAAAGCGGCGGCGGGTAAGCTACTTGTGTTGTTTTGGGCCGCTCACGAACGGGCCGCCTGACTAAAGCGGGCGGTGGCTGGCCGCCGCTATCTTTGGCGGCTCAGGGATGCAAGATTTCATGGCAGAAAAGAACGTCAAAAACGAAAAAGCGGAAAAGCCCGCCAAGGATGAGAGCAACCAGAAGCGCATTTTGTTGGTTGACGACGACCAAGAGATCATCGAATCGATGCGCATCGCGCTGGAAGCCCGCGGTTATAAGATTCTGGTCGCTCGAGACGGCAACCAGGGCTTGGCAATGGCGGAGCGCGAGGATCCTGATCTGTTAATCCTCGACATGATGATGCCGAAACGCAGCGGGTTTCTGGTCTTGGAAAAGCTGCGGCGCAGCCGTCCCGTCCCCATGCGCGTGATCATGATCACCGCCAACGAGGGCAGTCGTCACAAGGCCTATGCGGAAATGCTGGGAGTCGACGACTACCTGCGCAAACCGTTCGGCATGGACCGCCTAATGGAAAGTGTAGAACGCCTCTTGGCCTAGACCTCGCCGACAGACCGAACCACGCGGCCAGGATGGAGCAGTTTTTGCCTCGTTCGCGGCAAATCCTGAGTTGAATCTGCAGAATCCTCGCGATGGATCGTTTTGTGAATAATCAATCTGGGGAATGTCCAGTCGCTTGCGGTAGTTTCATCATGATTTCGGCGCGCTTGAATCCATAAAATATTCCAGCTGCTTTTCGCTCCCACGTGATTACCCAAAGCCTTTCACGTAAATGTGTTGCGCGATCATGGCATTAGTAAATCGTCGGCTTGGACCGTTCATATTGACGAAAGTTGATATTGCCCGGATAGGAAAGCAGAGAGATACTTAAAGCAGGTTACGGCGGTTAGAGGTGCGGGAAACGGAATCTCGCACGCCGGCGAGCAAGAAGTGGCAATAGCCTTCACCGTCCCGCCTCTCCTCAGTTCCGGGTGCTCTTTCGCAAGTTCTCCCCCTGGTCGCTCACGCGAATCGTAGGGTGCTGCTCCCCATCGGATCAAGCAGCTTCGCCGGGCCGACTGTCTTGCCGCACTTTCCCGGCATCGTGTGAGTTGCGGCATCTCAAGCCGTCCGTCGTTTTGCTCTGATCCATGTGAGATCAGCCCTTGCGCTCACGTTACGTCCATAATGAAACAAGCGGCGCGCAACTGGTACGAAATTCGCCGGGAAACAATCGAACAAACTGAAAACTGCACCACCGCACGAAGCGGAGCCATGGGAAATCGGATGGACAGGGCATTTTAGAGGGGCAATTTAAGGCAGTTCGCTGTCTCAGCATGCCGGGAGATCCCTCAATGAGTGATGGACGCTCAATAATATCGCTAATCGCGCAGCGCCAAGACTTAGAGCAATTCCGCAAGAAGACTTGGGAAGGCTCTTTCGAACAATACCTCGACGTCGTGCGTGCTCATCCCGAGGTAACCCGTAACGCGTTTCAGCGCGTCTATGACATGATCATGTCGTATGGGACGGAGACCTATGAGCGTGGCCGCGAGAAACATGTGCGGTACCGCTTCTTCCAGGATCCTGACCGCGACGGCCAGGACGGGGTATTCGGCCTGGACGACTCGTTGGCGGCGCTGGTGAACGCTTTCAAGAGCGCAGCCAAGGGCTACGGCATTGAGAAGCGCGTGCTGTTGCTGCACGGCCCGGTAGGCAGCAGCAAAAGCACGATTGCCCGCCTGCTTAAGAAGGGCTTGGAGCGCTATTCAAATTCCGACGACGGTGCGTTGTACTCGCTGGGCTGGGTCGACTTGGGAAATCCCCAGACCATTCATTGGTGCCCGATGCATGAAGAGCCGCTGCACGTAATTCCACAGCGCTTTCGCGCCGATGTTCAGGCGCAGTTGAACGGCAGCGGCGCCCCGCGCGAGTACGAGGTGAAAATTGAAGGCGAGCTTTGTCCGTTCTGCCGTTACGTTTACGCCGAGCGGTTGAAACACTACCAGGGGGACTGGACGCGGGTTATCGAAGACCTGCGCGTCAAACGCTTGCTACTCAGCGAAAAAGACCGGATCGGCGTCGGCACCTTCCAGCCCAAAGACGAGAAGAACCAAGACTCGACCGAGCTGACGGGCGACATCAATTATCGCAAGATCGCCGAGTACGGCAGCGATAGCGATCCTCGCGCGTTCAATTTCGACGGCGAGTTCAATGTTGCGAACCGCGGCATTGTCGAGTTCGTGGAAGTGCTCAAACTTGACGTGGCTTTTCTTTATGATCTGCTCGGCGCCAGCCAAGAGCACAAAGTCAAGCCGAAGAAGTTCGCCCAGACGGATATCGACGAGGTAATTCTGGGACACACAAACGAGCCGGAATATCGCCGACTGCAAAATAACGAGTTCATGGAAGCCTTGCGCGACCGCACGGTGAAGATCGACGTTCCTTATGTCACTCGTTTGGCCGACGAGATCCGCATTTACGAGAAGGACTACAACCGCAATAAGGTGCACGGCAAGCATATTGCACCGCACACGATCGAAATGGCCGCGATGTGGGCGATTCTCACGCGGCTCGAGCAGCCCAAAAATGCGAACCTGACGTTACTGCAGAAGCTCAAGCTCTACAACGGCAAGAGCCTGCCGGGTTTTACGGAAGACAACATCAAGGAGCTTCGCGAGCAAGCCGCCAGCGAAGGCATGCAGGGAATTTCTCCGCGCTACGTGCAGGACAAAATCTCCAATGCCCTGGTGGCCCATCCTGAAGCTCGTTCAATCAATCCCTTCATGGTGCTCAATGAGCTGGAAACCGGGCTGAAGCACCATAGCCTGATCACCAGCGAGGAGATCCGCAACCACTATCGCGAACTGTTGGGCGTGGTGAAGGAGGAGTACGAAAACATCGTGAAGAA
>JAICIH010000554.1 GCA_025924475.1 Bryobacteraceae bacterium
CTTCTCATCTACAACGGCGCCGACGATAAGCTCGCCTATCGTACGGGCTGGGTCCTGTTTGATAAAAACGATCCAACTCACGTGCTGGCGCGATCAGATAAACCGGTCTTCGAAGCCGAGAAGGAATGGGAGAAAGTGGGGCAGGTGCCGAACGTCGTATTCGTCGAAGGACTGGTGAGCGAGCCTACACGCTGGATGCTCTATTACGGAGGCGCGGACAAATACGTCGGAGTGGTTTCGACGCAACTGAAATACTCGGAAGTCCAAAGTTGGCAACTAATCTCTGTTCAGAACTCCAGCCGGACGCTCGGCACGGGCATGCCCGACCCTCTATTCGCTCGTCAGAGGGCGCTCCATTAACTCGCGAATGGCGGTCGCGGCAGGTTTTTTCTCATAAAGAATTTCGTGCATTTTTTCAACGATCGGCATCTCGATACCGGCCCGGCGCGCCAGGTCACGAGCGGCGAGGCAAGTGCTGACGCCTTCCGCAACCTGTGTCATCGCGGCCAAAATTTCCGGCAGTGGCTTCCCTGCCCCGAGTTGCACGCCGACGAAGCGATTGCGCGATAGATCTCCGGTGGCGGTGAGAACGAGATCGCCCAATCCGGCGAGTCCCGCGAGCGTACGCGGTTTGCCGCCGAGCGCAACCGCAAGCCGCGTCAACTCGGCGAGACCGCGAGTGACCAGAGCCGCGACGCTGTTGCTGCCGAGACCGAGCCCTTTGCAGATGCCAGCGCCAATCGCGATGACGTTCTTCAGCGCGGCAGCTATTTCCACGCCAACAACATCTCCGCTTGTGTAAAGCCGGAACGTGGGACTCGAGAATGCGCTCTGCACAGCCGCGGCGAGAGCGGCGTCCTCTGAGGCGATGACCACCGCGGCCGGCTCACCGGCTGCAACCTCTTTCGCGAAGGTGGGGCCGGAGAGCACCGCAACGCGCGGCATGAATTGCGGACGCAGGCTATCGGCAATCACCTCGCTCATGCGCATGAGAGTGCGGTTCTCGAGGCCCTTGGTCGCGCTGACAAAGCTCATCGCCCCGGAAACATGTGGGTGAAGGCGCTCGAACAAAGCGCGTGTATGATCTGAAGGCACTGCGCTCAGGACGATCCCGGCTCTTTGAAGCACATCGGCCGGCACCGATGAACACAGAACGTTGTCGGGAATTTGGAAACCGGGAAGGTAGCGGCTATTCTCGTGTGTTTGTTCAATCCGCGCAGCTAACGCCGGGTCTCGCGCCCACAGCCTTACAGCCTCGAATTTCGGAGCGAGCACAATGGCAAGCGCGGTTCCCCAACTGCCTGCGCCGACAATGGCGAGCCGGTTCACCGCCGGCGGCCTTTGAGCGAGAACACGTTCTCGGTGCCCCCGGAGAGGCGCTGTATGTTTGCTTTGTGGCGATAGACGATAAAAAGCCCTGAAAAGAGAGAGGCCCAAACGATAGGCGAAGGCGGATGCAGAATCAGCCACACGGCGAGCGGAAACAGCAGCGCCGCGATAATGGAGCCGAGCGAAATGTATTTTGTGACGGCTACCACCAGCACGAAGATGAGCAGCACTGCCGCAATCGCGAGCGGCGCAATGTAGAGAAACGCGCCGATGAAGCACGCGACGGCTTTGCCCCCCTTGAATCGAAGAAACAGCGGGAATGCGTGACCTATCATCACCGCGACGGCGGCCAGCGAGAGCGCCAGCGGGCTTCCGGGATTGAGTAGGGCGGCAATCCAGACCGCGAAAAAGCCTTTGGCTATGTCGAGCAACAGTACGGCGACGCCAGCCTTGCCGCCGGCGCTGCGATGCACATTCGTGGCGCCGATATTGCCGCTGCCCATACTCCGTATGTCTTTTCCGAACGCCAAGCGAACGAACAGGTATCCGAACGGAATGCCGCCTAGCAGATAGGCGATGACCACCGCCCCGGCGAGATACAGAGTCATTGTTCCTTTAGTTTTGCAAATGTCTGAGCCATAATGTACTGGAATATACATGCAGCGGCGCGGATTTATCGAAGGTGCAATTGCGGCGGCTTTGGCCACTGACTCACGCGCTCAGAGCGTCACCAGCGCTGAACCGCAGGTGGCGATTGAACGTTCCAACAGCGGGTCGCCGCATGGCGGCAAAATTCTGGCTCTGGTTACGCCTCACCTCGATGACGGACCGATTTTCGCGGGTGGAACTCTCGCGAAACTCCTGAGCGAAGGCTATACCGGCTTTTTCATTCGCACGAGCAACGATGAAAAGGACTCGTACCGGATGACGCTTGGTGAAACAGTTCTCGCGAATCAGCGTGACACCGGAGCCTTCATCAAAACCGCCGGAATGAAGAAATGGTTTGATCTCAGCTATCGAAATCATCGGATGGACGATGTGTCGCGCACGGAACTTCGAGGCCGCCTAATTTTCCTCTTTCGCCTGCTTAAGGTGGATACCGTTTTGAGCTACGATCCATGGGGGCACTACGAGGAAAACCCTGACCATTACGTGACGGCGCAGGCGGTGGAAGCAGCCTGCTGGATGTCCGGCGGCAATCTCGATTTTCCGGAGCATTTCGAAGCAGGATTGAAACCTCACTCAGTCTCCGAGAAATACTATTTTGCAAGAGGCCCTCAACTGGTGAACAAGGTCGTCGATATCGGCCCCGTCCTTCAGCAAAAAGTCGCGCTGATCCGCTCGTGCCGGACGATGATTACCCACATGGTGAAGGACGTAAACGACACGCTGGCCGAACGAAAGCTACGCCTGCCTGCCTTCACCGGAAACGAGGAAACAGCGGCGGATGAGTTCATCAAAGCTGCATTCGTAACGCGTGATCGCCACACCGGCGCTAAATACGGGCTCGATTATGCCGAGGAATTTCACTACATCGGACCCGACCAATCGCTCGACGACTATATTTCCCGTAATGCCGTCAAGCTGTAGCGCCTGTAAACGTCGATAGCAATCGATCAAAAAATGTACTTCAGCGCGAGTTGCATCTCGCGA
>JAICIH010000555.1 GCA_025924475.1 Bryobacteraceae bacterium
CGCGAGCTGCTGGGCCCGAATCATCCGGGCACGCTCGCATCAATGAACAATCTAGCTCAAGCACTGTCTGCGATGGGCGATTTGGCCGAAGCCCGGCCACTGCAAGAACTTGCTTTCGAAGGCACTCGCAATCTATTCGGCGAGCGACATCCAACAACTGTGGTCGCGATGAGCAATCTAGCTGAAATTTTGTACAGCCAAGGCGAATTGACGGCGGCTCGCTCACTCCAGGAGCACGCATTAGAAATTTGCCGCGATTCACTTGGTGAAATGCATCCCTCCACGCTGACCGCCATGAACAATCTAGCTCAAACGCTACACGAACTAGGCGGGCATTCGAGCGCAATTCTCATGCAACAGCAAGTGGTATCCGGACGGCGCAATGTCCTAGGAGACGAGCATCCGGATACAGTTCAAGCGATAAACATCCTCTTTGGGATGACTGGATCGAACTAGAAGCGCTGGGCCTTTTACTGTACACCGGTAGCGCGGCGCGCGTCTTTCAACGTCACGCACCACGAGCCGTAGCCGCGCTTGCGGGAGAACGGATCGTCTTCCACCTGAAATAGGATGTCGAGTTTTGCACCCGGCTCGAGCAGAGCCGTGCGATCTTCGAAATTCCACGCTTTCGCAAATAGCAGTCTGCCGTTGTGACGCAGCGGAACGTTGAAGTGCTTGCCTTCTTTCAGCGCTTTCGGTGGGGCGGCCACTTCTGCGCCCGAGCAATAGAAAATTGGCGCCGGATTGCCGAAGCCGAACGGCCCGAGCGATTGCAGTGCGGCAATGCAGCGTTCCGAGAGAGCGGCAAACGACGCCTCGGCGTCGATTCGATACACGGGCCGCAGATCGTCGGGGGTAAGCAGGGCGGCAGCGTGGGTATGAAAACGCTCGCGGAAAGCCTCGATGTCCGTGGCGCGGAGGGTCAGCCCGGCGGCCTGGCGATGGCCACCGAATTTCGTGAACAGCTCGGGCATGCTTTCGAGCGCTTCGAGTAAATGGAAGGCGGGAATGCTGCGTCCGGAACCGGAGAAATGCCCGTCCTGGGCGGCTTGGCTCAGGACGAACACCGGCCGAGAGAAACGCTCCACCAGGCGGCTGGCTACGATTCCGAGCACGCCCAGATGCCACTCGGCGCCCGCGAATACCAATGCCGCGCGATCGTGCAGCAACAGAGCATCTTCTTCGCAGCGCGCCAGGATCGCTTCGACAATTTCCGCTTCCGTGCGCTGGCGTTCGCGGTTGAGAATATCGAATTGGGTGGCGAGCGCCTGGGCGCGCGCTTCGTCCACGGTCAGGAACAGTTCGATGACATCGCCTGCGGTGGCCATGCGCCCGGCCGCGTTGATGCGCGGAGCGAGGCGAAATGCCACCTCATGGGCCGAAGGACATTCGCCTTCAGTAAAACCAGCGACAGCTAAGAGGGCTCGCAAGCCTGGATTGCGGACAGCGCTCAGGCCGCCGAGGCCGCGCCGGACGATCACGCGATTTTCGCCGGTGAGCGGCACGATGTCGGCGACGGTCGCAATCGCAACAGGTTTGAGAAACGAATCGAGCAGCGCTTCCTGCCGAGCGCTAGGTAAAGAAGAACGCGCCAGCAGCGCCTGCACCAGCTTGAAAGCAACGCCGGCGCCACAGAGCTGCTTATCCGGGTAGGGGCAGCCGGGCCGATTGGGGTTCAGAACGGCGAGAGCGGGGGGGAGTTCGGCCTCAGGTAAATGATGATCCGTTACGATCACGTCGACGCCCAGCTCGCGTGCATGGCGCACGACCTCGTTCGCACGGATTCCGGTATCCACGCTGACGATGAGCCGCACACCGCGCTGTGCGGCTTCCTCCACGACCTCGCTGCGCATGCCGTAACCGTCGCGCAAACGATGCGGAATATGAAAATCGGCGTGGCCGCCTAGAATCTCGATCGTTTTCTTCAGGACAACGATGGAAACGGTACCATCGACATCGTAGTCGCCATAAAGCAAGATCAGCTCGTGCTGATCAATAGCGGCAATCAGGCGGTTGACCGCGCGATCCATGTCGCGCATGAGCAGCGGGTCGCTGAGCGAAGAAAGCTGCGGAGACAGGAAAGCACGCGCCTGTTCCGGGTTGTTATAGCCGCGATTTGCGAGAACTGCGGCAACGAGCGGCTCGCAGCCCAGGCTTTCGGCGAGCGCACGGGTCTGCTCGTTTTTCACCACGGGATCGAGCCAGCGCGCCGCGGGTCTCTTCCACTGGTCAGTTATTGGAAAAATATCTCCCTAAGGGCCCTTGCTCTTCTTCGTCTTCGTGTTCTTCGAGCGCGGCCTCTATTTCGCCCAGGATATCGGCTAAGGCCTCGAACCACTCGGTGTGCAGCTCGAACAGATACACGCGATTGTCCAAGGCGAAGGAAAGCTGTAGCGAGCTGGTGAAGCCTTCATAGGCCTCCAACTGGCGGAGTCGTAATTCGTAGTTGCGTTTCTCTTCGCGCGGGAAATCGCAGTCTTCCAGCTCTTCCAGAGCTTCGTCGATGCGGTTCAGGGAGAACGCATCGTAGTTAAAGACCACCAGCTTGGCGCCGGCGGCGCGCGCGGTGGCCAGAAATTCCTGGTAATCCGGGTGCCGGGCCGTATCCCAGGACACCTGAGCCATCGTATCCAGCATGCGGTGGTACCCGTAAAACACCGGAATGCCGCTTTCGAGGAGATGCGCCTGGATGGCTGCGCGCAAACTCTCCAGATCTAAAGCCATGCCGTTCCAACCCTATCAAATTTTAATTCCAAACCGGAATTTGTAGGTTATTATTGTTTTTCATACAGGTAACCTGGACTCGGGTGGCGACATCGTTACCACAGGTGTCTTCCATTTGCGCATTGGCTCGCTCATTCTTTTGGCCGCCGTCCCGGTGAGCCTTTTTGCCCAAAGCGGATTCGTCAGATCCGGCGGGCAGGCGCTGCCAGGCGCAACGGTAAGCGCGGCACAAAACGGCCAATCGGTTTCCACC
>JAICIH010000556.1 GCA_025924475.1 Bryobacteraceae bacterium
CGGCATCATTGTCGATTGGGTGCCGGCGCACTTCCCGAAAGACGCGCATGGCCTCGCATACTTCGACGGAACGGCGCTCTACGAGCATGAAGATCCGCGGAGGGGCGAGCACAAGGAATGGGGAACGCTGATTTTCAATTTTGGCCGCAATGAAGTGCGCAGCTTCCTCATCTCGAACGCGCTTTTCTGGGTGAAGCATTATCACATCGACGGCTTACGCGTGGACGCCGTCGCTTCCATGCTGTATCTCGATTACTCTCGCGAACCCGGACAATGGCTTCCGAACATTCACGGCGGCAACGAAAACCTGGAGGCCATCGATTTTCTGCGTAAGACGAATGAACTTGTGCATCAAGTGCCGGGCGTCGTTACGGCTGCCGAGGAATCCACGGCTTTTCCCGGCGTGTCCCGCCCGGTTTACCTGAATGGCCTCGGCTTCACGATGAAGTGGAACATGGGCTGGATGCACGACATGCTGGATTACTTTTCGAAAGACCCGATCTTTCGCCGGTACCACCAGAACAGCGTCACGTTCAGCATGATGTACGCGTTCACGGAGAATTTCATCCTGCCGATTTCGCATGATGAAGTGGTTTACGGCAAAAGGGCCTTGCTGGACAAAATGCCCGGCGACGAATGGCAGCGGTTTGCCAATGCCCGCGCCTTTCTAAGCTATATGTGGGGGCATCCCGGCAAGAAACTGTTGTTTATGGGATCGGAGATAGGGCAGACTTCCGAATGGAATTATCAGTCTCAAATCGACTGGTGGCTGCTCGATTATGAAATCCACCGGAAATTCCAGGATTTCTGCAAGTCCTTGAACGAACTTTATAAGAGCCAGCCGGCCTTGTACCAGGTCGACTTTCATTGGGAAGGTTTTGAGTGGATCGATTTCCACGATGTCGAAAATTCGATTCTTTCCTTTATCCGCCACGGTAAGAATCCAAACGACTATCTTGTATTTGCCTGCAATTTTACGCCGGCTCCCCACAAGGGCTACCGCATCGGATTTCCCGAGCCTGGCTGGCATGTCGAGATATTCAATTCCGATTCGGAGTCGTTCGGCGGCAGCAACATGGGCAACGGCGGAGGTGTGATGGCGGAAGGCACGTCTTCACACGGCCGGCCGGCTTCCGCGGAGATCGTTCTGCCTCCGCTCGGAGTGGTTGTATTCAAGCCGGAGCGGCCGCTGCCTGCGGCAACAACCGTGCAAAGCGCCTAACGCGAGAATCGCTGAGCCTCCCACGGTCGCGCTTCATACCGGGCTTCGGCGCGTTATGCTCAGCGCTTTCGGAATGCTGACCGGCAGACGGATGAGTCGTGTCCCGATGACGTTAGCGCCGCACCGAGGAGCGTCATTTTCTTTGGGTTTGCAACGGTGCACCAACATGTGCAATTGACCCCAAGCTGGTCGAGCGAGACGTGGATGATCCCTGAACTACAGTGTTTTCCCGTCAAAGAAATCGATTCGCTTGGCGGCGTCCATCGGGGAGTCCATACCGATCGGATTGTGACTAGTTTAGAGCTTGCCGAACCTCCAACTGACTTGATGACGGTTGCGAGCGGTTATACCGAACGTACTCCGAAGCAGATAGAAAGCTTATACGCAAGTCAATCGCAAGGCAAGCCGTATTTTGGCGCCGCTTTTGTCAAGAAGCTGGAAAAAGAGTACGAACAGCGAGGACTTTTGCGTTCACAGTGAAATGAAGAGTTGTCGCCGTTTCGAGGCCAGTAGCTGTAGCCCATTTTGCCGGCGCCTTTTTCAGTGGATTTTGCTGATGAATATCGGTTTCGCCGGAGCCCAGGCCTGCTCGCGCTTGGCGCCGATCCCTAAAGTATGACCCGGATTCTCTGAGTCTCATCTATCCAACGGCTTACATGATGCTTGAATCTCCGCCGAATGAGGCGCATACTTCACCTAATCTGCTGGCAGCGGCCTAGAACGTCAGCGATCAGTTATCCGGCAGACAATTCTAAAGGAGGAATCTCGAATGTCCCGAAAGCTCGCTGTGCTAATTGTTCTCGCGCTCGCAATGTCGCTGGCGCTGTTCGCGGCAGACTCGCAGTTTACCGGCACATGGAAGCTCAATGTGGCGAAATCCAAGTTCAGCCCCGGCCCGGCGCCGAAGAGTTTCACGGTAACCATTCAGCCGGATGGGAAAGTCGCGGTCGAGGGAGTGGATGCCACTGATCAACCCATATCGTGGTCGTACACGCCGAACGGCGATGCCCCGGCGATGATCACCGGGTTGCCCGATTCTTCTGTGATTGAAAAGAGAATCGACGACCGCAATGTTGAGCACACGTGGAAAATGAACGGCGGCGCCACTACCGGTCATGGTGTCATCTCGAAGAACGGTAAAACGATGAAATACACGCTCAACGGCACGGACGCTAAGGGAAACGCCGTTCACAACGTGGAGGTGTTCGAACGGCAATAAATCTCCGATCGTGCCGGAAGTCCAGTACGATTCTGACCGGCGTTGTTCTCCGCTCTCCATGGATTGTCACCCGGAAAACGACGCCGGCCAAAGCATTAACTAACTCCTCAGAAGCAAATGCGGCAACATAGGAATACGCGAACGGAGCCGCGACCGCTCTGGTGCGTTCCTGCCGTTTCTGGCAAGCCGTAACCGGCGCTGCTTAGAAGCGGCGCACAGCGATAATTACACGAGGCAGGTTCGCCAAATCGAAGACCGTTTCGATGTCTGCCCAATTTTGTTTCAACAGATTGCGCACTGCGTCGAGCGATTGATAGCCCAACTCCATCATCAGACGGCCGCCGGGCCTGACAATCACCGCGGCTTCGGCGATGAGACGCTCGTAAATCTCAAGCCCCGAGTCTCCGGCGAATAATGCAATGTGTGGCTCCCAATCGCGGACTTCGCGCTGCATGTTGGCGGCATCCGCGCCAGGCACGTACGGCGGATTGGATACGAGGAGATCGATACTGCAGGCGGC
>JAICIH010000557.1 GCA_025924475.1 Bryobacteraceae bacterium
CTCTATTTTCGGAAGCACGAGACGGAGCGCGCGGAACACGAAAAGGCGATTGCCGCCAATCTGAATGCCGAAGCCAACCGGGCTAGCAAAACGCAGCTACGGTTGATACTGCCGGAAACAAACACGCTGAAGTAGTCAACCCAGCGAGAAATCTTCCTCGGGCGGCGCATGGATTGTGCCGCGGAACGCCCATGTCAGCAACGGCGGCGCGAGCATAGTCGTGCCTACTGCCATAAAGACAACGGTAGCGTACACAGGCCGATCGATGATGCCCATCTGCAATCCGATTTGGGCGACGATCATACCGACCTCGCCGCGCGGCATCATGCCTAATCCAATGCGGAGAGCGTCGTTGCGCCCCAAGCGGACGGCGCCGAGACCACAACCAATCAACTTCGTGACTACGGCTGCGATTAAGAGCAGAATCGAAAGCCAAAGAACTTCTTTCCTGGCGAAGTCGGCGAGATTCAATTCGAGACCGATATGCGCCAGGAAAAACGGCACCAGCAGTTCGGTGATTCCATGCGCCAGATCCTGCACTCGTTTGGTGGCCGTCTGGGAAAATGCCAGGCCCGCCAGGAATGCACCTATGATGGCAGCGACACCGATGTAAACAGCCAGCAGCGACAAACCGAACAGAACGATGAGAGCCAGATTAAATTGCGCCTCGCTGATGGACAATTTCGCTTCCACTTTGGGGACAATGCGTTCGAATGCACCGGCGCCGAAGCGGGCGATCACAACCGTGAACCCGGAAGCCAAAGCAGCCGTCACCGCGAGACTCGCGATATTAACATCGCCTTCGCCAAAACTGCTGACAAACGCCAAAACCAAGAGGCCCAAGACGTCATCGATGACCGCGGCAGCCAGAATGACCTGGCTAGCGCGCAACTCGAGCAGGCCTTTCGACGCGAGCACGCGGGCGGTAATTCCCACGCTGGTAGCCACCATCGCCGCGCCTACAAAGATCGACACGGTCAGACGGTGGCCAAGTGATTCGAAGATCGCCCAGCCGGCCAGAAAGGGAAAGATTACTCCCAGAGTGGCGACTGCGAGAGCCGTGCCGCCCATTCGGAAAAGATCGGCGGCTTTCACTTCCATTCCTACCCGGAACAGGAGGAACATGGCTCCCATTTCGGCGAGAGAGGCCATCAGCTGATCCGGTTCAACCCAGTGCAGAACGCTAGGCCCGAGTAAGACGCCGGCCAATATTTCTCCGACGATTCCCGGCTGTCCGAAGCGTTCAAAGATTTCGGCCAGCAGCTTAGCTGTGCCAAAAACCAGCAGCAACGCGAGAGGAAGATAGGCGGGGGTATTGCTTCCGGAGGCGAGAAACGCGAAAACAGGATGTAGTAAGTTATCCATTCCGGATTGCAATCTCTCCTCGAAACCGAGGATAATCTACGAGGCCTCGACCACATCATGATTGTGCCTTCTCTCGATTCATTGCGCGCGGCGGCGTCAACATGAAAGAGCTGAAGCGCCGTTGCAGCCCTCGCGAAGTCTGTTGTTCGCTAGCGATTATTTCATTGGGAGATACTGGTCCTATTCTTTATGAAGCGATTTGCACAGGCTGTGATGCTGAAGGACGATCCGGAGGTTATCCGGCGATATGACGAGTATCATGCTCATCCATGGACGGAAGTTAACGAAGGCATGCTCGCATGCGGCGTGAAACGCATGTTCATCTACCGCTTCGGGCGGCTCTTATTCATGTACGTGGAAGTACCGGATGACTTCGATCCGGTTCGGGATATGGCGCGCTACATGTCCACACCTAAAGCCCGCGAATGGGACGAACTCATGCGGAGCTTTCAGGAGCCTGTGCAAGGTGGAAAATCGGGCGAGACCTGGGTCCAAATGAAGGAAGTGTATGCGCTCGATTCGCTAACGGATCAGTCGGGCTTAGACTAGCCCTTGAGCGCGCATCAGACTCTGTACACCGGTAAGATCGCGGCGCATAGCGGCAATCAGCTCCGGCTTTGGAATGCGTAGAGTGCGGTCACCGTTTTCAGCGCCTCCGAGGCCAGGGTATTCGAAGTGGAGTTGCACGGGACCGGAAAAGCGATTTTCTTTCACAATCGCAAAGAAGCCGGCCAGGTTGACCATTCCTTCACCGGTCGGGCACCAATGGGGAACCCAGGCTCCTTCCACGCTCAAGGATTTGTCGAATGGATCGTGATGCGTAGTGCCGCGCTTGTTCTGAGCCCATTTGAAATCTTTGAGCGCGATCCCGCTCATGCAATTCCTGACGAGGTGCGAACTATCGATCCATCCGCCATAGCCGCCTTCCACGGTAGCGTGACCAATGTCGTAATTGATTCCGATCCAGCGCGGGTCTAACCCTTGAAACATGGTCCACAGATCCCAGATGGGCGCACCTACAAGGCCCGGTCCGGAGTGCGTGTGATACATGCCGCAGATTCGATGTTGCTCGTTCAGATCGGCAAGGGCTTTCATCCGTGGCTTGAACGCGTTGAGCTGTTCGGCAATTCCTTTATGAGGTTGGTAAGTGAGTCCGCCCCATCGATAATGCCGAATGCCTAGTTGGCTGGCCGTTTTCAGAATCGCGCCGGCGTGCGGCGTGGCCGCGCCTGTAATTTCGGTGGTGATCATGGGCACTTCGAGCCCAGCCGCGCGGACGGACTTCACCGCGGAGGGGAGGTCGGATTCTACTCGCGCAGGCTCCACGTGACCGCCTTTGCGAACGGTTAGATCGATGCCGTCGAATCCCAGATCTTTCGCGATGGCGGCGGCTTCTTTGATGCCGGTCCATTGGAAATGTTTGGAGAAGACGCAAATTTTGAGTTTTCCAGGCATCTGAGCCTCTTCGCTTTGCGAGAACGCCGGGAGCGCTCCTGCTGCCGCTACATTCCGCAGCAATTTACGGCGCGATATGGAAACTGGAGAAGGCTGGCCCATCATAATCCCTGGCTTTGACAATACAAAAC
>JAICIH010000558.1 GCA_025924475.1 Bryobacteraceae bacterium
CGCGTCGCCAACTACTCCGCCGGTTCTTTTCCGATGCCCGGCGAGCCGGATAACAGCAACCATCGGTTTTCGCTATTTCCCTTCCCCTGGAACGTCGCGGCCGACACGATTCCCGTCGCATTTGTGCGCAACAGCACCGGAACCGAAGTCACCACGAATTTTTGGGTCAAAGTCTTTCCGAAAACGTTCCGGTCGAGCAATATTCAGCTCACCGACAAAAATATGCAAAAGGTAGTCGGCGAACTCGACCCCGAAGGCGCCGGCAGCTTGGTCGATCGTTTCGTGAAGCTGAATCGCACACTTCGTGAGGCCAACGCACAGACCATTTACGATCTGCGAAAGAATACGGAAAACAAAATTTTATGGTCGGGACCGTTTGTGCCGGTGAAAGGCGCCCGCGAATCGTTCTTCGCCGATCGCCGCAGCTATTTCTACAACGGAAAGAAAGTCGACGAGCAGGTCCACTTGGGCTACGATCTGGCGCAAACTGCGAATACTCCCGTCAAAGCCGCCAACTCGGGAAGAGTGATCTATGCGGACCGTTTGGGGATTTATGGAAATTGCGTGATCATCGATCACGGATACTCGCTCCAAAGCCTTTACGGGCATATGAGCCGCATTGACGTGAAAGTGGGAGATCGTGTCGGGAAAGAGCAGCAGATCGGTATCAGCGGCGCGACCGGCATGGCGTTCGGCGATCACGTCCATTTCAGTATGTTGGTGGCCGGCTATCAGGTCGATCCCAAGGAATGGTGGGACGAGCACTGGATTCACGACCGGATTTTGAGCAAGATCGGCTCACCGGCCGAAAGGCAGGGTGCAAACGCAGCTCCGCCGCCGGCCCCCACGGGAAAGCATGTGAGAGCGCGGCGGCGGAAGTAACTGCGTTATTTCTTTTCTTCGCCGGCTTCGCCTTCGGCGCCCTCGCGGGCTTGCTTCAGGCGTTCTTCACGGCGCGCTGCTCGTTCGGCGGCGCGTTTGATCAGTTCGGAACCCACCAGCTCCAGTTTGGCGGTTTCGGCTCCATCGCCTCTGCGCCAGCCCAGCTTAACAACGCGCGTATAGCCGCCGTTGCGCTGGTTGAAGCGCGGTCCGAGCTTTTCGAACAGCTTCTCGACCGCTGCCGGCTTCAGAAGGAAAGCGGCGGCTTGCCGCCGCGCGTGCAGATTGTCCTGCTTGGCGAGCGTGATCATGCGCTCAACGAGCGGCCGTGCGGCTTTCGCCTTTTGCACGGTCGTCGTAATGCGCTCTTCTTCGATGACGTTGGTTACCAGGCCGCGCAGCAAGGCGCGCCGCGCGCTGATATCCCGCTTAAGCTTGTATCCGGCTTTGCCGTGCCGCATAGTTATTCTTCCGCCCCAGCGTAATTATCGTTGGAGTAATCGACGTGCGAAGGCGGCGGCATGCCACCGACCAGGCGGCCCTGGGCATCGAACTTCATGCCGAACGAAAGACCCAGACCCGACAGGATTTCCTTGATTTCGTTCAAAGACTTGCGGCCGAAATTCTTGGTGCGCAGCATTTCGGATTCGCTCTTCTGCACCAGGTCGCCAATGGTTTGAATATTGGCGTTCTTGAGGCAGTTGTACGAACGGACACTGAGTTCCAGCTCTTCCACTGAACGGTTCAGCACTTCGTTCATCTGATTGATAGCGCGCTCGGCCGGTTCCTCGGCAACTTCCGGCGTTTCTTCGAAGTTGATGAAGATCGTCATGTGATCTTTGAGCAGCTTGGCGGCTTGGCCGATAGCGTCTTGCGGCGAAATGGCGCCGTTGGTCCAGACTTCGATCGTCAGCTTGTCGTAATCGGTATTCTGACCGAGGCGGGCGGCCTCCACCGTGTAGATCACTTTGCGAACCGGCGAGTGGACCGAATCGATCGGAATGTAGCCGATGGGAAGATCTTCGTCGTAGTTGCGATCGGCTGAGACATAGCCGCGGCCGCTCTTGATGCGCATTTCGATGCTAAGCTTGCCGCCCTCGCCAACAGTCGCGATGTGCAGATTGCGATCGAGTACTTCGACATCGTTGTCGGTCTCGATCTGGCTGCTCATCACTTCGCCGGGAGTATCGATATTGAGGCGCGCGATACGCATGCCTTCGCCGATCATCTTGAACGGAACCTGCTTCAGGTTCAAGATGATGTCGGTGGCGTCTTCGACGACACCGGGAATGGGACTGAACTCGTGGGACACTCCCTCGATGCGCACGCCGGTGATGGCGGCGCCCTCAATGGAGCTAAGGAGCACGCGGCGCAGACCGGTGCCAATGGTGGATCCGAATCCGCGTTCGAACGGTTGTGCCGAGAACTGGCCGAAACGCTCGGTGAGAGTCTCGGTGTTCGCCACTAGACGCTTAGGTTTCTGAAATCCTTTAAACATAATTTCTATCTGCTCTCTTCGCCGATTTACTTCGAGTACAGCTCGACGATCAACTGTTCGTTTAATTGAATCTGCACCAGCTCATCACGCTTGGGCTGTTGCAACACCCGACCGCGAAGCGCATCGCGATCCACTTCCAACCAGGACGGGCTCGGGGTATGCGCCGTGGCATCCCGCGCACCCAAAATTGAGGTATTGTTCCGGCTGCTTTCCCGGATCTCTACGGAATCGCCGGGCTTTACGACAAACGAAGGAATATTGACTTTCTTGCCGTTTACGGTGAGGTGACCGTGCCGGACCAGTTGGCGGCCTTGCGCCCGGCTGGTGGCCAGGCCCATGCGATAGACGACATTATCCAGACGGCGCTCCAGCGTAGAAAGCATCAGTTCGCCGGTAATACCTTTTTGATTCACCGCCTTCTCGTAAAGGTTCCGGAACTGTCCTTCGAGAATGCGGTAATAACGGCGGGCCTTCTGCTTCTCACGAAGCTGCAAACCGTAGCCGACCAGCTTGGGCTTCTTATCCTTGCCATGCTGCCCGGGAGCGAAGTTGCGCTTTTCGATGGCGCAC
>JAICIH010000559.1 GCA_025924475.1 Bryobacteraceae bacterium
GCTTCAAGCCCGGCCTCACAACCGTGCTCGCATGGCTCGGGGCCAGAGTGGTTCGTTACTCCTTCTCTGTACGACTCTTTCATTCGCTACTTCATGCCGGTTTATCCCGACGCTATCCGGACCAGGAGGTCCGCCCCACTAAAGTCTAGTTGAGGGACATCTTGCGCAGGAGTTTGAAATCCTCTAGCATTTTGCCGGTGCCGAGCACGACGGAGGCCAGCGGCTCGTCGGCCAACAGCACGGGCATGCCCGTCTCCACGCGAATGCGCTCGTCCAGGTTTTTCAGCAGCGATCCACCGCCGGTGAGAATGATGCCGCGCTCGCTGATGTCGCCGCTCAATTCGGGCGGCGTATTTTCGAGCGCCAGGCGCACTGCGCCTACGATGGCGCCGACGCAATCCGACAGCGCTTCTCGTATTTCGTCGTCCTGCAGCGTGATGGCTTTCGGTAGTCCATGCACCAGGTCGCGGCCTTTGACGCATAGGGTGAGCGGCTTATCGAGACGATAGGCCGAGCCGATCTCCATCTTGACCTTTTCCGCCGTACGCTCGCCGATCAGCAGCCCATGTTTGCGCTTGACGTATTCGGCAACCGCATCATCCATCTGATTGCCGGCGGTGCGCAGGGATCGCGAGTAGACGATGCCGGACAACGAAATGATCGCGATATCGGTGGTGCCACCGCCGATATCGACGACCATATTGCCGCTCGGTTCCGTTATGGGCAGCCCTGCGCCCAATGCGGCGACCATGGCCTGTTCCACCAGATGCACTTCACTAGCTTTTGCCCGGTACGTGGAATCGAGCACGGCGCGTTTTTCCACTTCCGTGGTCTCGCTCGGGACGCCGATGACGATTCTGGGGTGCACCAGCTTCTTTCTTTTATGCGCTTTCTTAATGAAGTAGGTGAGCATGTGCTCGGCCATTTTGAAGTCCGCGATCACGCCGTCTCGCAGCGGCTTAATGGCAGTGACATTGGCCGGCGTCCGGCCGAGCATTTCTCGCGCCTCCGCGCCACATCCGACGATTTCCCCGGTCTGCCGGTTGACGGCCACGATGGACGGCTCATCGAGCACGATTCCCTTTCCGGCAATGTAGACTAGGGTGTTCGCGGTGCCAAGATCAATGGCCAGATCGGAAGAGAACATTCGGAAGAGCGAGCGGTAGGTCATTCACTGTATTAAGTGAATGCGTAGCGAAGCGAGTCTCATCCATATACCACAAATTCTCACTTTTTCTGAGGTTTTTTTCATAATTTGCGCGAAATCGCCTTAGCCGACCGCTCGCCGCAGTAGTACAACAGTGAAATGACAAAATTCGCTGCCCTGTTCGTCCTTGCCGCCCTGCCGCTCCCTGCTCAGGACTGGGCTCGCCAGCGGCTGGAAAAATCGCCTCGCCACCGCGAGTGGGTTACGGTTAAGCACGACGGCCGGTCTGTCGAGACGTTCGTTGCCTATCCGGAGTCGAAGGACAAGACGCCCGTCATTCTGGTCATTCACGAGATTTTTGGCATGACCGATTGGGTGCAGGAAGTGGCAGACGAGTTCGCGGCCGCGGGTTACATTGCGATCGCCCCTGACCTGCTCTCCGGCGCGGGCCCCGGCGGCAAGGGAACCAGCAGTTTCCCGCAAGGCGAAGCGACGAAAGCCGTTAGCGGCCTAAATGCGGATCAAATTACGGCCGATCTGAAGGCAGTCGCCGACTACGCTCTCAAACTGCCGTCCGCCACGCAGAAGCTGTACGTCGTGGGCTTTTGCTGGGGCGGTGGACAGAGTTTTCGGTTCGCCACGAATCGGCCCGACTTGGCAGCGGCGTTTGTCTTCTATGGACCGCCTCCGTCGAAGGATGCGATGAGCCGCATCAAAGCGCCGGTGTACGGCTTTTATGCCGGCCACGACGCGCGTATCGGCGCTACGGTTCCCGGCACCCAGGCGGATATGAAAGAACTCGGCAAAACTTACGATCCGGTGACGTATGAGGGCGCAGGCCATGGCTTCATGCGGGCCGGCGAAGCGCCAGATGCGAGCGAGGCCAATAGCAAGGCGCGTTTACAGGCCTGGGAGCGCATCAACAAATTGATGAAGTAATCTTTCTAAGTTGCTGTTAAACAGGATGTACTTTGGGCCAGGAAAGCTCGAATCCCTGTTTTCGCAAGTTGGCCTGAAAATCTTCCAGCAGCTTTTTGTTGGCGTGAATGGCGCGCGGCGATCGGTTCGTACGGATTGCCTGCGCAGCTACCGCTCCAGCGGCTTCGCCGATATTCCATTCCACCGGGTGCAGGCGATAGCAGCCGTTGGTGATGTGGGTTGTGCCGATATTCTTACAGGCCGCCAGCAGATTTTCGATGCGCTTCGGAATGAGTGCACCTAACGGAATCTGAAACGGCAGCGAGCTGATGTCGATGTAATTTGTTCCGCCCGCGGCGGGATGCAGATCGATCCGGTAACATCCGACTCCCACTGAATCCTCGAACGGCGCAGCCTCGCCTGCCGCGCCGCGCATTTGCGTACCGACATGCTGCTCGAGTACGGTGAACACGGCTTGAATGCGCCGCGATTCGCGGATATACGCCGCCTTGGCGACGCCATCTTCCGTGCCGACGATGTCTTTGCGCAGCCGAAGTCCTTTCCAGCCCTGCGCGCCATCGGGCCGCGGCGCCTCGGTTTGCATCCAGTACAGCAGCGACAGACTCAGTTGTTTTGCCTGCCGCAGGTACTCGGTCTGTTGCTCGCGCGTTGTGGTCAAAAGATCTCCCAGCCAAAAATCGTTCTGCGGCCAGTTGACGAGAGAGATGTCGCTTGCATAGGTCCCGGGCGTAAAATTCGCACGGTCGATGATACGGCGATAGATCCAATAATTCAGTCCTTTACGGCTACTTTCTTCAGGGTTCGGTTCAAAGTAGGCCTCGCGCCGTTTCAGCGTTTTCGGCTCGGA
>JAICIH010000560.1 GCA_025924475.1 Bryobacteraceae bacterium
GACCTCGGCACCCAGCAAGGAGCAAGACGAACGATGCCTTCGCCCGCGGTAAGGGCCTGGTCGATAAGTTCTCGGTTTGACATGCGGCCATTTTATACGGAGCGCAAGCAGGAGGCTGGTTTCCCTATCGCGGAACGAAGACGGCCGATGCCCGGCTGATAAAATCGCCGGGTACGATTCATCGAAAATGAGCAGCCAAGCAATGAATCACTTCCCTCGTATCCACAATGCGATGTGGCCCGGGCTGGTGGGCAAAGGCCCAGGCGCGGAGCCACCTATCGACCTCGAAACCATGCTGAATTTGACTGCCGCGGTCGAAGTGGACGGTGCGCGGTTCGACGGCGTGGATTTATTTCTATCCGACCCTCATGTGAGTATCGACTCAACGGACGACGAGATCAAGCAGCTTGCGGACAGGATCTCGGCAAGGAATCTGGTTGTGGGCTCGGTCGTAGCGCCCGTGTGGCCGGCGACAGGCGGCGGATCGGCGATGGGTAGCGAAGCCGAGCGCTCTAAGTTCATCGAGCAGGTGCGGAAAGCGTGCCACATCGCCAGGAAGCTTCGAGAATTGAGCATCCGCCCTTATGGCGTGGTCCGTATCGATTCCGCGGCAAGCGTGGAAGAGTGGGCGAAGCATCCGGCGGCCAACACCCAGCGTATAGCGGAAACATTTCGCGATGCGTGCGTCGTGGCGGCTGATTATGGCGAGCGCCTGGCCGCGGAAGGCGAGATCTGCTGGGGCGCCATGCATGGCTGGAAGCACATGGTTGAGCTGCTGGAAATGGTGGACCGTCCGAACATCGGCTTTCAGGCTGATATGGCGCACACGCTCCTTTTCACGCTCGGTTATAACGCGCCCGAGTGCCGGATTCTGCCGGAAGGGTTTGACTGGAGCAATGGAAAAGAACTCGATGCCGCGCTTCGAAAGCTGACGCGTGCGCTGCGGCCCTGGACAATCGATTTCCACGTGGCGCAAAACGACGCCACCGTGAAAGGCTCTGGATCGCATGACAAGACAGGGCATCATTGCCTGCCGTTCGACCCGAATGGCAAGCTGGATATCGTGCGGCATGCAGGCTTCTGGATGCGTGATGAAAGCGGCGAATTGCACAAGCAGTTCGAGCACATCTGCTGGGACGGCTGCATGTTCCCCAATGCCGTCATGACCAAGCCCGAGACCTGGCGCGACATTCTGAAAGTCATGGTCGCGGTTCGCCAGGCGCACGGCTGGAACTAATCTCTATGGAAACTAAGAAGCTGAATATTGGCCTGGTCGGTTATGGATTCATGGGCCGCACGCATTCCAACGCTTACCGCAGCGTCCGCAATTTCTTCGACGTTCCTTATGAGCCTGTTCTAAAAGCGGTATGCGCCCGCAACTCCGAACGTGCGCGAGCCTTCGCGGATACATGGGGCTATGAATCCATTGAGAGCGATTGGCGGTCTCTGGTGGAACGCGCCGATCTTGATCTGATTGATATCGCCAGCCCGAACGACACCCATTCCGAGATCGCCATTGCGGCGGCCGAAGCCGGGAAGATGGTGCTCTGCGAAAAGCCGCTGGGGCGCACTGCGGCGGAAGCCAAAGCCATGGTCGACGCGGTAGAGAAAGCCGGCGTCTCGAACATGGTTTGGTACAACTATCGCCGCGTGCCGGCAGTTGTGCTCGCGAAACAATTGATCGACGAAGGCCGCCTCGGCCGAATCTTCCACTACCGGGCGAAGTTCCTGCAGGACTGGACCATTTCGCAGGATCTTCCACAAGGCGGCGAAGGACTGTGGCGCCTCGATGTCGGCGTGGCCGGGAGCGGAGTCACGGGCGACCTGCTGGCGCATTGCATCGATACGGCGCTCTGGCTCAACGGGCCGATTCAGCGCGTCACTGCGATGACCGAAACCTTCATCAAAGAGCGCAAGCATAGTCTCACCGGCAAGCTGCAGAAGGTCGGCATCGACGACGCAAGCGCGTTCCTGGCCCGCTTCGCTAACGGATCCCTGGCAACATTTGAAGCTACACGATATGCGCGTGGGCATAAAGCGCTCTACACGCTTGAGATCAACGGCGAGCATGCATCGATTCTTTGGGATCTCGAAGATCTCCACCGCCTTCAGTTTTTTGATCATGGCGATGAGGGGCGGCTGCGCGGTTGGCGATCAATCCATATCACCGATAGCGACCACCCTTACATGAAACATTGGTGGGTACCCGGCTTGCAGATTGGGTACGAACACACCTTCGTTCACCAAGTGGCCGACTTCCTGCAAGGCGTCTCAGAAGGTCAAAGCCAAAGTCCCACATTCCGGGATGGACTTGCGACCGATTACGTGACGGATGCAGTGTTGAAATCAGCAGAGAGCGGGCAATGGGAAGGCATAGAATCAGTGAATTAGGCCGCTTTTTTCGCACCGATCGCTTTAGATGGCAGCACCGCCGCCTGTGTTATCCTAATTGCGTCCGACGTTGCGGTTCACAAATAAGGGGACGTAGTTCAGTTGGTTAGAACGCCGGCCTGTCACGTCGGAGGTCGCGGGTTCGAGCCCCGTCGTCCCCGCCAACCCCCGCTTTGCGACGCTTTGTCATTCGGCTCTCAGCGATCCATCTTCTTCCGCGCGCCGTTACTCGACGTTGCCGCGATACAGCGGCGAATTTCGAAATTTCCACAGCGCTCGCAACCATGTGAGCGGGTCGCGGAAGATCGTGACCTTTTTCCCTTCCTTTAAAGAGCGCGACTTATAGTTCACCGGCAATTCAACCGCTTTGTATCCCTTGCGGAGCAGCTTGATTACAATTTCATGGTCGAAGTCGAAGCGATTGCATTCGAAGCTCAGTCCCCAAAGGCAGTCTCTTCGGAATACTTTGAACATGCTGAACGGATCGGTGAGTTTCTGCCGATACAGCACGTTGAAC
>JAICIH010000561.1 GCA_025924475.1 Bryobacteraceae bacterium
ATCTGCCGGATACGATTTTCGATCTTGCCCTTGCTTTCGAAATGCGGAATGCCTGTATTGCCATCCGCGGCGGCAACCGAGCTGTACACGAAATGCCCAATCTCCTGGCGGCTCGCTGCTTCAGCGAAGACGATGCCCTGACGGGTCTCCGCTTCCGGACCTGCTTGCCAGGCTTGTACTGAGTACGCGCCGTCGGCTCCGTCCAATGCACGCTTGATTGATTCGGGGTCATCGAAATCGCCGCGAAGGACTTCGACGCGGCTACCTTCCAGTTCGCGCGCTTCCGGTTTTTCGGGGTTGCGCACCAGCGCGCGAAGGGCGAAGCCGCGCTGTCTTAAGCGATGGAACGCGGCGCCGCCTTGATGTCCGGTGGCGCCGGTGACTAGGATGGTTCGATTGGTATTTGCCATGGTGATGACTCTTACCGTAGTGACGCGAATAGGGATGGTTTAGCTGCGTACGGATTCAGCGTTGGTTCGTGAATTTACTCTGGCGGATTGCCAATCCGCCGCAGGATTCCATCCTGCCCCACAACGCAGACTGGCCGCAACCAAACGTGTTGTGCGGATTCAGGGGCGAACGTTACCGCTCCCTCGCGGTCGCGGCTCAGTTTCGAGATCAACGACTGAGAAAGTAGTATAAATTTTCATGTTTGGCCGGAGATGTAGCTTTCCAGTTGCTCGATGGTTTTTTCGTGAGAGGTGATAATCCATTTCACGAGATCGCCGATGGAGACGATGCCCGCCACCGCGCCCATATGGTCCACAACCGGCAAATGGCGGACGCGCTGTTCGGTCACGATGCGCATGGCCTCGTCTACCGAGCAACCGGGCGAAATCGTAAGCGGAGGCGAGATCATGATCTCTTTCACCCTGGTCTCTTTCGACGAACGGCCTTTCAAAATAATTTTGCGCGCGTAATCGCGTTCGGACAACAGTCCTACCAGCGCGCCGCCCTCCATCACGAGCAGAGCGCCGATTCTTGCATCCGACATTCTCTCCAGGGCTTCGTAGACAGTCGCCTCCGGCCCGATGGACCAGATGGCCGCGCCTTTCTGGCGCAGAATCGCTGACACTTGATCAAATACTTCCATAGCTGTGCTCCCTCGAAATGGTTTCTTCTTCGCTGAGATGGGCGAACTTCTGGGTGCGGTGCAGATAGTAGTAAACGCAGAGCAGCATGAGCATGAAGATTCCCAGAATGACCATCAGCAGAGCAAATTGGCTGAGCTGACGAGTGGGCGCGGTAGCCTGACGCTCTTCCTGGCTCACGAGTACGACCCAACCCAGATTTTCGTAATTCTTTTTCAGACCCGTATTCGCATAGCCCACGAGATGACGTCCTGCGGGAAGGTCCGCCGTTGCCCAGCCATTCTGGCTGCCTTGCGGCGAGCCCAGAGAATCTCGCACGGCGGCGAATTCCTCCGACTGGACATGCGCAAACGCGTCGGCATTGGGCCCGCTGACGATGGCGCCATTGTCGTTGACCAGCAAGGCGCGCGCGCCGTTGGCGATATGGCTTTGCTGGAACCGCGATAGCAGATTGGAAATGTTTACGGCGGCGCTGAGCACTCCGATCGACGCACTCGATACGGGATCGGAAATCGGCACGCCGATGGTGACGTAGTAGGCCTTGGTCAACTCGTCGAACAGGATGTCGCCGATTTTGATGACGCCCTGGCCTTTGTTGAAGGCGGCCTGCCAAAGTTCGTTTTGCGCGTACGAGGAGGTGGCCGGGTTGTGCGTTGCGGCAACCACGGTCCCGTTTGCATCCGTGGCGACAACGCGGAGGAGCCGGGGATCCAAATCGCGGCGCCGGCGCAGCACCTGGGATGCGTTGTTCGTGAGCATTGCACCGCCGGCAGGGGCGGCGCCGGGTTTCGAAACGGCCTGCACCATCGCGGGATCGATGGCCATGGCCATCACTTCGTTGACACGATCCAGCATGAATTGCGAAGCGTCTTCGCTGTAGAGCTGCGCCATGGTTTTGAGATCCGTTCCGATGGCGTTATCCAAGGACTTTTCGCTGCGCCCAGTCAAGATGAGGCCAACGATACTGAGCGGCACGATGACGACGATCAAGCTGAACAAAAGCTTGGTGATGGAGACTCGAACTTCGAGGCGATCCATAGCACACCTCCTTGCGGTGTCGATGGACGGGCCATGGCCGGAGTCGCGGCCGGCAGGATGGCCGGTCGAATTAGGCCACTGCCGCGTCTCGCCTAAATAGTACTCCAATTAGGCGGGGCTGTGTGAGGCGGCGCGCGAGTTTTGACCTACTGTCAGCTAGCTTATCTCCCGATATGGTCTTTGGGTGATAGCGAGCATAAGAGGACAGAGACTGCTTTTGCTTGCGTGCCTGATTCCGACGGCTTTCGCGGAGCGGTATAGCTTCAAATACTACGGGCAGGAACAGGGACTAAGCAACCTGGCGACAGAGTCTCTGTTTCAGGATCGTGCGGGCTACTTGTGGGTCGGCACGCAAAACGGACTGTTTCGTTATGATGGCGCGAGTTTCACGCGGTTTGGTGAAGGGGAAGGGCTGCCGAGCGCTTCGATCGAATCGCTGGCCGAAACGCCGGACGGGACGCTGTGGGTAGCGACGCAGGCCGGGGTGGCGCGGCGGAAGGGCCACCGGTTTGAGCAGTTTTCTTTGGGAAACGGCGTGGAGCATTCCGGCCATTTCGGACTGGCCACGGACGGCGCGGGGCGCCTCTATGTAAGCACCAATTCCGGGTTGGAGATTCTGCGCGAGGCAAGATTTGAGCGGTTGCGCGGGCAACCGGACGGGCCGGCGCACGGAGTGCATGCGGCGCCGGACGGCACGGTGTGGTACGGCTGCGGCACGGGCGTCTGCCGTGTGGGAAAGGGGCGAGTGGTGCGGTACGGGCC
>JAICIH010000562.1 GCA_025924475.1 Bryobacteraceae bacterium
GAAGGATTGGCGGAATCGCCTCGCGTGCTGTTGCCGGCCGAGCAGGCGCAGCAGATTGATCGCATGCTGAATTTTGCGCCCGAGTTGAAGACGCCCGTCGTTCTGTACGGCTTGCACGAGGCCTACCGCCGCATTGAAACTTTGAAGCAGACGCATGTTCCGCTACTTGTGAGTCTGAAGTGGCCGGAGAGGCTGCGCGATACCGGTCCGAATGACACGGCCAATTACCGCGTGCTGCTGATGCGCGAGCAGGCGCCGGCGGTACCGGGGATGTTAGCCAAGGCAGGGTTGAAATTCGGCTTCTATTCGGATGGCATCGATACCGCTTCCGGATTGCGCCAGGCTTTGAAGAAAGCTATCGACGCCGGTTTGCCGCGCGCGGCTGCGATTCGCGCCTTGACCCTGAATGTCGCGGAAATGTACGGCGTGGCCGATCGGATGGGAAGCATCGAGCGTGGCAAGATGGCGAACCTTATAGTCACCAGAGGGGACGTGTTCGACGAGAAGAGCGCTATCGAATATGTCTTCGTCGGCGGCCGAAAGTTTGAACCGGCGAAAGAGGTACACGAGTGATGCGGCGGATATGTTTGCTCGCTCTGCTTCTTTCCGCAACCGTGGGCTATGCCGGTGCGGAGGCGCTGCTCATCCGCAATGGGACGGTGCTCACCGTCACGAAAGGCACAATTCCGAATGGAAGCGTGCTGGTGGAGGACGGCAAAATTGCCGCGGTCGGCGAGAACCTGAGCGCGCCGGCTGGAGCGACGATCGTGGATGCCTCCGGCAAATTTCTCATGCCGGGAATGATCGATTGCCACTCGCACACCGCTATCGAAGGAGGAGTGAACGAAGGCACGGTCTCGGACTCCTCGATGGTCAGTATCGAGGACGTGATCGATCCGACGGATATCAATATTTATCGGGCGCTGGCAGGCGGATTGACGGTATCGAACGTGCTGCACGGCAGCGCGAATGCGATCGGCGGACAGACGGTGGTCGTCAAGCTGCGCTGGGGAAAAACCGCGCAGGAGATGCTGTTTGCCGGCGCTAAGCCGGGCATCAAATTCGCGCTCGGCGAAAATCCCAAACGGCAGGGATACACGCCGCCTTCGGTGCTGCCGCCCGCACGTCCGGCCGAGCGCCGTTATCCCGGGACGCGAATGGGTGTGGAGGATGTTATTCGCGAGAGCTTCATGGAAGCCAAGAATTATCGGGAAGACTGGCAGGCCTATCGTGCGCGCGTGGCGCGTGGAGAACATCCGCTTCCGCCGCGAAAGGATTTGCGGCTGGAACCGCTGGTCGAAGTTCTGGAGGGCAAGCGCTATGTACACGCGCACTGCTACCGGTCCGACGAGATCCTGATGCTTCTGCGAGTGGCCGACGAGATGGGTTTCAAGATCCGCACCTTGCAGCATGCGCTCGAGGCATATAAGGTAGCGCGGGAGATCGCCGAGCACGGCGCGAGCGTTTCCACTTTTAGCGACTGGTGGTCTTACAAGATCGAGGCATACGATGCGACGCCGTACAACGTGGCGATTCTCACGCGGAAAGGTGTGCTGGTTTCGGTCAATTCGGATTCCGACGAGCTGCAGCGGCATTTGAATCTGGAAGCCGCCAAGAGCATGCGATACGGAGGATTGAGCGAGGCCGAGGCGCTGGCGCTGGTGACGATCAATCCGGCAAAGCAGCTTGGGATCGACGATAAAGTCGGGTCCATCGAAGTAGGCAAATCCGCGGACCTGGCGTTATTCGACGGCCATCCGCTTTCGAATTATTCCAAGCCGCTGCGAGTTTGGATTGACGGGCACGAGTACTTCGATCGCGACAAGGATCTGGAGAAGCGGCCCGATTTCGAGCGCAGGAAGAAAGCGCTCGAAGATAAGGACAATGGCGCGCCGCGCCTGCCGACAGGACGATGAAGCGATTTTGTTTACTGACTGCTCTCGTTTGTCTGGCGCGCGTTGCGGCGCCGGCCGCAGACTCGAATTCTGTTTTGATTCGCAACGCCACCGTTCATCCGGTTACGGGTCCCGAGATTCAGAACACGTCCGTGTTGATTCTCGATGGGCGCATTGCGGAAATCGGGCCGAAGCTGCTGCCCAAGGCTTCGATGCGAATTGTAGATGCGCGCGGGTTGCATCTGTATCCCGGGCTAATCAATGCGGCGACGAACGTCGGGCTCTCCGAGATTCAGGCGCTGCGCGATACGGTGGATCTGGATGAGTTGGGGCTTTTCAATCCGGAGCTACGCGCGGCATCGGCGTTTAATCCGTCGAGCGAGCATATCGAAGTGACGCGCGCGGCCGGGATCACGAGCGTGGTCAGCTTGCCGGGAAGCGGATCGCGCCGTGCGGGCGCGCTTCTGATCACGGGCCAGGGCGCGTTGATGCACTTGGATGGCTGGACCTGGGAAGAAATGGCCGTGAAGCCCGGTGCGGTAATGGACCTGCTTTTTCCGGAAATCAGTATGGAGCCGGCGCAACCCGGAGGTCCTCCACGGCCCTACAAGGACGCGCTGCGGCAGTATACGGATCGCCTGCGGGAGTTGAGCGAATTTTTCGAGCAGGCGCGGCGATATCAAAAGGCGATGGCGGCACGCGCACCGGATTTCCGGCGCGATCTTCGTCTGGAAGCGATGATTCCGGTGATCGAAGGTCTGGAGCCGATTGCCATCCGTGCGGAGCGGGAACGTTCGATTCGCGATGCAGTAGCGTTTGCGGACAAAGAGAAAGTGAAGATCATCATCGCGGACCCGCGCGAGATCGGCGGCACTGGACCCCTGCTCAAAGAGCGGCACATTCCAGTGATTCTAGGCCGCGCGTTTCAATTGCCGATGCGCGACGACGATCCCTATGACGCGCCTTACACGTTGGCCGCGCAGTTTTATCGAGC
>JAICIH010000563.1 GCA_025924475.1 Bryobacteraceae bacterium
AGAATCACGTTGCCGAGCACGAGCGGAAAATATTCCGGAGAAGTGCGGGTGGGCCCGAGTTGAGCGGAAAAGATGTTGGCTTGCACCGAACCCGGCCGATCAACGAGCAAGAGCCGCTTGCGATTCTCCGGGAAAGCGGGTGGGGTGTATTTCGGCAGATCCTTTTTTTGCCATTTGCCAAATTCGTTGGTGATGAGCGTCTTGAGGTCGGCTTCGGACGGCACCTGGCCTACCAGAATTAAATAAGCGTTGTTCGGTACGAGGTAGGTGTCGCGGAACGTCTCGAGCGATTTTTTATCCAGCTTGGCGATCGATGCCTCTGTAGGACCGATGTGCGAATACGGATGACTTCCAAAGAGCGCCTCGCTCAATGCCTCGCGGCCCAGGTAGTCGGGCTGCGAGCGCTGGGCGCGCAAAACTTGCAGGCCATTCTGTTTCTGGAGATCGATCTCCTCGTCGGGGAATGAGGCGTGCTGGGCAATATCGGCAATCAGCCCAAGAAAGGCCGCGGCATTTGTCGAAAGGCAACTTCCTGTGAGAGTGAGGTCGTCCTGCTGAGAGGATGCCGCGATCTGCCCGCCGAGATCGGCGGCCTGTTCGGCAATCTGGCGAGCTGTCCGCGAGGCCGTCCCTTGATTCAATAGCGCCGCGACATTCTCGGAAAGGCCCGGCAGATCGTGCGGATCGTATTTCGAGCCGGCCAGGAACGCCAGCCGAACCGTGAGAAGCGGAAAACGAGCATCATTCGCGACCACGACCGTCAGACCATTGGGCAGCTTGAACTGCTGGCGAGCCGGAAGTTTTACATCCGGGATCGGAGGCGTGGCGGGCGGCCGCGAGCGATCGATCGTCGCGGATTGCAGCAGCGCTGCCGAGAAGAGAATCGCGATCAAGCTTCGCATTTTCAGAAACCTCCTTCAGTTGCCGGGGCGCCGGTTTTCGTAGCGGGGGCCGGCAGCACAGCCAGCACGGTTCGCCGTTCGGGAGTCAAATATTTCTTGGCTACCGCCTGCACTTGCGCGGGCGTTACGGCAGCGTAGCGATCAAGCAGCGTGTTGATCTCTTCGGGCTTGCCATCGAGCAATTCGAAACTCGCCAGGAGTTGCGCGCGGCCGAGGCTGGTTTGCAATTGGTTGAGTTTCGAAACCAGCAGCAATGTCACGACGCGGTGAATTTCGTCCTCGGTGACGCCCTCTTTCTGAATTTTCTCGATCTCGCCCTGGTAATCATCTACGATCTGTTTCGGCTGAAAGGACGGATTGTAGAGGAGGAACGTGGCGTACTGGGCCGGGTTGCGATAGTCATCCGCGGAAGCGAACGGCCAGCCGACATCTCCTTGATACTGGATAACCGATCTTTTACCTTTCACGAGATCCAGTTGCAGGCGGGAGCTGTCGCCGCCGGTCAACAGCGCATCCAGAATGGTCAGCGCATAAAAATCGTCGGAATTGCGCTCCGGTCCGGGATAACCAACGATGACGCCCGGAACTTTGGCGTGCGGGTCTTTGTAAGTGTCGAACGACGCGGAAACGCTCGCCGGTTCAGTTAAATCCGGAGGCTTAGGCTGCGGCTGCGAGGGAATATCGCCGAAATAGTTCTGGATGAGTTTCTTCGTATCCGCGACGTTGATGTCGCCGACGATGGTCAATACCGCGTTATTGGGAGCGTAGTAGGTCTTGAAGAACTTGGAGACATCGTCGATGGTGGCGGAGTTCAAGTCTTCGAAGGAGCCGATGATGGAGTGAGAATTCTGCCAATTCTTGTAGACCATTTCCGGCCATTTCTCGGTGATGGCGCCCACGTACGGCTGGTTGTCCATTCTAAGACGGCGCTCCTGCTTGACGGCTTCCTTTTGGTTGGCCAGGTTCTCGGCGGTAACGTTCAGGCTGCGCATGCGGTCAGACTCGAGCCAGAGAGCGACGGCCAATTTATTCGACGGCAGCGTTTCGAAGTAATTTGTGTAATCTGTGTGGGTGGAGCCATTCAGGCTGCCGCCGTTCGATTCGACGAATCGAAAGTGCTCGCCCTTTTTGACATTGGCCGAGCCCTCAAACATCATGTGCTCAAACAAATGAGCGAAGCCGCTGCGTCCCTTCTCTTCCGAGCGGGAGCCGACATCGTAAACGACATAGACGGCCACAACGGGCAATGTATTGTCCCCGGAGAGGACCACGCGCAGGCCGTTGTCGAGCTTATATTTCTCGATAGGAATGTGGATTTTAGGCGGGGCGGCAGCAGAGGCGAGCGCGGCGGCCAATAGAAAACACAAGGGGAATTTCATCACTTGAATTCAGGCTCCCGATAGACAGACGTAATGCAGCGGCAAGTGTTCGCAGTATAACCCGGAAAATACCAGGGTAAACCGGCCGCCCGAACGGCCGTTCCCCCTCGCCCGGGAGAATTTGTCCGCCTTTGCACACTTCTATTTCAGGACGTTGCGAGCCTGCCCAAGCTTTTCCAATATTTCATTCTGGCGCTGGCTTTCTCGCTGGCGCTGAGCGGGCAGTCTCCGGCCGGAATTCGGGGCAAGGTGGGAGACGCTCGAGGCGGCCAGCCTCTGGCGAACGTTGCCGTGCAGCTCGGCGATCATACGTATTCGACCGTCTCCGATGCCGCCGGCGAATTCGAATTTGCGCACGTTCAGCCCGGAGACTACATCCTGAAGGCGACCGCGGTCGGTTACCGGCTCATGACGGCGGATGTCCACGTGACCGGCGGCGAACTGCAAAGTGTCCAGGTAATCCTCAGTCCCGCTAGCCTGACTTTCGCAGTTCACGGCTGATTTTCCTGTGGGCGAGGCGGGAAGTGGCGCGCCTGCAACGCGGGTATTCGGA
>JAICIH010000564.1 GCA_025924475.1 Bryobacteraceae bacterium
ACCAGGGCAGTAGATATTCCGAATAATAAAGTTTTTGTGAGTCTCATATGTCCGATTCCTCGCGACCGGAGCGATTTTATCACGCGCCTTGCCGCATCCGGAACATGGAATACTACTCGTGACGCAACGTCTGCGCCGGACAATGCGGAGTATCGCCTTCCTCAAGCAGAGCGTTCCGCGTGTCACAAGCCACAAAACCCTCAAAAAGGCTGGCGGACTGCTCAAATGTGCGCCGCTCTTCCGGAGAGAGCGTCCAACGGCGCCCAGCCTCTTCGGATTGATCCAAATCGAAAACGGAGAGCGCCACTAGCCGGTCCCCATGTGGATACGGGAACGGGTCCAGCAGCACACCATGCAGCACTCCGAACATGACGGTCGCCGCCCCGATCCCAAGCGACAGCGCCAAAATCGCCAGCGCCGTGAAGCCGCGTGCGGTGCGCAAGAGCCGGCAGCCATAACGAAGGTCCTGAGCGAATGATTCGATCCGCGTCCAACCCCACGCGCGGCGTACGGATTCGCTCACGAGAAGACGATTCCCGAACTCACGCAAGGCGGCCGCCTCCGCCTCCGCGGGCGTTTCGCCGCGCTGAATACGGTCCGCAATGGCCATATCCATGTGGATCGACAGTTCTTCTTCGAGCTCCTGTTGGCGTCGCTTCCTCCATCTCCGCCAAGTCATACTTGGCCCGCGTCCGTCGCCGGATTCAGGATGCGTCCCATTGCCTCCACAATTTGGAGCCAGCGGGCATGCTCGATCGCCAACTGCTTCCTGCCTGCCGCGGTCAACTCATAGAACCGCGCTCGCTGCTTCTTTTCCGTGAGGGCCCACGAAGCTTTCAGCCAGCGCTTTTTCTCAAGCCGATGCAAAGCCGGATAAAGCGAGCCCGTGTCTACCTGCAGCACGTCCGCCGACCCGCTCCGGATCGCCTGAGTAATTGCATAGCCGTGCAGCGGCCCGGCGCGTAGTGTCTGGAGAATCAGCAGGTCGAGCGTACCCTGCAATAGCTCGATACGGTCCTTATACGGTGCATTGCCGAGCATGGCCATAGACATTCTACATCCGTAGATGTAGGATGTCCACATCCTGGTAGATTCGAGCAGACCCTCAATCGATAAGTAGTAGATTTTAACGTTTCAGAGCAATCCGTATACACTGTCCTGTATGAAATGGTTGAGCTGCTTACTGGCTTTCTGCTGCCTGGCTTCAGCTCAAGTCAAACCGGACAAAGGATGCCCGCCGCCCACCGATTGGGCCGGGTTGAATGTATTTGGCAGCGATGACGCGGAGATTCGTCCGCCCGCGCCGAATGAGAAGCGCATCGTGCTGCTGGGCGACGATATCCTTGCCAACGCGCCCTTTCATGAGCAGAACTATATTAATCGAGGAATCGCCGGGCAAACGACGCCGCAGATGCTGGTGCGGTTCCGTCAGGATGTGATTGCGCTCCATCCGAAAGTGGTCGTGATCGAAGGCGGATTGAACGATATCGGCGGTGTGGCGGGACCGGGAACCGAAGGCACGATTACCGAGAATCTTGCCTCTATGGCGGACCTGGCGAAGGTACATGGCATTCGCGTAGTGATTGCTTCGCTGTCGCCGGTGTGCGATTGCTTTACCAAGCAAACTAGCCGCCGGTCCGTCGGAAGAATAGCATCCATCAATCACGGACTCCAGGATTTCGCCCGCGAGCGGCGCGCCGTGTATCTCAACTACTATGCTGCTTTAGTCGAACCACGCACGCGTCAAATGAAAAAAGAATTCACGAGCGATGGCTTTTTGCTCAATGCCGCCGGATACGCGGTGATTCAGCCGTTGCTCGAAAAGGCGATCGCCGAAGCGCTGGCGAAAGCGCCGGAAGGAGAATTAAAATGATGGGGTCCAGAATTATTCTGCCGTTGGGCATGACGCTCGTTTTTGCGGCTGCTGCCTTCGCGGAGCTGCCACCCGGGACGGGACGAGAAGAAACGATTCGCACCTGCAGCCGCTGCCATTCGCCGGAAATAGTGGCAACGGCGCACCAGACGAGAGATCAATGGCAGGTGACCATTTCGAAGATGGCGAATTTGGGCGCCGAGGCCAACGATAACGAGTTTGAAGCCATCCTGGATTATCTAGCGAGCCATTTCGGCCCCGCTGCGGCCCAACCAATAAACATCAACAAAGCGACGGCCGTCGAAATCGAGTGCGTGCTGGAAATCACGCGATCGGAATCGAAAAAAATTGTGGCGTACCGGGAGCAGCACGGCGCGTTCAAATCGATCGACGATCTCAGCCAGGTTCCCGGGCTCGATTTCAAGAAAGTATCTGAAAAGAAGTCGCTGCTTTTGTTCTGAAGCGGAAAAAGGGAAACATGCGAAAGGTCCTGTTGATGGCAGTTGCCGCGGCGGCGGCGTGTGTGGTGATTTGGGGGGCCGATTGGCCTAGCCAGGGAGGGAATCCGCAGCGCGACGGATGGGCGAAGTACGAGAAGGCCTTTACGAAGGAGAATGTGCATGGCTTGCAGCTTCTGTACACGTACCAGGCCGATAATCAAGCCATCGGCTCGAACGCGCTGACGGCGCCGCTCATTAATGGCTTACTGATCACCTATCGCGGCTTCAAGGAAATGCTCGTTTTTGGCGGAAGCTCGAACAAGGTGTATTCGGTCGATGCCGATTTGAACCGGCTGATCTGGAAAGTGCAGCTATCGTCAAAGGCGCAAGACGCTAATAAAGAAGCGCAAGGCTCCTGCTCGGGTGGTTTAACGGCGGCGTTGGCGATGCCCGGCAGCAGCACGGCTTCGGGCCGCGCAGGAGGTTTCCGGCGCGTG
>JAICIH010000565.1 GCA_025924475.1 Bryobacteraceae bacterium
ATAAACACCGCCATACAAGGGAAGCGCCAACGTTGCCAGCAAGATCGGATGTGCCGTTCCCACTTGCAGTTTGACCAAGTAGGCCAGCAAACCGGCTGTAAAGGCGACCAGCCATAGCCGCGCAGTAAACGATGCCGGCAACCCAATCTTGCCGATGCGTTTCCCAAGTCCGTTGCGAAGCAAAGCGAATTCGACCCAGCCGGCGATGCCGGCAGATGCAGTTAACCCGGCCACGCCCCATTTCGGGTCGATACCAATCCAGTGCGGCAGATAGAGTGCGAACGGAACTCCCAACGCGACAGTCAACACCACGCGAATCAGCGCGAAACGCAGCGGAGTCCGCGTATCGAGCAAAGAATAGAATGCCGACGAGTAAAGGCGGCCCAGTGCAGTGGCGAGCAGGCCGACGGACGAACCTGCGAGTATGGCCCACACGTAGACGGCATCGGCGTGACGAAAGCGCCCGCTTTGCGTTTGATAGAGCGCGGCTGCCAATATGTCCCCGAGCAGCAGGAACGCAGCCGCCGAGGGGACGATCCAAAATGCGATGCGGCGCAAGCCGGCGGACAAACGCGCGCGAAGGAAGAACGCGACCTCTTCGCTGCTTCCGGTGGCGCTTGAAAGCATCGGTAATTCCGCCGCCGAAACCGACATACTGAACAGGCTGATCGGCAGAATGGAAATCACTTGCCCGTAGCCCAGAGCGGCGACGGCGCCGACCGGCAAAAGACTCGCGATCATCGAATCGATATAGGAACTGATCTGCACCACACCACGGCTTAGAAAAATGGGCCCGAAATTCCGAAAAACGGAACGAACGTGTTCGGAGGCGATGTCGAACGCCGGGCGAAATGCAGGCAGCAGTTTAAGTACACTCGGCAACTGCACCAGGAATTGCAGGCCACTGCCGAGAACGATAGCCCAGGCGACAGGAATCACGAGGCGCTCGTCTTTCAAATGCCGTCCCGACCAGATCAGAATGGCGATCACCGTAATATTCGAAACCATCGGCGCGGTATAGGAGAGCAGAAATCGGCCGTGGCTGTTCAAGACGCCAAGGCACCAAGCGCTCATAACCAGCAGACCCGTGCCGGGGAAAAGAATACGAACCAGGCGAATGGTGAGAAGGCGCTCCTCGCCTTTGAATCCCGGAGCGATCAGATCGATCAGCAGCGGCGTGGCTGCCACACCAATCAGCACCAATAGGGAGCAAATCAGGCTGAGAAGCCCAAACACCGCGGCGGCAAGATGACGCGCCTCCGCATCGGCGCCCTGCGCACGGAGCTTCGCGTAAACGGTCACAAAAGAGGCGGAAAGCACTCCTTCGCCGAATAAATTGCTCAAGAGATTCGGAATGCGAATGGCTTGCCGGAGCGCGTCGGCGACGATCGAATCGACGCCGAAGTAATATCCGATGGCGCGCTCCCGAGCCAAGCCGGTCAGGCGGCTGAGGAGGATGCCGAAAGCGACGTGCGACGATGCCGCGAATCTAGTGGCCGGGCGCTGGGGCAAAGTTAGAGAGTAACAAGTATCGAGTTCGGCTGATACGTTGGAAGGGAATGAATCAGGGTCCTATATCGAGTTTCATCAAGCGGCACTATCGCCACTTCAACGCAGCCACCCTCGTGGAAGCGGCGGAAGCGTATCAGGAGCACTTGTCGCGCGGCGGAAAAATGTTTTTGACGCTCGCCGGCGCCATGAGTACAGCGGAGCTGGGGATTTCCCTGGCGGAAATGATTCGCCAGGACAAAATTCACGGCATTTGCTGTACCGGCGCAAATCTGGAAGAAGATGTCTTCAATCTGGTAGCGCACGATTTTTATGAACGTGTGCCGAATTGGCGCGATCTCAAGCCGGAGGATGAACAGGGACTACTCGACCGGCATATGAATCGGGTGACCGACACGTGTATTCCCGAAGAAGAAGCAATGCGCCGGATCGAAGGCGTGATTCTCAAAGAATGGACAGTTTGCGACAGCCGGGGCGAGCGCCTTTTTCCGCACGAGTTCTTTTTTCGCGTTCTGCAATCGCCTGATCTGCAAAAGAGTTTTCAAATCGACGTGAAGGATAGCTGGCTCTACGCCGCCATGGAACGCAAGCTACCCATGTTTGTTCCAGGCTGGGAAGACTCTACCCTGGGCAATATGTACGCCGGACACTGCATCTCCGGCGACGTAAAGAATGTCCATACGGTGCGAACCGGTATTGAGTACATGATCTCGCTCGCGGACTGGTATACAAGGACGGCCAAGCAATCATCGATTGGATTTTTTCAAATCGGCGGCGGCATCGCGGGAGATTTTCCGATTTGTGTAGTCCCAATGCTGCGCCAGGATCTGGAGCGGGAAGATACGCCGCTATGGGGCTATTTCTGCCAGATCAGCGACTCGACGACAAGCTATGGGTCCTATTCCGGCGCGATCCCGAACGAAAAGATCACCTGGGAAAAATTGAGCATCGACACACCGAAATACATAATCGAATCGGACGCCTCGATAGTGGCCCCTCTGGTGTTTGCAATGGTACTTGGCTGGTAGCGAACTGCTATCGTGAGTAGTGTTAACCGCGGCGGTGAGGTGCGAGAGCGGTTGAATCGGGCGGTCTCGAAAACCGTTGAACCTTCACGGGTTCCGTGGGTTCGAATCCCACCCTCACCGCCAGAAAATAAAGGACTTAGCTGATTTCGCGCAAGTCCAAGGTTAAGGCTGTTTTGGGCTCCGTGCAAATGCGCGAGTCATTTTTGGTTTTGACTCCCTTCTTAGCCAGACGTTTCTCCAACGTCCTTTGGATATGTTTTGCGGCGCGTTCA
>JAICIH010000566.1 GCA_025924475.1 Bryobacteraceae bacterium
AAGTAAATATCGCTGCGGCGTCGAATCCAGATACGGCTTTGATCGGAGCCAAGGGATTTACAGGCACCACCGTTGTAGCTGCGGGCAAGGAAGCTGACACGCTAGCGCAACTGCCACTCGATGCCCTTCCATTATCGGAAGCGCAGATGGAAATTCTGGATAGCTGGGGCATACGCAAATGCCGCGATTTGGCATTGCTGCCACCGGTAGCTCTTACGGAGCGTCTTGGCCAAGTGGGCCTTCGGCTTCAGCGACTCGCCCGTGGAGAAATAAACCGCACCCTTGTGCCGGTTGATCCGCCACTCATTTTCCAAGAGACTCTGGAATTCGAAGACTCAGTCGAGGACCTGGAGTCGTTGGTCTTCGTCCTGAATCGGTTGCTGGAACAGATATCCGCTCGGCTTATGGCCCGCTCTCTTGCGACCGATGAATTACGACTTACGCTTCAACTTGAAATCCACCAAGACCGTGTCTTGCACAAAACTTTGCCGCAGCCGAAATCCGATACCTGGGAGCGCACGCTCAAACTTCCCGTTTCCATGCAGGACACAAAAGTTCTCCTGAAACTGCTTCAGCTCGATCTTGCGCAGCATAGTCCCGGCGCACCGGTTAAGAGGGTAACGATACAGGCCCGGCCGGCCAAGAGACGTTTTACCCAGGGCGGGCTGTTCGCATCGCTTGCCCCCGAACCTGAAAAGTTGGAAGTCACGCTCGCACGTATCCGTGGAGTGGTTGGCGAAACGGACGAGCAAGGACGCGGTCGGGTCGGATCGCCAAAGGTGCTTGATTCCCATCGCTCCGATGACTTTCGGATGATCGGCTTCTCGGCGGAGGATGCGAATGCTCCATGCGAAAACGGCCGGAACGAATCGATCACGATGAGCATGTTCCGTCCACCGCTGGCAGCTCGCGTAATCTGCCAAAGCGGGAAGCCGGCGCATATTTCTTTTGCTGAAATCACATGCGGAATTATCTGCGCGGCCGGGCCGTGGACAAGTTCTGGGAACTGGTGGAAGCAGAACGAGGCTTGGCGCCGTGAAGAATGGGACATCGCCGTAGAACTTCCGCATGGGGTCGGCTTGTACAGGATTTTTCGTGATCTTCGCCAGAGCACCTGGTTTGTGGAGGGCCTCTACGACTGATGCAGTATGTGGAGCTTCATGGCCGCAGTGCGTTCAGTTTTTTGGAGGGCGCGTCCGTTCCGGAGGCCCTTGCCTACGCTTGTGCCGAGCAACAGCTGCCCGCGATGGCACTGCTGGATCGCAATGGTCTCTATGGTTCGGCAAGGTTCCACCTGATTGCTAAATCCAACAAAATCAAGTCCCACGTTGGCGCCGAAGTATCGATTGGTGAGAAACCGTCCCTCTTGAACCCCTACTACCCGCTTCTGGTTGCAAATCGTACCGGATATCAGAACTTGTGCCGGCTAGTCACGAAAACCAAACTGCGGGAGCAGAAGAACAAACCAACCGCCGCGACTCTTTCCGAGTTGGAAGAACATGCCGAGGGTCTGATATGTCTGACAGGAGATGAGAATGGGCCCCTAGCAACGGCGTTGCGCGCCGGCGGTAAAGAAGAGGCGCGCCGGCTGCTTCAGCGATTGCGGACCGTCTTTGGCGACAGCAATGTCTACGTGGAACTCCAACGACATTTTCGGCCGGAGCAGGAGCATAGAAATCATGCAGCTATCGATCTGGCTTGCGAACTAAGCTTGCCCTTAGTTGCAACCAACGGAGTGCTCTACGCAACTCCGGATGATCGCTACGTGCTTGATGCGCTTACTTGCGTGAAACAGAAACGTACGCTTGACGAAGCCGGCCAGTGGCTGCAAATCAATGGCGAACGCCATGTCCGCACCTGCGAGGAGATGATCGAGATCTTTCGAGATTTGCCAGAAGCAATCGCCAATACTTCTGAGCTCTCGGCAAAGCTCGAATTTACGCTCGAAAAACTGGGCTATGAATTTCCAAAATACCCGGTGCCGAGTGGAGAAACACAGATCACGTTCCTTCGCGCTCAGGTGGCGAAGGGAGCCCATGAACGCTATCGGCCGATTACCGATCGCGTGCGGCGCCAGTTGGACCGAGAGTTGCGCCTTATCGAGAAGCTGGATCTTGCAGGTTATTTCCTGATTGTTTGGGACCTCGTCAAATTCTGTCGAGAGAACCACATCCTGGTTCAAGGGAGAGGCTCTGCCGCCAACAGCGCCGTTTGTTATTCCCTAGGCATCACCGCCGTTGATCCTATTGCGATGGACTTGCTGTTCGAGCGATTTCTCTCAGAAGAACGCGGTGAATGGCCGGATATCGATCTCGATTTGCCGAGCGGCGATGAACGCGAGCGCGTCATCCAGTATGTGTACCAACGCTATGGTGAGCGTGGCGCCGCCATGACTGCCAACGTCATTACCTATCGCTCGAAATTAGCGGCGCGCGAAATGGGTAAGGTCCTGGGTTTCGATCCAGAGTCGCTGACGCGTCTCTCATCTGCGGCCGGTTCATGGGAATGGCGCGGACCGGACGACACCTTTGACGAATATTTTCGCAAAGCCGGCTTTGACCTTGCCAATTCTCGTATCCATTGCTTTCTAGGCTTGTGCAAGCGCGTACTCGATCTTCCACGGCATCTGGGACAGCACTCGGGCGGTATGGTCGTCTGCCAAGGCGCTCTCGATTCGGTGGTCCCGCTAGAACCGGCATCAATGCCGGGTCGGGTCGTTGTTCAGTGGGACAAAGACGACTGCGCCGATCTGGGCATTGTCAAAGTGGACCTTCTGGG
>JAICIH010000567.1 GCA_025924475.1 Bryobacteraceae bacterium
CATCTGCAGGATTTCGAGCAGGGAGCGATTCAACGCCTGATCGAGGTGGGCGATTATTCGGCGCGCGAGATCATGACGCCGCGGCATAACATCGTTTCTCTCCCGGTGGACGCAAGCCTGGAACAAGTCCTGAGCGTCATGACCGAACACAAGTTCGCGCGTATTCCCGTGTATGAGGACCGGCCCGAGCAGATTACCGGGATTGTGAACTATAAAGATCTGATGCGTGTCTGGGACGAGCGGCGCTTCGCGCACGATCGACATCGCGCTACACGGCCGTTTCGGCTGCGGCGATTTGTGCGGAAGCCGCTGGTGGTTCCGGAAACGAAGCCGGTGAACCAGCTCGTGGCGGAATTCGGCGCCCATCATACGCACATGGCGCTGGTGGTCGATGAATTCGGCACGGTGACCGGTTTAGTAACCCTTGCCGATGTCTTGAAGCAGATTTTTGGTGAGATCAGCGACGAGCACGATGAAGTGCGGCCACCCGCACCGGGCGATCAGGAGAAGGTTATTCATCTCGAAGGCAGCACGACAATTCGCGATCTCGAAATGCGCTATAAGGTGGTGTTGCCGGGCGAAGCGGGATTTGAGACGCTTGCCGGCTTTTTGCTTTTCCAATTCGGCTATCTACCGAAGGTGAACGAATCGATCGAGTATGGCGGCCGGCGATTTACGATCACCCGAATGGAGCGCAACCGGATTGCTTCCGTGGCGATTGAAAGGCTCGAGCCGAAAGCATGACCAATCGCCTTGCCTATTTCTGCCTGGCGGCGGTGTGCTTCTTCTGGGGCACGACGTACCTGGGCATCCGCATAGGCCTCGAAGGTCTGGCGCCGTTTTATCTGATTGGGATTCGCTACATAATTTCAGGCGGTGTATTGGTCGCCGGCGCGGCGCTTGCGGGCATGCGGCTTCCACGGGGCAGGGAACTCGTCCTTACGTCTCTTTGCGGGCTTGCATGCATCACCGTGGCCAACAGCGCATTGGTCTTCACCGAACTCTTCATTCCCACCGGGCTGACGGCTTTGTTTTACACCACCGCGCCGTTCTGGATGGTGGGAGTTAACGCACTGCTGCCCCGCGGCGCTAAACCGATGGCGTTGACGGTCGGCGGCCTGTTGGTAGGGGTCTCGGGCGTTATCTTTCTGGTGTATCCGGCTGCCGTGCAGGAAGGCTGGCGGGGGCGAACGCTGCAAGGTTTCCTCCTGATGCAGCTCAGCGTTGTGGCCTGGGTAACGGGAGCGCTGCTGCAAAAACGTATCGCTACGCAAGTGGCGCCGCTGGTAACCGGAGCGGTGCAGCAATTCGCCGGCGGGCTGGGTACCTTTGTGCTTGCCGCTCTTTTTGAGAAAGCGCCGCGGCATCTTGCCATGCGTCCGGCCATCGCGCTCATTTATCTGATAGCGATCGGCTCGATTGTCGGCTATTCGGCGTTTATCTATGCCCTACACCATCTGCCGGTAGCTCTCGTATCGATCTACATGTTTGTGAATCCGATTGTGGCAGTGTTTCTCGGATATCTGTTTCTTCACGAGCCCTTCAGCTATCGTGCTGCCACAGCCATGCTGGTCATTTTTGTGGGCATTGCGATTGTGCGCTGGAGCGAGGCGCGGGGCGCGCTACCGGGCTATAGGGTCGACTCGAGGATTGCTGAAAGCGGCGGGATTTAGTGGAACATTGTCGATTACTTTGTTGACGTGAAAATCCTCTTTCGCTCCGCCCGGTTCGGTAGTGGAATGGACGATCCGGAACGGGAATTTGGTGGCGTTTACCTCTTTGTATTCGAGAAAATCGGTGGAGGTTTTGAAGTAGGCGGAGGTTTCGCCGGTTTCTTCGATGCGGCGCAAAAGATGGGTTTCCGCGTCGAAATAGAATTTCGTGACGCCGAGATTGTTCGGCGCCGCGATGACGTGCATCCGGCGGTCTTCTACCGTCTCAGTTGGTGAGATGACAAGCTCCGGATACAGCTCCTTCAAACGGACGTAGCGCAGCGGATTGGCATCCATTTGAAGCGGCCGTGCGGCGGCGCGGTCCAGTTTCTTCGTCCTGCCCCTGCGCGGTGCGATCCAGCCGGCGTTGCCATTGAGGCCGATTCGATTTCCTTTGCCGATCCGAAGCACTTGATGCGGCTTCTGCCAAAAATAGGTTACGTGGGCGCGCAGTCCAACACTCCCCTGGACTTCCCTGGTGGTAATGCGATCTACCGCCGTCGCTCCGCCAAGCGCCTGGGTGTAAGCCGATAAGACTTCATCGACGCCCGGCGGCTTGGCGGATTGAGCAAATAACGAAAGGCAAGCCGACGCGGCCAATGCGGCAGCGATATTCTGAATATAGGAGCTATAAGAGATGACGGTACTCGAGTCCTTAAAAAAATATAGCGTGACGGTTGCCGATACGGGCGACATACAGGCGATCGCAAGGGTGAAGCCGCAGGATGCCACCACCAATCCATCGCTGCTTTCCAATGCGGCGCAGCGGCCGGAGTACCAGCACCTTGTGCAGGAGGCGCTCGAATCCGCCGAGAAGAGGGGCGGGGACCACAAGGCGCAGACCGAAGCCTTCATGGACAAGCTGTTCGTCAACTTCGGCGCCGAGATTCTAAAAGTTATCCCTGGGCGCGTGTCCACGGAGGTGGACGCCGCGCTGAGCTTCGACACGCAGGCGATGATTGCCAAGGCGCGCGAGTTGATCCGGCTTTACGAAGAGCGGAAGGTCAGCCGCGATCGCGTACTGATTAAAGTTGCGA
>JAICIH010000568.1 GCA_025924475.1 Bryobacteraceae bacterium
CGCAACCGTGAAAAGACCTCCGGCTTCCCAGGTGATTGGATTCACGAGCGCGCCTTCGGAATGCCGCGCCTGCAGCCACGCTTTCTCGCCCAACGCCACAGCGGCGCGCGCGGTGAGTTCCGCGCCCGCCCGCCGCAGCATGTCAGCGATTTGCTTAAAGTCGTCGACACGCAAAGCTCCCCGTGCTGCCGCCGCCATATCGAGCGGCGTGCGGCCGTCTTTGCCGCTCGCATTCGGAGCGGCGCCGTGCGCCACTAGCCAGTCCACAAGCCGGGGACTGCGCACTGCCGCCGCGATATGCAGCGGTGTCCAGCCGTCACGGTCGGCGCAATGAACGAGTGACGGATCGGCTTCGAGCATCGCGAGCGCCTGCACTTCTTCATCGTGAACGATAGCGGCGCTCAAATCATCCTGCTCCTTCGTCACTCTTGCGCCGGCAGCACTTTCCTTTTCTCGGCGGTGTTGTTCCTCGTCTTCAATAATGGCGACAATTTCCGAGTAGCCGCGTTCCCTGGCCAGCGTCAGAGCTGTGGTCGCAGCGCGATGCGGGTGAACACCGCCTCTGGCATTCGCTCCTAGCTGCATCAGCAGCCGCACGATTTCCGGAGCGCGTTTCATAACCGCGAAATGGAGCGGGCAACGCTCATCGCCGTAGGACATCGCCGTATTGGCCAATTCCGGGCGCCGCGCCAGCATCGCTCGTACTTCCTTTTCGTTTCCGGCGCAGATGAAATCGGCGAGCCGCCGGGCCGTCACTCCATCGACGTAGGCTTTGAGCTTGGGCCAACTGTCGAAGCCGTAGCTGCGTGCCAAGATCAACTGCGCGTCGTGTAGCGCGAACTGAACACGGTTTGCGCCGCGATAGTGCGCGTTCACTTCCGCCGTGGCAGCCGCATCACCTGCAGCAAATGATTTTAGTAGTTCTTTGGCCTGACGTTTGAGCTGATTCAGGTCCGGGTGTTCGCGCAATTTGCGAACGGGTGAGACTTGCTTCACACTGAGCTCCTTTCCAGCGCCTGGTGTCCGCTCGCTCAGGCAGAAAAGAGTTCATTCAACTGACGAAGTAAATCCATCGATTCCAGGAGGACGCGGTCCTTCCCGCGGACACGGCGGCGCCCTGAAAGCGCCAAATCGAGTCTATCAGGATGGAGAGCCGAATAACTACGGTAAGCGGTCCGAACCAGGTTTTCCCTGCCCCAAATTGAACCAGGATTCGTTTTAGGCATAAAATCTCCTAAATGACACCCGAAGCCTGGATCAAATTGCTATATCTGTATGGCCCGGTCGCGCTCTTCGCCTTCATGGTGTTCGTGCTTTTGCGAATAGCAGGAAACACCACCGGGCTGAATAAAGACCAGCAGCGCATTCAGACCGTAGCTTACTTGGCTGTCTGGATCAGCATATTCATTTTGGGCGCACTCATCGTTGTGGTGTATTGGCGGGTCAACTTTCCCCACGAATATGAGATTCGAGGCTTCATACACGATCTGCGCGATCCCGAAACTATTTCAACAGCCGACAATCTGTTTTTGAGAAGGATCTACAAGACCGCTTCCAACATCGATTACGAGTGGCGAATTATCAGTTCATCCCGTCCCACCGAGCCGGTGGAATTCTTGCTTCAGGCAAGCCCTAGCGCCCACGAAAGCACTCGGTACAAGATTCCCGTTTTGGATCACACGCCTCACGGCACGGTTGAAATCACCTATGATCGAACTTCTAAAACAATGACCCTGGTGGACGGAGATTATCACTCTGTCATGAATCCAGAGCTGATCAGTTCCATTGTGTCTCCTGCCAAGAAGAAAGAAAGCGCCGGCATTGTATATGCGGATTCAACTCCCCCAGCGAGCGAACTCGTCAAGGCTCTTGATTCGAACGATCCCATTATTCGGCAGAATGCGAAGAGAGATCTGATCTCGCAAGGCCGAGCCGCACTCGACACCGTTGACAAAGCACGGCGGGACTCGAGAAGTTCCAAGAGGCTACAAATAGAAACCTTGGCTGTACTGGATAGAGTTGTCGGTGTAAAAGAAATTAAGCAATCCGGGTGGCGCCCCATTGACTTGGCATCCGGCTCCAAACCAGGCGTTATTGTTCTTAGCAACGACGGTCGGGTCTCGAAGGTAGAGATTGACTCGACTGACGTTCACTTGCGAGATGTATTTCGTGTGCCCACAGGTTTTGAAGCTGCTTCCATTGCCGAAGACGATGACGCAATTTATGTGGCTGCTCGATCACAGCGTGGATGCGTGGTTTTCCGATACCTTGCGAGCACCGGGCAAACTTCGTCAAAAACAGCCAGTCCGGATAAGGAATGCCATTCGATCGCTTCGAGCGGCGATGCACTCTACATCGCCGGAGGCGGTACAAATAACGAAATTTGGTCGTTTTCCGACTGGGACGCAAAACGCCTCGGTCAAATGTCTTTGCCGGGTTTGACAGATGCTAGTGTCTTACATTTCGATCGCGACCGGCTTCTTGTAGGGGATCACGCGGAGGGCTCTCTTTATTCAGTTTCCCTTCCCGATTTCAAAGCGGCTAAATTGGCTTCCAATCTCGGGTGGATCAATTCTCTAACATCCGACAATTCGCGGATCTTAGTCGCTTCTGGCAAAAAGGTGCTGGTACTGGATCGGCAAAGCGGAAAAGGTCAAAATCCACCCTCGGGGCTTAAAGCGCTCAAGGGTGGCATTGTTTCAGGCGTGGCGGTTGATATGGCAGGC
>JAICIH010000569.1 GCA_025924475.1 Bryobacteraceae bacterium
GATGTGATGAATGCTCATGTTGAGCAGCGTGAGTCGCCGGTATTCGCGCAGCCAGGTCTGCCAATGCGGCACAGCGCGCATCTCAATCGTGCCGAGAACCGGCACACCGAGATCCCCGCGCACAAGCAGCGTCTTCAGCGCCACAATCGATTGGTCATAGCGCATGTTCTGGTTCACCGCGAGCGTGATTTTGGCTTCGCGGCAAAGGCGAACAATTTCTACGGCGTCCTGGTAAGTCACCGCGAGCGGTTTTTGCGCGAGAATGCCCTTCAAGTGGCGTCCACGCTCGACAGCCTGGCGAACGATTTCTAATTGCCGGTCCGGAGGCACGGCAATGTCGAGTATCTCGACCGCCGGATCGTCCAGCATGTCTTCGATTCGCTCGTAGACGCGCGGAATCCTGCGCAGCTCGGCAACCTCGCACGCGATTTCCGGAGTACGCGACAGAATTGCGGCAACCCGGTAACCGGCGTCGGCATACGCTTTCAGTTGCACGTCGCGCATGATGAACCCCGCGCCAATCGCGCCTATGCCGAAGTCCGCGCGCAGCGGCTTTTGGGGCGGACGATGCAAATCGAGATCGAAATCCATTTAGCGAGCCTGTTGATGAACGCTTTTTAGCAAGTTCATGATGTTCGATGAACGTCCATGATATTATGCTTGACGGAATTGGCCCAGGTCAATGCATCTTGGACTCATTAATTCAGCATGGCTCGGCACCGCGGTCGATACCGCCCGCGGAATCGAACTCACAAAGCAGATAGGTTTTGACAGCATCGATATTTTTGCCGATCCTCTGGAAATCACGGCACAAGAGCGGCGGTTAATTCGCAAAACATGCACCGCGGCCGATCTCCCGGTCGTCGCCGTGGTCTGTTGCGCGCTGGGCATCGCCGATTTCAACAAACCTGTACGCGATTTTCACGTGCTGCGCGCCAAGCGATATCTCGACCTAGGCTACGAGCTTGAGGCCAAGAATATGCTGCTCGTGGTGGGCGAATATATTTGGCAGCAGGAGGTCATCCAGCCCGCCGATCAATGGAAATGGGCGGTGGAGCATGTGCGCGACCTCGCCGGATATGCGCACGGGCTCGGTTTGGAGCTGGCCATTGAGCTCGAACCATTTACACTTTCGATCGTCAACAGCATCGAACGCATGGACCGGTTTTTGCAGGATATCGATCACCCGGCGGCGAGAGCGAACGTGGATATCTCGCATCTGGCACTGGTGCACGATAATGCAGACCGGATCGCGCAGCTTGCAAGCCGTATCGCGCACGTCCATCTTTCCGATTGCGATGGCAAGAAGCACGGCGACCTGCCGCCCGGGCGCGGCACGGTGGACTTTCCTCCTTATTTAAAGGCGCTCAAGTCCGCCGGGTTCAATGGAACCATCAGCATCGAACTGGAATATTCGCCCGAACCGGAAAAGATCGTAGACTGGGTTCGAGAGGCTTATCAGTCGACCGACAAAATGATGCGCGCGCTCGGAATTCGTTAAGAAAGGAAGAACTACGTTATGGCCTCCGGCCCAATCAGTAACACCAGGCTCAAGGAATACGAACAGAACGGCTTCATCCTCGAAAAAGGGATGTTCGACGCCGAGGAAATCGACCTGCTACGCCGCGCCGCGAAGGAAGACAGGGAACTCGACCAGCATTCGTTCGGCAGAGGCGATGGAGAAGGCGGCACTGTCCGGCTCTCGTTGTGGAATCATCCCGGCGACACACTTTACGGAATGTTTGCGCGCTGCGAAACGATCGTGAACTCCGCCGAGCGGCTGCTCGAAGGCGAGGTTTACCATTATCACTCCAAAATGATCATGAAGGATGCCAAAGTCGGCGGCGCCTGGGCCTGGCATCAGGACTACGGCTATTGGTATCAGAACGGCGTGCTGTATCCACTACTGACGAGCGCTTCCATCGCGGTAGATCCGGCGACACGCGAAAACGGCTGCCTGCAAGTGCTCAAGGGATCGCATCAGTTGGGCCGCATCGATCATGTGCTGACGGGCGATCAGGCCGGCGCCGATCTGGAGCGCGTGGCCGAAGCGCAGAAACGGCTGGAAACGGTTTATGTCGAAATGGCGCCGGGCGACGTTCTGTTCTTCCACGCCAATCTTCTGCATCGATCCGATCAGAATAAGTCCGACAAACCGCGTTGGTCGATGATCTGTTGCTACAACGCAGCCCGCAACGATCCTTATAAGGAAGCGCATCACCCGCGCTATACGCCGCTGAGTAAAGTGCCCGATTCGGCGATCCGCGAAGCCGGTTTGCGGCGCTTTAAAGATTCCAAGAGCGACGTCGCCTGGCTCGAAGACACCAAGGATCAGAGCGCGCGCAGCCTGGCCTCTTCGACGCAGCAGCACGGCCGATAGCCGATGTCTTCCGGTCGCGGCGCCGAACTGCGCTGCTATATGAATCTGCTGGCGCTCGACTCTCTGCCGGAGAGCGCGAGCGGTCCTCGATCGGGGAGTTTTCGCGAGCGCCTGGACGCGCTCGGAGAAGCCGGATTCGGCGGCGTGCAATTTGCCACGCCTGCCACGCCGGAGCAGTTATCTGATTGCCGTGCCGCTGGCTTCGGGTTTGTAGGTAGCGGCCGCATCAACTCGCCTGAGGAAGCTTCCCCGCTCGCCGAACGGTTGGCCGGCGAGGGATACGAATGCGCGACGCTGCACGTCGGCTGGGGACTGGAAGACGACGGTCGGGCGGGCGCGCTCA
>JAICIH010000570.1 GCA_025924475.1 Bryobacteraceae bacterium
CGTGCGGACGAAGAAGAACGGCGCCGAATGCGGCAAACCGTCAGGCACTACGTTCCTGGGCCTGATCTGGAATTCCGTCGAAGAGCAGTTTCAGGAAAAACTGCGCGGCCGCGTGCCGGTGCAGCAGCTTCTGCTTCCACTGCAAAACGATGCGCCGCGGACGATACTCACGCGACTTCCGGCGGATTGGACGCCTCCGCGGCTCGATACACCCGTCCGGGAAGCGCCGCTGGTTCGGCACGCCGCCGCTTCGGCCCGTAAGACCACTTTCGAATGGGTGGGCGATACCAGCCGTCACGTGGGAACGGTTGTTCATGAATTGTTGAAGCGAAACCGGCCGGACCTTTCCTCTGGCCATTTGACTGCAATCGTGAAAAGCGAATTGCTGCGGCTCGGAGTGCCTGCTGCGGAAGAGCCGGAGGCCTCTGCGCGTGTGTTGCGCGCGTTTAGAAAAACGCTGGAAAGCGAGCGGGGCCGCTGGATACTCCAATCGCGAGTGGAAGAACATTCCGAGTGGCCCATTGCGGGTCGAATCCAGGACCGGCTGGTAAGCGGCACGATAGACCGTGTGTTTCGCGACGAGCAGAACCGGCTCTGGATCGTTGATTTCAAGATCGGCCAGCACAAAGGCGGAAAGCTCGACCAATTCCTGGATGAAGAACAGCGCCGCTATCGTGAGCAACTGGAGAGCTACGCCACGCTGCTCTCTCGCATTGCCTCGGGGCCGATCTGGCTTGGCCTCTATTTTCCTTTAGTGGATGGCTGGCGGGAATGGGCGTTCGCGGAAGACGCCGTAGCCGCCGGGTACTCTGGAGAATAATGCCGACTAAGCTTACAGCCAACGCCAAGGCCGGCGGCTGCGCCTCGAAGCTGAGCCCCAGCATACTCGATCGCGCACTAAAGACTGTCCCACGTGTGGCCAATGACAAGGTGCTGGTCGGATACGATACCGCGGACGATGCCGGCGTCTACGATCTGACGCAGGCTGGCGGCCATCCGCTCGCGATGGTGCAGACGGTCGATTTCTTCACGCCCATAGTCGACGATCCCTATACCTTCGGCGGCATTGCCGCGGCGAACGCTCTCAGTGACGTGTATGCCATGGGCGGACGGCCCGTTACGGCGCTCTCGCTGGTCGTGTATCCGGCGAAGGGCGATATTGCGGACTTGGAGCAGATTCTGCGGGGCGGGGCGGACAAAATCCACGAGGCGGGCTGCGTGGTTCTCGGTGGCCACAGCATCGCCGAGGAACAGGTCAAATTTGGTTATGCCGTGACCGGCCTCATCGATCCGCGCCATATTTTGACCAATGCCGGCGCTAAACCCGGCGACGTTCTTTTGTTCAGCAAGCGCATCGGAACAGGAGTTATCTCGACTGCATTGAAGAAGGGGATTGTCGCACCCGCTCACCTGGATTCTTCGATTGAGCAAATGCTGACTCTGAACCGCGGGGCGTGTGAAGCCATGCTCTCCCGCCGCGTGCATGCCTGCACGGACGTGACCGGGTTCGGTCTTCTGGGGCATGCGCGGGAGATGGCGCTCGCCAGTAACGTTACGCTCGAAATTCGCGCTGGAACGATTCGTTTCCTTCCCGGCGCTCTGGAGTATTCAATCGCCGGCGCCTATTCCGGCGGTTTGCACAACAATCGCGATTTTGTGGAAAGTTGTGTGGCAATGGACCTGTCCATCCCGAAAGAAATTGAAGCGCTTCTTTACGATCCGCAGACTTCGGGTGGTTTGCTGCTCTCGCTCGAAGAACAGGAAGCGCGCAAACTTCTCGCCCATCGGCGCGAGATGTACGCCATCGGCAGAGTGAAAACAAGACAAGCGAAACCAATTGAGGTGACCACCTGAATCCCCTGATTGTTGCTCTGGATGTAGATAGCACTACCGCCGCCCGAGAGATGATTCAAAAAATCGGGCCCGCCGCCGACTTCTATAAGATCGGCATGGAACTGTACGCGGCCGGTGGCATGCAATTTGTTTCTGAAGTCGCCGCAGCGGGAAAGAAAGTCTTTCTGGATCTGAAGCTCTACGACATTTCAGAGACGGTAAAGCGCACGACTCGGCACATCGCCGGGCAGGGAATCGCGACGTTCCTCACCATTCACGCCAGCCGCTGCCTCATGCAAGCTGCTGTCGAAGCGCGGGGCAACGGCGCCACTAAACTTCTTGCGGTGACGGTACTCACCAGCTTCAGTCAGGACGATTTGGCAGATCTCGGGCATACCTTGCCGCTTTCTGATCTGGTGGACTTGCGCGTGAAGAAAGCGGTGGAGAGCGGCATGGACGGCATCATCTGCTCGCCGCTCGAGGTGGCGCGCGTGCGGCGCATTACAGGCCCCGGCATGCTGCTGGTAACGCCCGGCGTGCGTTCGGCGGGTGCGCTCAAAGGCGACCAAAAACGTGTCGCCACGCCGGCGGAGGCGATCGCGAATGGCGCGGATTATCTGGTGATCGGGCGCCAGGTCACGCGCGCCGCCGACCCGCGCGCCGCCTGCGAAAAGATTCTGGACGAAATCTCTACTGCCGCTTAAGAATGGCGCGCGTGAGCAAGCGGCATTTGTACTACTACATCTCAAATTCTTTGCCGCTTGCGACGAGTTCAACTTCGCAAGTCATTGATCTGAAACTGAGCCGCGACCACCAGGGAGCGTAACGTTCGCTCCTGAAGCCGCACGGCGCGTTTGGTTGCGGCTAGCC
>JAICIH010000571.1 GCA_025924475.1 Bryobacteraceae bacterium
CCATCGGCAGTTGCCAGGTCTTCTCTCCGGCCACGCGCGCCGCTGCGAGAAGCTTCGCCAGAAAAGTTTCGTTGTTGGTAAAGGCGCCCATGTTGTAATGCCCGAGTGCGATGGCAATTGCACCGGTCAACGTAGCAGCGTCCACCATGTGCGTCGCGCCGTTGCGGTTGGCGTATGTAATGGCATCGGCCAGAATCAGACGCCCCTCCGCATCCGTGTTCAGCACTTCGATAGTTTTCCCCGAAAGCGCGGTCACGATGTCGCCCGGCCGTTGTGCGTTGCCGTTCAGCATGTTCTCGACCGTAGGAACGTATCCGGTCACCGGAATTGCCGGCTTTAACGCGGCCAACGCGCGCATCGCCCCTATTACCGCCGCCGCGCCGGCCATGTCGTACTTCATTTTTTCCATGCCATCGCTCGGCTTAATGGAAATGCCGCCGGTATCGAAAGTCACGCCCTTGCCGACAAGCGCCAGGTGATCCGAGCCCTGCGCTGCGGCCGGCCGGTATTTGAGGACGATAAGGAATGGCGGATTGCTGCTGCCTTGCGCTACGCCTAACAACGAACCCATGCCGAGCGCGGCCATGGCCTTCTCGTCCAGCACTTCGCATTCGAGACCCGCTTCTGCGGCCATCCGCGAAGCGGCTTCCGCCAGTCCGGCCGGCGTCAGCTTGTTCGCCGGCTCATTCACCAGATCGCGCGTCAGATTTTGCGCTTCTGCCACGATGCGCCCGCGCTCGAGCTGGCCTCGCAAACCAGCCGCATCGGCATTGGGCGCGGCGATCGTAAATGTATCGATCTGTTGCTCGTCTTTTTTGGGGTCGGATTTATATTTACTTGCTTCCCATACGCCAAGCACGGCGCCTTCGGCGACTGCGGTTATATATTCAGCCGGATTCTGAAGGAGCAGAGCGATTGTCCGTACGCCTTTTGCTTTAAGCGTCCGCACCAGCGCTCCAGCCGCGCGCCGCGCTTCCACCGTCGAAAATTTCTCGCGCTTACCGCCGCCGACGACTACCAGCCGTTTAGCGGCAATCCCTTGCGGCCGATGCAAAATTGCAATTTCGTAAAGCTTGCCCGAAAATTCTTTGGTGCCGCGGATCTCTGCCAGCCAGCCATTCTGCTGCGCAATCTCCGGATCCGGCTCCGCCTCTCCCTTTTCCGGAGCCTCAAAGCAAATCACGGCCAGCGCATCAGCGCCAATCTTGTCCACCGCGGACGTGTCTAGATGAAGTTGCATGATTTGATTCTGTCTTCTCCTAACTCCGCTCTTTCCTACTTCTCCCCACCGCCGCCTTCGCCTCCGCCTGCATTTCCTTCGCTTTAATCGCTTCCCGTTTATCGTGAAACTTCTTCCCTTTGCCCACCGCGATCTCTACCTTGATCCGTCCGCCTTTGAGATACAGTTTGGTCGGAACGATCGTCAGGCCGCGCTCCCGCGTTTCGACGCGCAATTTCTCGATCTCCCCCCGGTGAAGCAAGAGTTTCCGCCGGCGCACCGGCGCATGGTTCATCAGATTGCCGTGCGAATACTCGCTGATATGGGCATTCACCAGAAACGCTTCCCCCTCGGTGATCTCGGCATAGCTCTCTTTGAGCTGGATTTTCCCGGTTTTGGCCGATTTCACCTCGGTCCCAGTCAGGACCAGCCCCGCCTCATAGCGGTCCAGAAGGTGGTAATTGTGACCCGCCGAGCGGTTATCGCTTAGAATCTTAATGTCGCTTTGCTGAGCCAAGGATTTGTCTTCTCAGTTTCGCGCAATCGTTAAACGGAACCGCCCGGCGATACGTCAAGCCTTTGAACCGAGAGGAATTTGGGGTCGGTCCGACACTCTTTTTTGTGTACTTGGCAGTCGTGTAAGGCGCGAAATGCGATATAAGGTCAAAACTTTGGGCGGATTAGGGTATGCCGCGATGCTTGTTTGCAGTGTGGCGCTGCTCTCTTCGCCTCTGGCGGCGCGCACCAAAAAAGGCGACAAGTACATGAAAGAAGGCGAGAAAGCCGAAGCTCGCAAGGATTACGACGCGGCCCTTAATTACTACGACCAGGCATTAGAAGAAGATCCACGCGATCCCGCTTACATGTTGGCTAACCAGCGGACGCGCGGCCGGGCCGCCGAGCAGCACATCAGCCAGGGCAAGAAATTGCTGGAGCAGCAGAAATTGAATGAGGCTATGGTGCAGTTTCAGAAAGCCCTGCTGACCGATCCTTCCTCCCAAATCGCCTTGCAGGAGATCGCCGAGACCGAACGCATGTTGAAGGAGCAGGCCAGGTTTCCCCTAGGGACGCCCATTCTCACTGCCGCCGAACGCGCTCGCCGGGAGATCGAGAAGCGCATTGGTTCCCTCGAAGGGCCGCCCGAATTACGACCGATCACCAGCCAATTGGATGGTTTGCGGCTCAATAACCAGCCGGCGCGAGTGCTCTATGAAAGCGTCGGCAAGCTCGCCGGCATTAACGTTTTGTTCGATCCTGCCGGTATCGATTCGGCCACCGGCGGCACGCGCAACTTTAACCTCGATCTGAATCACGTCACGTTGGAAGAGGCGCTCAACTATGTAGCGCTCGTCACGCATACGTTTTGGAAGCCCATTAGTCGCAACGCGATTTTCGTTACCCAGGAAAACGAACAAAAACGCCAGGAATATCAGGACGAGGTGGTGCGCGTTTTTTATATTCAAAACG
>JAICIH010000572.1 GCA_025924475.1 Bryobacteraceae bacterium
GATCCGCTACGCGGAGCGCGGTCTGATATGTGGCTTGAAAGATGGCATGCGATTGGTGGCACTCGGCGCAGGCATAGCCATCCTTCCCCTTTTTCCAAAGAATGGGTTTGATGCGATCCGTAAAATATGCCTCATCAAGCTTGGCCGCAGGCTTCAGTTGAACCGGAGAGACAGCCGTGGCCGCCGTTTTCACAGGCGCCGGTTTCAGGGCGCGCGCGACCTCGGCGCCTTCCGGTACAGTTTGCAACTTGGCCATTACAAGATGAACGTCGGGGCCCATCGGTCCGGCGATTTGGTTAACAGCCGCGAAACGGGTGTCACGCACAAGCAAAGCGGCTTGCGATGCCAGCCGGCGCATTTCGGGATCGGAGGAATCGAATAACGGGCGCAACGAACGAGCAAGCCGCTCGGCGCTTTGGCCGAAGAAGGCAATCTGCTCGATATCGTTGCCGATGCGATTGTAAAGAGGCGGTGCGACGGTGTGCAAATCGGCCTCCAGATTGTAGACGTCGGCGCGGCGCAGCGGAAATTCGGTAAGAAATTGAAGCAGCTCTTTCTTTTGCGCATCCGAGCCGGTGTCGAGCACGTGGGCGAACTTATCAGCAAGGTGCGCTTCAATCGCAAGCCGGCCACGAATGGCGCGCTCGCGATCAGCCTCCTCGCCAAGCAGCGGCACCCAGTTGTTGTATAGGTAGCGGATATTCTCGTCGGCGAGATTGTAAATGGCGTCGTGGAGATTGCTCTTAATCCAGGGCTGCTGCGGCTTCAGCATTTCGGCGAGCAGTTCGTCTTCGATATTGCTTTTAACGGCCTTATCTGGCGTCCAGAACCAGAGCTGCCAGCTTCCTTTAATCGCCATCATTCGGACCGTGACGGCGGGATCGTCATCCAGCTTCAACAGAGCCGCGGCGACTTCGGGACGGCGCGCAAGCGTGGAAAAATGCTGCGCAAAGACGCGCGTGGCGCCCCAGCGCGTACGGTCGTCAGTCGATTGCAAGGCGGCAAGTAAATCGTTCGAGGGAGTATCCTCATGACGGCTATAGGTCTGACGCACGGCCCAGGCAGCCGTTCGAGCGACCATCTTGCTCGGGTCGCCGAGCAGTTTGAATAGCACCGGATCGGGTTTACCCAGCCGGCCCAGTGCTTCGGCCGCGGCCTGGCGGACGAGCGCGTCGTTCGATTGGGCTGCTTCCACAATCTGTTTGCGGACGGAATCCGGCACCGGGTCCCAGATATTGTCCAATTGTTCGAGCAGGCGCACAGGGTCGCTCGACAGCTTCTTCACGGCGGGGGCGTCCCAACCTTTCGGCCGATTCGCGATGGGATAGTACGCGCTCAAGGCCATAGTTGCGAATTGCGTTTCGCGGAAAGGCGTGCGGAAATTTTCAAACGATTGCTGCGGATCGAGCCAGCCGCCAAACGGCTGCTGCCGCCCTAAGAGATATTTGATGGCCTTGGCTACGTGCGAGTCCGAGAGCGGCACGCCGGCGGCGTGGAGCGTCCAGAGCACGTGGCCGGTCTGGAACTCAACTTCGGGCTGGTCCGGTTCGAATTTATAAGACCACTGGCCGTCCGGGCGCTGCAAAGAAAAAAGCCGTTCTACATTCTTTTGAATCAGATCGTGATAGCGGCTGCTATCGATGTCGGCGAGCGCGAGCGTTTGATAGCAGAGGTCGGTGACGTTCTTGACCTCGCCCGCGGCCATCCAGGGCCCTAGTCTCGGATCCTTGGTTGCGGTCCAGGCGTACCAGGCGATTTCGTACGTGCTCACGATGGGCAGGTTGCCGTTGGTTTCGTCATTCGGCAACTTGTCGCGGCCGGCGTAGTAGAGCTTCAGATATTCGACGATTCCTTTGTGAAAACTTTCGCGCCGCTCGCCGGTGATCTGGTCTTCATAAAGGTCCATCAGGTGAGACATGCGGCCGAGAACATTGGCCGGCGCTGAAATCACGCGCGCCCAGACGGCTCCTTGTTCGGCGAAGCCATAGAATGGGCGCGGATTGTTATAGAAGCGTTCTGCCAGGAACTGGAGCTGCTGGCGCTGATGGACCGGATAGCCGTTGCGCGCAGCATATAGGGCGGCACGCTGCGGGAAATGGGTGGCATGACAAGCCACACAGAGGGAAGTTTCCTGATGAACGCTCGAGATACGATCGAACACGCCGCCGCGACGAGGCGTATTGGCATGCCAGGAATCGGCAGCGCCCAGAATGTAATCCAAACCGGTTCGGGCAGCTTGCTGCGGATCGGAGTAAGGCGGGACGTCGTACACGTGTGTGCGGAGTTTGTACTCCGGGTGGCTGGCGCGCACCGCGATCCAATAGGTTCCGGCGTCTTTCAGAACGCGCGGAGTGAATTTGTTGCCGGGAAGCGCCTGCACTTCGTGCGGGAGTGTAACCGGATCTTCCCCTTCGTGATATTCGACAAGTTTGCCACCGCTTTCGCGATAAACGGCGACATTCACGGGCACCTGGTCGCGCTCCATGAGATCAATCTGGAAAAACACGAGCTTCGGCTTATCGGAGGAAAAATCGAACTTGTACCAATCGGTCAGGTTCGGGTCGTCTACCAGCGACTTGCGAGGAGTGCCGGGCAGCGGAATATATTCTGCGTCATCGCCGTAAGCGAAGACTGTTTTGCCGAGTGAAATCGGGAGCGCGTCCTGCCAGCGA
>JAICIH010000573.1 GCA_025924475.1 Bryobacteraceae bacterium
CCAACCGCTGAACCTGGGACTGTGGCAGGATGCAACCCGCGCGTCAAAGTTTCCCGAGGGATTCAGCTTGCAAAGCACTCTGGCGAGCCGCGATCCCGGTAACGTGACGGCGCCGCTGGATTTCACAGGTCTGGCCGACAACCGCCTGACGCTCGTTTCCCAAAGAGCATTTTCCTGGACAGCAACACAATTCAAGCTGCAAGGATTGGATGCAACAGACTCGTACCAGCCGGGACGCCCGGCAGTTGTTCCGGACGTGCAATCGCTCGGTGAAATCGTGGTACGGACCGACTCGGCGCTGGTTACTTCAGGCGCTTACGGCAACGAAGTGGGCGCTTTCCTAACGGAACCGAGGACATCGTGGCACGGCGCAATTTCGAGTTCCGGCACTGGTTCGGTTTTCTCCTCTAATAACCTGCCGCCGCGGGACAAACGCGGCGCGGTTCAGCAACCCGAGCGATTTCGTTGGTTCACGCGAAACCGGTTCGAAATTGGCGGACCGGTTACGAAATGGGCAGATCTGTTTGCTTCCGGCACGGGTCAATGGGCATCGCAGACGATTGAATTAGCCGCGCCCGGACAAGATCAAAATAGCCGCCTCCTGTTCGGGAATGTTCTCGGCCGCATTCGCGCCGGTTCTCACGACCAGTTCGACGCGGAATACAGCGGTTCGCGAATGGATCTCTCCGATTCTGGCATGCCGGCGGGCATCGAAGCTTTGGCCGCGCGCCGTATGTCGCCCGAATTTGAACTAGCGGATGGCTTCCCTGGCGAAGCGGAAACGGATAAATTGAACTTTCTGCAAGTCGGCTGGACTCATCATGTCCCTGCCAGTGCGGGATTGGGAGCGTTGCAGGTGCGTTACGGATATTCGGCTGGCCGGCTTCTCACGTGGCCGTCGTCGCAATCCACGCCGAATCAGAGCCGTATAGAACTCCTGGGCAGTACGATCTCCGGCGCACCTCCGCTCGAGAACCTTGCGGACCGCCCGCGCCACCAGATTGCGGCCGCGTGGCAACCCGCGCGTCTCAATACGGGCGGTCTTCATCACCAGATCATAGCCGGCGGAGATGGGAGCCTATCGTCGCCTCGCAATCGTTTCACGACGCCCTCCGGTCTGAACCTCATCACCGCTGCCGGCATACCAGCCGCGGTGGTGGAATATAACACGCCGATCGATTCGCGCGAGAAACTGCATTCAATTTCGGCATATTTAGCGGACCAACTTTCCTTCCATGAGGGAATTTCCCTTGATCTCGGAGTCTTGGGGGATTTTTCCCGAGGCTCTTTGCCCGCGCAAAGCAGCCCTGCCGGCTCGTTCACAGTAGCCCGAAGCTATTCTGCGGTCGGAGATTTGATTGCTTGGAATAGCGTCTCTCCACGAGCCGGATTCGCCTGGCGGATTCCCCATACGCGCGGATTTGTGATACGTGGCGGATACCACCGCCTGTATTCACCGCTGGCGGGCCGCTATCTTGACTATGCCAATTCGAACAGCCTCGGCGGGAGCGTGTATCAATGGGTCGATCGCAATGCAGATGGCTGGTTTCAGCCCAATGAGCAGGGCGCCTTGGTGTTGCGTTTTGGCGGCCCGTATTCGTCCATATCACCTTCTTTGCGACGGCCGTACGCGGATGAATTTGACGTCGGTGGTCAAATCGCCCTAACGCCGAATACTTTCGCCCGGGTTCAACTGTTCCGGCGGGATGAGAAGCATCGCATTGTGGCCGTCGACACTGGTTTAAGCGCAAACGCATTTGCCCCAGTTTCGATCCTCGACCCCGGATCCGACGCGATTCCAGGCACGTTCGACGACCAGCAACTAACCGTTTATCGGCCGAACCCGGCAACGTTCGGCAATGACAGGTATGTACTGACCAACGCGCCAGGTCTCCGAACGCTCAACATCGGGTTGGTTGCCGAAGTGAGTAGCGAATGGCGTGGTTTGGCGGTGCATGCCTCATTCACGGCGGAAAAAGCATGGGGCCCGACAAATCCAGGTAATGCGGTCTTCGAGAACGATCCCGACGTGACCGGAACACTGTTTGTAGACCCGAACAGCACGCTTTTGACTCTGGCGCGGAGTTTCGTCGATCGAGCCTACCTGGGCAAGCTTCAGGCAGTCTACCGGCTTCCATCCGCTTGGGGGCGATTGGAACTGGCCAGCGTTGCCAATTACATGGACGGAATGCCGTTTGCACGTCAGCTACTGGTTACCGGTTTGGCGCAAGGACCGTTCTTGACGGCAACAACCGTCCGCGGCAGTCCAGAAGGTGGTAACCGCGCCCAATATGTTTTGAATTGGAATCTGCGTGTACAAAGAGAGTTTCGGCTTCCCTCGAGCCGGATTACCGCTTCCGCCGACGTCCTGAATGTGATGAATGCCGGCCAGGAAATTCAACAGTCGGACCTCAGCGGCCCCGATTTCAATTCTCGTTTGCCGGTTGCGATTCAGTCTCCGCGCTTTGTGCGGCTCGCGCTTGCTTACAACTTTTGAGCGGCGGTTGTTCACGTTGCCGGTTACGGCTGATCCAGATATCGCCGGTCGCCACGCCTTCCTCTCTCGTTATAAACTCATGTTCCAGATGTCTATTTGCAGTCGTAGCCCGCTGCTTGCCGCCGTACTGCTGTTTTTCGCAGTGGCG
>JAICIH010000574.1 GCA_025924475.1 Bryobacteraceae bacterium
CACGCGGATTGCGCCGCGTCCTCCAATACGAGCCGAACGATTTGACCATTAGCGTGGAAGCGGGAATGGGATTTGCCGAGCTACAGAAGCTGCTCGCGGCTAATGGTCAAATGATCGCCCTGGATCCGCCCTTGCCCGCCCAAGCCACCGTTGGCGGAATCGTAGCGGCGAATTCCAGCGGGCCTTTGCGGCGCTTGTTCGGAACGGCGCGCGATCTCATCATCGGCATGCAGTTCGCAACTCTGGAAGGGCGTCTCGTGCGCACCGGAGGAATGGTCGTCAAAAACGTCGCTGGACTGGATATGGGAAAGCTCATGATCGGAAGCTTCGGCACGCTTGCAGTAATCACGAGTGTTAACTTTCGCGTCCATCCCATCCCGGAGCAGACCGCCACATTTCTGCTGTCCTGCCCGGATCTCGATCGCACGGTCGAGAAAAGGGATGCGATCGTCGGCAGCATTCTGCGGCCGATGGCTCTTGAAATCATTTCGCCTCCCGCTGCCGCCAGACTGGGCGCATCCGGCTATCTTCTGGCCGTACGCGTCAGCGGCAGCGCCAACGTGCTCGCGCGCTATGCCAGAGAATTGCAGGCCGGCGAACGCCTAACCGGAATCGCGGAAGCGAATTGGTGGAAAGGCATTTCCGATTTCTGCGCGGAATTTATTCGCCGCCAGCCGAACGGCGTCGTGCTTCGTCTCGGGACCAAGCTTCGAGACACGCTAGCCGTTCTGCGCCTCGTTTCCGGCCCGTGCATTTGCCACGCCGGTTCCGGTGTGACGTACGCGTACCTGACATCCTGGCAAGCGTTGCCAGCGCTCTGGAAGGCAGCCGCTCAAAATGGGTGGAGCGCTGCCGTGGAGTTCGCGCCGGAAGACAAACGCACCAGCCAGGAGCTTTGGCTGCTCGATTCCTCCCTGGCGCGCACCAACGCATTTGCCATCATGAAGAAGGTTAAACAAATGTTCGACCCCGATAATCTTCTGAACCGTTCGCGCTTGTATGGCAGAATCTAGCGGACCCGCGCAGGCGGATTTGGATAAATGCGTACACTGCGGCCTGTGCCTGAATGCGTGCCCCACCTATCGCGAATTGGGAATCGAAATGGATTCTCCTCGCGGCCGCATCTACCAGATGAATCAGGTCGCCAGCGGCGCCCCCATTACCGATACCTACATCCGGCATTTGGACCTTTGCCTCGCCTGCCGCGGCTGTGAGACCGCCTGTCCATCCGGCGTTCCCTATGGACGCCTGATCGAAGATGCGCGGGAGCAGATCAGATCGCAGGAAAAACCGTCGTGGCTGACGCGCTTGACGCGTGCGCTGGTTTTTCAAAAGCTCCTTCCTTCCCGCACTAGCTTGCAGTTGGCAGGCACGCTGCTGTATCTGTACCAGGTTTCCGGGTTGCAGCGGCTCGTGCGCTTTACGGGCGTCCTGAAACTGTTTGGCAAACTGTCGAATCTGGAAGCTCTTACGCCCAATGCGGAAGCGCCGTTCTTCTATTCGAAGATCGGAAAAACGTTTCCGGCTTTGGGGGAGCGCCGCTATCGTGTCGGCTTCTTAGCCGGTTGTATCGCAAATGTGGCGTTCGCGCGTCTGAATGAGGCGACTGTCCGCGTCTTGCAGCGGAATGGCTGCGAGGTGGTCATTCCGGCCGCTCAAAACTGTTGCGGCGCTCTCCATCTTCACTCCGGCCTCGCCGACCAGGCGCGCGCCCTGGCGCGCAACAATATCGATGTCTTCCTCGGCGAAGATTTCGACGCCCTCATCACCAACGCCGCCGGCTGTGGATCGACGTTGAAGGAATACGATCATCTGCTGCACGCCGACCCGGCCTATCGCGACCGCGCTCTTGCCTTCAAGGAAAAGATGAAGGATATCACCGAATTTCTTGCAAGTATTGAACTAAACCCCGAGATGGGACCTGTAGATGCCGTGGCTACATACCAGGATTCCTGCCATCTGGCACACGGTCAGAAAATCCGTGTCGCGCCTAGAAAGCTGCTGAAGGCTATTCCTGGATTGCGCTTCCGCGAGATGCCTATGGCCGACTTGTGCTGCGGCAGCGCCGGCATTTATAACATTGTCCAAAGTGAAATGGCAAATCAGATTTTGCAGCGGAAGATGGAATTCGTCGCCACCACCAAGGCGTCTCTTATCGTAACCGCGAATCCCGGCTGTATGCTGCAGCTTTCTGCGGGTGCCCGCTTGTATGGCTCAGGCCAGCGCGTTGCTCATGTGGTCGAAGTGCTGGATGAAGCGTACAAAGCGTACGATGCCGCTTTATCTCGTGAGACGAAAAAAGCTATCGCTTCGTGAACTCTTCGATTCGGTCGAATCGATCCAATCGAGCACCGTTCCATCGAGCCAAAACCTGGGCTTCCGGCGCGCCAGAAAGCCTAGATGCCCGCCGTGCTCAGTAGCAAGTAGCGTCAAGGCCGGATTGGTTTGAAAGGCGGGATGTCCGTAAATTTCAAATGGCACCAGCGGATCGTCTTTCGCGGAAATCAAGAGTGTGGGAACGCGAATCGCATTCAGAAAATTCATCGCCGATTGCGTTGCGTAATAATTTGCCGCGGTGCCGAATCC
>JAICIH010000575.1 GCA_025924475.1 Bryobacteraceae bacterium
ACCAGTTCTTTGGCCGCGTAACCGGCGACCATCCCGCCGCCCAGGATCACAAATTTTTTCCGATTCATATTTGTCGCTTTCGAGAGCCTTCGCTTCGACCAAGACTTCTGTGCATTGGATAGCAACAAGGGGCTAGGCGTTACAGCTCAAACTCCCAGGCGCCGCTTTATTACCTGCGTAATTCTCTTTGGTAATCAATGCGCCGCAAGAGGCTGCAAACCTCCTACTATGAACACGATCTGCCCGTCCAGCAACATATTCCAGGAACTCGCGTTTGTATATGCGAGGTTCAAGCAATGTTGGCTGTTTCGCCACTCGATCTGAATCGCCCAGCCGCTCCCCAAAAGAGGCAATGGGCTAGAGGAGAGAACATGCGTGTTTCCCGTTTCATCCGCTTGGCGCTATTTGCGCTGATGCTCGTCGTTATTCCGGCGTCCTCGTTTGCCGGGGTATTCATTTCTGTCACGGTGGCTCCGCCAGTGCTGCCGGTATACGCGCAGCCCGCTTGCCCGGGAGACGGCTACATTTGGACGCCCGGTTACTGGGCATATGGCCCGGATGGCTACTACTGGGTTCCCGGAACCTGGGTCATGGCGCCCGAGCCCGGCTTGCTGTGGACGCCCGGCTACTGGGGTTGGTCCGAAGGCTATTACGTGTGGCATGCCGGATATTGGGGACCGCACGTCGGCTTCTACGGTGGGGTGAACTACGGCTTCGGATACTTCGGCACGGGTTTCGCGGGCGGATATTGGCATGGCCGCAATTTCTACTACAACCGCAGCGTGACGAATATTAACGTCACCAACGTTCACATCACAAATGTCTACAACCGCACGGTGGTCAACAACAACGTGACGGTCAACCGCATCAGCTACAACGGCGGCAGGGGCGGAATCAACATGCGTCCGCGCCCCGAAGAAGAGCGGGCAATGCACGAGCGCCACTTCGAACCGACGCATATGCAGATGCAGCACGAACATGGCGCGGCAGGGAATCGAGCCTTCTTGGCCTCGGTGAATCATGGACGCCCGGAAATTGCAGCCACTCGACGTCCGAACGAGTTTCATGGACGTGACGTAAGGCCTTCGCGTCCGGAACCGCAATATCGGCCGGGTAATCGCGGGATGGATCGCGACATTCCTCATCCCAGCGCGCGTAATATGGACCGCCCGATGCCCCGCCAGCAGGATCGCGGCAATCGTGGTGCGCGGGAGATGGATCCTCGTCAGGATCGCGGCAATCGTGGCGGACAGTCTTACAATTCGCCTCGACCCGAGAATCACGGACGTCCGGAACTCCGCCCGAGCGACTATCAACCTTCGCACGGCCAGAACGGTGGTCCGCGCGGCGGCGCCCCTAATCAAGGCCAGGGCCACGGAGGAGACCGCGGTAAAGGTCACGAACGCCACTAAGCCGAGCATCGAACGATAAAGAACGGCCTCACTGCGTGAGGCCGTTTCTTTTGCTCGATCATTTAAACCGTAAAGCTAGCGCGCGGGTGCAACCGGTACTGGCAATCTTTGCCGCGCGGGCGAAGGCTTCCCATCCGAACTCGTCTGATCCGGGTTGCTTGTTCCCGAGTTCGCCATGGCCTGCAGGTCCTCGCTGCGATATTTCGGGGCACTGACGTATCCGTGAATGTGATTTTTCGTAACACTGTTAATCACAATTTCCACGGGCACTTTCTCGTCTGCGGGATAGAAAACCACCGGCTCAAAGACATTTACATGCTTCTTCGAGACTTTCGAATCGTCGACTAACAACTCCAGATCCGCGTAGGCATGTTTCGTGTTTGCCTTCTTCAGGCGAATGCCAACTGGACCTTGCCGCTGAAATTGGCCTGTTTTGTCGAGATCGAATTCGTAGTAGTTGCGCTCGCCCTTCTTCTCCAGCAGCACCAGTTCGTCGTGGGTCTTCGCGATGGAGCCGGTGAGCTCAGTTCGCGCACTCGCCAAATCCTGTCGCGTCGAGTCGATTGCTCGCCCTTGCTCGTCGAGTTGGCCCTGCATCTTCTTCCAGCGCGGATCGTCGACGCGGTGAATCCGATGCCGCGAGACTGCAGCAGTCAACGGCTTCCGATAGATCGCTGCCGCCGGCTTGCTTGCCGCTTCAGGTGCCGCCTGATATGCCAGCGCATTCACTTTCGCGCTCAATGCGTTGATCTGGTCGCGGGTCGCGTTCAGCGATGCCCTCATCACGCTATTGTCAGTCGCAAGCTTCTTCGCGACATTTCGCTCGTGCCACGAATATCCAAGAGCGCCTACAGTCAAAGCCAAAAGCAAGACGGGCAGCAGGCGCAACGTGACGGTGTGCTCAGGATGAGCAGGTATTTCCTCAGACATGGGAGAGTCCTCCTAGCCATCTGCTTGCAAGCTACTTACCAAGGGGCGATTCCTCTGCATTCCCTTGAAAAATGGAGTACTAAGAGGCGTCAGCGGCCATGCTTCTGGAGCAAACCCGTGAAATTTTTTCCGACTGCTTTCTGGTCTTAAAATGAGTGGAGAAGATTCGAGGATCACCGAATTCGGCTTATTCGTACCGCAGCGCCTCAATCGGATCGAGTCGAGACG
>JAICIH010000576.1 GCA_025924475.1 Bryobacteraceae bacterium
AATAATTTCGATCAGGCGCTTATGGTTCGCGGCGGCCGGGTGGTAGGCGTAGAGCCGGTGACTGCGCGGGGGCATGAGAATCCGTTGGTGCTGACGCGGTAAAAGCGGGCACATCTCCTTGGCCGCTTACTTACGTGCGCGGTTCTTTAATACCAGCCAGCGCTTGCGTTCGGCTGGAGAGAATCGTTCGATTGCGTAGCGTAAGGCGGTCCGCTGGATGGCCTCATAATTGACCTCGAGAAATTCTCGCAGCTCGCCGGGTGAGATTTTGCCCGCTTCGCGAAGCGCCCAGCCGACGGCTTTGTGAATCAGATCGTGCGGATCGGCCAAGAGCAATTTCGCCAGCCGGAAGGTTTCGGTTGTGCGGCCCGCTTTCAGAAATTTCAATGTCGCAATAATGGCAATGCGGCGTTCCCAAAGACTCGCCGATCGCGCCAAGTGATAGAGGATTTTTTTATCCCGTTTTAAAAGATGGCCTCCGACGATATCGCGGGCCGATGCATCCACCAGGTCCCAGTTATTGATTCGGGCCGTGTTCGCCAGATAAAAATCGAAAATAGCCTGCCGTCTGGCCGCATCCGCGCTTTTGTATTGCGCCACCAGAATTTCAAGCGCCGCGGCGCGATGCTCGTGAATTTTGGAAGCGAGCAATTGTTTTAGATCAGCGAACGATAGGTGTGTGTAGCGGAGAGCGATTTTCCGCAGCGTGGGAACCGGAACTCCAATAAAGCGATCGCCCTCGCCATACTGGCCTTTACCGGTCTTGAAGAACCAGACCGCGCTTTCTGCCCGGCGTGGATCGCCGGCGGCCGCCAACTCGCGCCGCAAGTTCGCTAGGGTCATGCGGCTGTCAGGATACACGCTGGAACACGATGCGCCGGCCGTAACTCTTGCGAAATGCTTCGGCAGCCTGATTGGCGGCCCAGATTTCGAGGTCGGCATCCTTGGCCGCTTCGACCAGCAGATGCAGGTTGCCGTCGCGTAAGGCGCTCGAGATATCGTGCACTTTTTGACCGTGGCCGCAATCGAGGGCGTCCGCCATCCGCAGCAGCGGCGCAAGGAGGACCACGGTTCGCTTGATATCGGCATGCAAAGCCTGAAAATGCGCGTGGCCGGGCTCCGGCATGGATTTTCGATGAAAGCGGCAAAGCGCCGCAATGGTCAGGCGCTCATCATTCGTAAAGCCCGGCATATCGGAGTTGACGATCAGATAGGCGGAATGCTTATGATGGCCGGCGCCGTTCACGAAATGGCCGATATCGTGTAAATGAGCGGCTGCTTCGAGCAGTTTGCCGGTAGCGCGCGGCAGACGATGCACCGGTTGGAGCACTTCAAACAACCGATGCGCCAGACCCGCCACATGCCGCGCATGCGGCAGGGAGACGCCATAGCGCCGGGCCATCTTTTCGACAATCTCGCGCTGCTCGCGCGAAAGCTGCGACAGCTCGCTGCCCACCCGACGCGCCGCCAAATCCGCAATAATGCCATCGCGCACACCGGCAGCGCAGTAATAGAGCGACCGCTGCCCGAACGTTTCGAGCGCGCGCAAGAATACTGCCGCACCCGCCACCACAATCTCCGCTCGTTTGGGTCCAATGCCGGTTATCTTGCGCCGCCCGCTTACATTGCGCGCGGCAAGCTTGGCGTACAGCTCGCGAAGTTGCCCGGTAAACGCGCGCGCACGGTCGGCTTGTTCCCGCTTCATGCGGGGAATCCGGTTAATGGCGCATACGAGAGCTGCTGCCGTGGCGGACGTCGCCAGCGTGCGGTCGAATTTTTCTGCGCCGTGCCGCTTATGAAAGGAAGCGAGTTTTTCGCGCACGTATCCGTCTAGTCGATGAAGTTCTTCCTCGAGGGGCGGATCGCTTTTGAGAAACATTTCGGTCAGGCGGACGGCGCCCAAGGGTTTCGATACCGCGTCGATCAATTGCCCGTTCTGGCTGAGAATCAACTCGGCACTGCCCCCACCCACGTCGACGATGAGAGTTCGCTCGCGCAGCCGCGGCCAACGCGCCTTTACGCCTAAATGAATCAGCCGCGCTTCTTCCTGGCCCGATATGATTTCTACGTTCGTGCCAAGGGCACGCCTCGCGCGCGCCAGAAATTCGTGTTGGTTGCTGGCGTCGCGAACCGCGCTGGTCGCCACCGCGCGCACAGCGGCCACATCCAACCGGCCGTATACAGCGGCCATTTTGGCCAGCGTGGCGCACAGAAAATCGAGCGCCGGTTTGCTGATTCGGCCGCCGCGAAATACGCTTTCGCCCAATCGTGTAACTTGCCGGTCCTCAGCGAGGATTTGTGTTTGGCCGTGACCGATTTCGGCGGCCATCATACGTACCGAGTTGCTGCCGATATCGACGGCCGCGTAACGGGACATATTTCTCTTGTAGCAGCCGGGTCTCTAGCTAGAGCAAGCCGGGCGAGGACGCCCGGCGGTCGCGGTAGGGACGGCCATTACTGACCGCCCCCCGCACAGACCCGTGCGGGCGCTGCTAACGCACACGGTTCTTGCCTCGGATGTTGGGATGTTTCGCGTCGAAGCGGAGATCAGGA
>JAICIH010000577.1 GCA_025924475.1 Bryobacteraceae bacterium
ATCTCCGATTATCCATCGAGAGTATGCCAATTAATTTTCTATTGCCACTTTTTCTGCTTCTGCCGACGTTCCAGCACCAAGTCGGTCAAAGCTCCTATACGTTGCTAGGCCGCGACCCGGCGCAGGGTGGAACCACAACCATTCCCACGGTGCTCGTTCCCGTCACGCTGTCTTTTAATGCCGGAAAGCCCTTTGTCATGGATACCGCTCCGGACGTGCGACACGTTCTGCGCTCGCCCGTTTTCTCGAAGTTCCGTTTCCCAGTAGGCGGCGACACGCAGTATGCCGACGCCATGCTGCGCGCCACCTTCCCGCAGCCTGCGGACTGGCATACGCTGCTGGGTAAACCAGAGATCAAGCCGGTCAAGATCGATATTCCGGTCGGCTATGGCTACATCCTGACCTCGAAGAAGAGTGGCCGTTCCGTTGGCATAGCCGATATCGAGTTCGTGCAAAGAGAGTTGTTCAGGCAGCTTCCGAAACAGGAAGGCAAGCTCGTAATCGCCGTGACTCACAATACTGCGTATTACGCGCTCGGCGACGCGACAGTGTGTTGCTCTTGGGGAACGCACGGCGTCGATTCCGCTACAGGGAATTCGTTCGTGCTCGCCTCTTATTTGCGCAACGCTCCTGCCGTCGTCGAAGACAAGGACGTTCAGCCCATCACGCAGCAGCTAGCCGAGTTCGTCAATGATCCCTTGCACGATCCATTCGTCCACGGTCGCAACGCAAAAGGTCCGGGAAATGTATTTCCGGCCTGGATGCGGCCTCCGTCCGGCTGCGGCGGTACTGGAGCTGGTTCGACTTACTTTCTGCTCGAGCCGACAAACACGAATTCAAAAAACAACTTTCCAGCCTCGAAGCCATTCGTTGCCGCGTCTTATCATCTGCAGAACGTAGCGCTGTTGCCCTGGTACACCCGCGTTGGTGGCCCACTCAGTTTCCCCGACTCCCAGGCGCTCACCGCGCCTTCAACGCCTTGCCCGGCGCGCGGCGCCTATGCTTCGAGTGCGCCGACTGTTGCGGCAATTCCCGCGAGCGGCTCTCCGAATGGCCATCGGCTCATCGGATACTGGGCCGGTTACGGCGCGGCTGGTTCCACTTTCCCGTTGCGCGACGTCTCGCCACAGTGGGACATCGTAATCGTTGCTTTCGCGACGCCGGATAAGAATGCGCCCGAAGGCACAATGCAATTCCACACGCCCGCTGGGCTTGATACCAACCAATTCAAATCCGATATCGCGTACCTGAAAAGCCGTGGCAAGAAAGTCATGATCTCGCTCGGCGGCGGCGGCCAGCATTTTACGCTCGCCGATCCGAAGCGCGTTCCGAACTTCATTTCGTCCGTTACTCAAATCGTTTCCGAGTACGGCTTCGATGGAATCGATATCGATTTCGAAAGCCCGTCTCTCTCCATTGATCCAGGCGACACAGATCTCCGTCATCCGACGACGCCGTCGATCGTGAATCTGATTGCAGCCTTACGCCAGTTGCACGATCATTTCGGACCGCAATTCATGATCAGCCTCGTGCCCGAAGGCACACAGATTCCGGCCGGTTACCCAAGCTACGGCGGCCAGTTCGGTTCTTATCTCCCCATTGCGTACGCGATTCGCGACATTCTGGCGTTCATGGACGTGCAGGACTACAACACGCCGCCGTTGCAGGGCCTCGACGGCGAAATCTATCAGCCGGGCACGGTGGACTATCACGCCGCCATGACAGAGTTGGTACTCCACGGCTTTCGTGACTTCCCGCGTATGCCGGCCGATAAGGTCGCTGTCGGATTCCTGACCGGAGATACAACGCCCGAAATCGTGAGCCAGGCGATGGACTACCTCATTACCGGCAAAGCTCCCGCCGGAACGAAATATAAGTTGCGTAAACCGGCGGGTTATCCCGGCATGATCGGCGCGATGTTCTGGACCATTGATGCCGACCGGCGCGGTAACTACAAATTCTCGAACATGATTGGTCCCCAATTACATGACTATCGTTGAAGGAAGCCTAGATCGCGAAACCAATCGATGAACCGAAATTGCCAGGTGCCGAAAGGTGTATTGTTGCGATCTGTCAAACCGCCCGTCATGCGGCTGCCATCCGGAAGCGGATCGCCAGGATGGCGTCCCTTCCCATAAATGTGCATTTCAATATTGGGCACTTTGTTTGCCAGCATTGCCGAGAAATACTCGATGGCCCAGACCGCATGCACGCGATCGCCGGTGCCGGCGCAGGCGATAAATGCTGGAGGAACGTTCTGCGGAATCGGCGGAGGTGTGCGATTTTTGGCAAAGGGCGACGGGCCCGGATAGATAATTCCTACGAAGTCCGGACGCGAGGAAACCCCGGCCAGCGGATCGCTCGCGTCGCTGTTCTTTTTATCGAAGTCGTCAAACAGGACGGCTGCCGCCGCGGTTAGCTCGGCGCCTGCCGAAAATCCCATCATGCCGATCTTGTTCGGATCGATGTTCCATTGCTTGGCGTAGGCGCGCACCAGCCGGATCGACTGGAGTGCATCGTACACTTCATCGGTTTGCGGATTGTA
>JAICIH010000578.1 GCA_025924475.1 Bryobacteraceae bacterium
ACCGGCCGCACCTTTGACGTCCGCACGAAAGTAAAGCTGATGTGGGCCGCAACTGGTCTCGTTCTGCTCATCGGCTGCATGAATATCGCAGGCATTCTGCTCGCCCGTTCCGTGACGCGCTCTCGCGAGATCGCAACCCGGCTTGCGCTTGGGGGCACACGCCACGCTATTATCGGGCAGCTTCTTACCGAATCGATCCTACTTGCTTTGCTTGGCGGAGGGTTCGGTTTTCTGCTGGCTTATTTCATCCTGCAAAGTATGAACACCATAAGCGTCCCGCAATTCAATCTTGCCGAGCCGCTTCAACTTAATTTTTTCGTTTTACTGCTAATGACAGCAGTATCGCTCCTGGCCGGTGTGATTTTCGGCCTTTTCCCGGCGATCGAAGCGACTGCCGTCGATCTCCGCTCCGCACTCGCCGAGGCCGGCCGTGGCGGAACTGGAAGCCGCCGGCAACGCAAGCGCCAAATACTTGTTTTTGCCGAAGTCACGCTCGGCGTGGTGTTGGTGGTGAGCGCCGGACTTCTTCTCCGCACGCTTTTCACTCTGCTTCACATCGATCCCGGATTCCAGGCCAAAAATGTAGTGACCGCGTCGTTATCGCTTCAAGATGCCCGGTATAAGACCACGGCCGATACTACACGTTTATTCCGCAATTCGCTAGATCAGATACACGCGATTCCTGGAATCGAATCCGCGGCCGTCGCGCTCAGCCTTCCCTATCAGCGGGCGCTGAATCTCAATATCGCCAATATTTCAGGCCGTCCAGTCAAGAGTCGCTCCGGCCTCGTTAATTTCGTCTATGCGACACCGAGCTTTTTTGAAACATTGCGCATTCCACTGCTTCGCGGAAGGTTCTTTACGGATCGCGATAATGCCGGCGCGCCCAAAGTCGCCGTCGTCGATCAAGCTCTGATCGACTTCTATTTACCAAACACTCCAGATCCGCTCGGCCAGCAGATCAACCTTTATGGAGGCGCCAAGGCCGATGCACTCACAATTGTCGGCATCATTAATAACATTCCTCAACAGCACGGCTGGGCTGCGGAAGAAGGTCCACTGGCGCGTTTGCCGCAGATATGGGTCCCGGCCGCGCAGCTTTCCGATCGGGACTTCCAATTAATTCAGCAGTTCATGTCACCGAGTTGGGTGGTGCGCACACACGGCAATGTGCCCGATCTCGAACAGAAGATGCGCCAGGCGATCTTAACCGTCGACCCGCGTCTGCCGTTTTCTGGCTTCCACACAATCGATGAATTGCGCAGCGGCGCCGTCACCCGGCAGCGCTATCACGCCGCGCTTTTTTCTGCATTTGCCGGTCTCGCAATTCTCCTGTGCATGCTTGGCGTCTACGGCTTAATTGCCCAATCGGTCGCGCAGCGCACCCGCGAATTCGGTATCCGGCTCGCCCTCGGCGCCAAAACGGATAACATCATCCGGGCAGCCGTCCTGCCAGGTATAAAACTGTCCGTCGGCGGAATTGCCTGCGGTATCATCCTCTCGTTTTTCGCTACGCGCCTGCTCAAAAGCCTCATTTGGGGCATTTCCCCAACGGACAGAATTACCTTCATCAGCGTCGCCACACTTCTTATAACCGTAGCCGTATTGGCGAGCCTCATCCCCGCGCTGCAACTTATCAGACTTGATCCGGCCCAAACGTTAAGGGATGAGTGAATCAGCGCAAGCCGCCGGACGCCAGCAACGTCTCGCCCGTCAGCCATCCCGAATCGGCCGAAGCCAAAAAAACGGCAATAGGCGCGATGTCTTGCGGCTGGCCGATCCGGCCGAGCGGTGTTTGCGATTCGAACTGAACTTGGAAGTCGCTCCCGATAATTCCCATCGAACGGACACCTTCGGTTTCCACCATGCCCGGATTGATCGAATTCACGCGGATTTTTTGCGGGCCAAGCTCTTTCGCGAGCACATGCGTAACCGCATCGACGGCGCCTTTGGTTGCTGTATAAACTGCTGTGGTAGGCGGCGTCACCTGGCTGGCCGTGGAGCCGATGTTGATAACGCTGCCACCTTCCGGTCCGAAAAATTTGGCGGCTTGCTGCGTAGCGAGAATAAGTCCCAGCACGTTTGTATTGAATTGCCGGTGGAATTGCTCTTCCGTGATTTCGCCCAGAGCGGCGAACTGATAAATCCCGGCGTTGTTCACGAGCACGTCGAGCCTCCCATACGTCTTGTTGGTTTCGGAGAAGAGACGCTCGACATCGCCGGCCTTGGCTACATCCGCTTGAACTGCAATCGCCTTGCCGCCGTTCTTTACGATCTCCGCAACTACGCGATCGGCATCCTCTTTACTCGAAGCGTAGTTCACAACAACCGCCGCCCCTTCTGCGGCGAGTCCTTTGGCGATGCCCGCACCGATTCCTTTGGAAGCGCCCGTCACCACCGCCACTTTGTTCTTTAGCTTGCTCATAAGTCTTTCCTTTCGACAGTTTGACAACTGTCTAACTGATGGCGCGCGCTTCCGGAAGGATGCAGATTTTCAACTCAGGGACGATTGATCAAAACCACGACCTCGGAAGG
>JAICIH010000579.1 GCA_025924475.1 Bryobacteraceae bacterium
ACGGGCTCCGATCACTTGCCCGTATAACGCGCATATCGCTGATTGGGCATGTGGTTGCAAGAACCACGAAGATTCGGAACGATAAACGCCGTTCGCTTCGTTCAATTCCAGGTTATCTGGCAAACCCGTATTTATTTGTAAACACCGTTATCCGGAATGGTCGGCGTATCACCGCGCCGGCCGCGCTAACCAGCCCACGGATTAAGAACCTCAATCCCGCAATGCTCAAAATCACGAACATTGCGCGTCGCAACACCACCGCCTCGCGAACTCGCAATCGCCGCGATCATCGCATCGAACTGCGAAATAGGACGCCCCATCCTCACTCGCTTCGCCACGATCCCTGCATACACATCCGCCGCCTCTTCGTCGAACGGAAGAATGCGGCCGGGAAACTCGTCCGAGAAAATCTGTTTCACCGCCGTGGATAACAAACTCCGCCGTTTACCTGCCGGCAAAATTTCTATTCCGTAAAGCAGTTCCGCCTGCGTGATGGCAGTAACGAATACCGCCAGCCGATCCTGCGCTCCTAGCCAATTCATCACCGAATCGGACGGTGCGGGGCTCAGCGCTTCCGACAGCACATTCGTATCGAGTATGATCACTTGTCGAGGCTGGGCGGTCGTCGAATCGCTTCACGCCGGGGAAGCGTGAGTTCCGCCCCGCCAATCGGTTCCACGTGCCGGCGAATCGATTCTGCCAAATTGGCCTGCCCACCGCCTTCCGTCGCTAATCCGGTTTTGAGAATCTGGCGAGCTTCTTCCTCCATCGAGCGCCCATGACGCGCAGCCCGTAGCCTAAGCCGCGTTTTCACCGCTTCCTCCAGACCGCGTATGATAATGGTCGCCATATAGCAATGATAGCAATGCAATCGTAAATCCGGTCACAACTTGAGAAGAAATTTTTTACTCCCGTCTTACCAGCTACTTACAAGCTTTTCACTATGTAGAAAACTTAGGTCGCGAAAGTGCCGTGTGTTACGGTCAACCAGGCTCGCCGAGCTGAAAGCTATTCGCTGATCGCTCTCCAGTGACTGAGAGCTTCGGCCGCAAGCGCAAGCTGATATCACAGGTAAGATGTCCGCGGAGTTGCCCCCGCGGCTAGCGGCTGATAGCTTTCACCCCGGCGGGCCATTTCTATTTAGGAGCCTTCTTCATGTCCACTGCCGCCCAGATCGCCGCCAACCAAAAGAACGCCCAGCTCAGCGCCGGTCCCACTTCCGAGGCTGGGAAAGCCAAATCGTCGTTGAACGCCGTCAAATCCGGGCTCACCGGCCGAACCGTCCTGCTCCCCGGTGAGGACGCCGCCGAATACCAGCGCCATCTCTCCGCTTTCACCGGCGAATTCAACCCCGCCGGCCTCCGCGAATGCGAGCTCGTCCAGTCCATCGCCGACACCTGGTGGCGCCTGCGCCGCATCCCCGCGCTCGAAATGGCATTGTTCGCCAAAGGCCGCATAGAATTCGCCAATCTGTTCGAGGAAGAAGATTTAGCCGCTCGCCCGCACCTGATCGACGCCCACACCTTCCTGGTCTACGAAAAGCAAATCCGCAATCTCCAGATTCAGGAAGCGCGCCTCGCCCGCCGCCGCGAAAAAGAAATGGCCGAGCTTCGCGAGCTGCAACGACAACGTAAAGAAAAGGAAGAGCAAAACGCAAATGGGTTCGTTTTTTCAAAACCCGCTGCGGCCACTTTGACCCCCGCGTCGGCGCCCATCCGCAGCCTCACCCAGCCTATTCCGTCCTATACTGAAAAAAGCCCCTCTCTGCCATGCACACCTATTGGAAGTTCGGCATCCTAATGGCTCTCATTGTCGGTTCGCTTGTCTGGCTCGCGGTCGGCGGCGTAAAAGACACCAAGACCTATTACAAGACGATCCCCGAACTCGAAAAGCTCGATAAAACCGCTCAAGCCGGACGTCTGCGCGTCGGCGGCTATGTTCAGCCCGGCTCCATCGTAAAAGCCGGCGCCGATGTCTCGTTCACACTTCAATATCAGAATCAGGGCGGCCAAACGCTCAAAGTTGTCTACAACGGCTCCGACCCGCTCCCCGACACCTTCCGCGATAACGCGCAAGCGCTCGCCGAAGGCCATCTCGGCGACAACGGCGTCTTCACTGCCACCAAGATTCAAGCGAAATGCGCTTCTAAGTACGAGGCCAAGCCTCCGCAGCGGGTCGTCCATCAGAAAGCAACCTAAATTATGGAAAATATCGGCGCACTGTCGCTCCTGATCGCATTCTGTCTGGCTGTTTTCGCGGTCGTGGCCGCCGTTCTCGGCAAGTACACTCGCCGTCCGCTTCTTACGGTAAGCGCCGAGCGCGCCGTGTATGCCGTTTGGGTTCTCCTAACAACTGCCTCCGCGTTCCTGGTTTACTCGCTCATTTCGGGTGATTACCGCCTTGCCTATGTCGCGGCTCACAGCAACAAGGCGATGTCGGCGATTTACAAATTCACGGCTTGGTGGGGCGGCCAGGAAGGCTCGCTGCT
>JAICIH010000580.1 GCA_025924475.1 Bryobacteraceae bacterium
AAGGCGATGGGCAAGCTAGCGGAGATTATCGGTAAGCGTTCGGCCAACGTGACGGGCGATATGGTGGTGGAAAATCCGTCGGGGAAGCAAGGGCTCAGGACGGAGTACTCGCGGCGTTCGGGGCAGCACGCGGATTTGGGTGGGGAGATTAATCGTGATGAAATTCCGCTGATGTATCAGCAGTATGTGCGGGAGTACATGCAGCAGATCCATAGTCAGGCGAAGCGGCAATGAAAAACATTGATACGAGCGGACAATCACGGTCCTATGAGGAGGCCGACGAGGACGTCGGCCGCGGACGGGGACGTCCGCCCTACAAAATAAAATGACATTGGAGTCACATTGTGCAGGATGTCTCAACTCAAAGGCCAGCGATATTCCGAAGAGCTGTGAGCAAATTGGCCTGGAGCTTGAAACAGATCTGCGGAACAATTCTTGGGCGATGTTACGGTAGACAGGCAAAGCACGCAATGCTGTTGACTTAAGCAGCATAGAAGACGAGTCGAGGAGGCCGATTGCCAATCGGCCGCAGCTTACCAAGCTGCCCCACATGGCAGGGCTCAAATTCCAGCTATCCAAGGCTTAGGTCAATGACATGCTACTTTTTGTCGCGGCTCTCTAGGACCGACTTCGCGTAGTAATTTACGATCTTTGCTTCGCTGCGGGCTACTTCATAGAACGCCGAGCGGAGCATTTGCTGCTTGCCTTGAAATAGTTCCTGGCGGATTTCTTCTTGCACGCGTGGATCGCTGAGCTGGCGCTGGCCGGCCATTTCGCGCGAGATGAGCTTGATCAACCGATAGCCTTCGGAGGTGTGAATGATGGGCGATACCTGCCCCGGTGTCATGTTCAGCACGAGTTTGCGCAATTCCGGATTGGCGCGATCGAGCGTCGATTCGGGAACAAAGCCGATATCGCCGCCATTGGCGGCCCACTGGTCTTCGGAATAGTTTTGCGCCAGAGTGCTGAAATCGTCGCCCTGCCGCAAGCGCAATTCGATCATCTGAATCTTGCTGAGCGCTTCCTTGTCGGTCTGCGCTTTGCTGTTTTTCAGATTGCTCACGTTGGGGTCCGGCCCCGGCGTCACCAGAATTTGCGCCAGGCGGATTTTGTTTTCGGCCAGATTGAAATTCGCGCGATTGGCGTTGTAAAAGGCGGTGACCTCGGCGTCGGAAATCGTGATGTGCGAGCCGATCTCCTTGGCGAACAGCTTCTCTACGCTGAGCTGGCGGCGAATCTGCGTTTTCAGATCGGGCACGCCCATCCGCAACTGCTTCAAGTGTTTTTGAAAGTCCTCCTGCGTGTAGGGCGCTTTGATTTCGTTGAAGCGCGCGTCCACCTCGGCGTCGGAGGCGAGCAGCCCTTCTTTTTCGGCGCGCTGCAGCATGATTTCGTCGTCGATCAAAGCGCGCAGGGCTTCGAGGCGCAATTGCGTGGTTTGGTCGGCGGTCACTTTCCCGGAGGCATTGGGGAATTGAGTGGCCATGGCGCGGTCGAGCGTCGCGAACGTCACCGCCCGGCCGTTGACGGACGCCGCTACGTCCTTGGACACGGGCTTTTCGCATCCAGTAAACACAACGAAGATGGCGCAACCCGCCAGAAGACTGCGCATCTAGCCTTTCGTCTTTCTGATCTCTTCGGTCAGGGCAGGCACGATCTCGAACAAATCGCCCACTACGCCGTAATCGGCGCTCTCGAAGATAGGCGCGCTCTCATCCTTGTTGATAGCCACGATGGTTTTCGAACCCTTCATGCCGACCAGGTGCTGAATGGCGCCGGAGATCCCGACGGCGAAGTATATTTTCGGCGCGACGGTTTGCCCGGAACTGCCAACCTGCCGCTCCATAGGCAGCCAGCCATTGTCGCAAATCGGCCGGGAGGCGGCCAACTCGGCCCCTAAGGCCTTGGCCAGCTCTTCGACTACGGACAAGTTTTCTTTGTCTTTGATGCCACGCCCTACCGAGACGATCACGTCGGCGGCGCTTAAATCCACCGAGCGCTGCGCTTCGCGAAACGGCGCTTCCGATTTGGCGCGAATCTGCGCTTCTTCGAGGGTGACGGTAAACGGCTCAATGGGAGACGATTGTCCGCCTGGCGTTCCGGCGCGGAAAGCTCCCGCCTGGACGGAGATAAATTGCGGCGAACCGGCGACTTTCACATCGGCGCTCAGTTTGCCTTGAAATAACTGGCGCACCAGATGAATTTCGGCGTCTTCCGTCTTCAGGTCCACCACATCACTGACGAACGGCCTCCCCAGCCGGGTTGCCAGTTTCGGTCCGTAATCGCGCACCTGATAGGTGTGCGGAAACACTACCGCTTCCGGCTGCACGCTGCGAACGATCTGTTCGAGAGCGGCCGTATAGCCGTCCGCGGTGTAATCGCGCAAAAGCGGGTGATCGGCCGCCAACACTTTTTCGACCGCATAGCCAGCCGCTTCTTGCGCCAGAGAGTCGATCTG
>JAICIH010000581.1 GCA_025924475.1 Bryobacteraceae bacterium
CCGCTTGCTAACGGCTTTGCGAAAAAGTTGCCCAACCGACTCCCTAACGCGGACAGGCCGGAACCCAACAGGGGCGAACGTTACCGCTCCCTCGCGGTCGCGGCTCAGTTTCAAGATCAACGACTTGCGAAGTTTGTTTGTCAGGCAGGCATGAAATCGTCGCAAGCAGCAAAGAATTTGAGATGTAGTAGTACAAATCAGGTTAACTACTAATGGCGGAAGTGGCGGATGTTGGTGAATACCATGGCGACGCCTAAGCGGTCGGCGGCGGCGATCACGTCGGCGTCCTTCACGGAGCCGCCGGGTTGAATGAAGGCTGTCGCGCCGTTCTTGGCGGCTTCCTCCACTCCGTCCGGAAAGGGGAAGAACGCATCGGAGGCGACGACCGTACCGGCGAGCGGCAAGACGGCTTTCATTGCGCCTACTTTGACGCTATCGACGCGGCTCATCTGCCCGGCGCCGACGCTGACGATTTGGCCTTCGCGCGCATAGACGATTGCATTCGACTTTACGTGTTTACATACTTTCCAGCCGAACAGCAGCGCGCGCATCTCCTGGTCCGAGGGCTGCCGCGCGCTCTTGATGGATATTTCCGGCGAGGCGGTGTCGGCGGTTTGTGCGAGCAGTCCTCCGGAAATAGATCGGATGGTGAGTTCCGGTTGGGTGGTAGGTGTTACCCGCACCAGACGTAGATTCTTCTTGGCGCGCAAGATCGTGAGCGCCGCTTCCGAGAACGCGGGCGCGGCGATCGCTTCGACGAACAGCTTCGAAACTTCACCTGCTGTAGCTTCATCGACTTTGCGGTTGAACGCCAACACGCCGCCGAACGCCGAGACCGGGTCGGCTTCAAGGGCCTTCAGGTAGGCCTCTTTCAGGCTCGCCTGCTCGGCGCAGCCGCAGGGGTTGGTGTGTTTGATGATGGCCGCGGCGTCGCGCTCGAATTCCTGGACGAGCTGCCAGGCGGCGTCGAGATCCACCAGATTGTTGTAGGAAAGCTCTTTTCCATGGAGCTGCTCGGCGGCGGCAATCCCGGCGTTCGTCAGCCGGTAGAGCGCCGCCTGCTGATGCGGATTTTCGCCGTAGCGAAGCACAGCGGTGCGTTTGGCGGCGATGTCGAGCGTTTCCGGCAGAACCGGCGCCGGCGCATCGATAGTGAGCAATCGGCGCGAGACGGCGCGGTCATAAGCAGCGGTGTGGAGAAACGCTTCCTGGGCTAGACGCCAGTGTGTGGCGGCACTCAGCTCGCCCTTTTTTAACTCCGCCATTACCGGCTCGTACTGATCCGGGGAGACGAGCACGGCCACGTCCTGAAAATTCTTCGCGGCCGCGCGGATCATTGTCGGACCGCCGATATCGATGTTCTCGATCAGCTCTTCGCGGGCGACATTGGGCTTGGCGGCGATCTTTTCGAATTGATACAGATTCACCACGACCATCTGAATCGGCGGAATTTGATGCTCTTCGAGCGAGCGCATGTGCTCGGGATTGGCGCGAATGGCGAGGACCCCGGCGGCAATGCGCGGGTGAATTGTTTTTACACGGCCGTCGAGCATCTCCGGGAATCCGGTGATCTCGGCGACTTCCCGCACCGGGATTTTGTTGTCCCGCAGCAGTTTTGCTGTTCCACCTGTGGAGATTAACTCCACTCCCAGCTCATGTAGCTGCCTGGCAAAGGGCAGCAATCCGGTTTTGTCGGTGACGCTTAGCAGCGCTCGCTCTATTTTCGGCATGTACCGACTAGAGACCTTGTTTCCCGAAATAGGAAATCAGATCGACGATGCGGTTTGAATAGCCCCACTCGTTGTCGTACCAGGAGACGACCTTTACGAGATTGCCGCCGAGCACTTTCGTTAGTTCCGCGTCCACAATCGAACTATGCGAGTTGTGCAGCATGTCGCTCGAGACGACGGGATCGGTGGTGTAGCCCAGGATTCCCTTTAACGAACCTTCGGACGCCTTCTTCAGTTCCGCGTTGACGGCCTCGGCGGTCGTATCTTTCTTGAGTACCGCGACGAAATCGACGACCGAGACGTCCGGCGTCGGCACGCGCATGGAATAGCCGTCCAGTTTGCCTTTCAGCTCCGGCACTACCAGGCCGATGGCTTTCGCGGCTCCGGTGGAAGTGGGAATCATGTTGAGCGCAGCAGCGCGAGCGCGCCGCAGGTCCTTGTGTTGGAAATCGAGGACCGGCTGATCGTTGGTGTAGCTGTGAATCGTGGTCATCGAGCCTTTTTCGATGCCGAAGGAATCATGCAGAACTTTCACGAGCGGCGCCAGGCAATTTGTGGTGCAGGAAGCGTTCGAAACGACGTGATGTTTCGCGTGATCATAAGCATGCTCGTTGACACCGAGAACAAGCGTGACGTCTTCGCCCTTGGCTGGCGCCGAAATAATCACTTTTTTTACCGAGCCGCGCAGGTGCTTTTTGGCATCCGCGGCATCGGTGAAGCGGCCG
>JAICIH010000582.1 GCA_025924475.1 Bryobacteraceae bacterium
CATTCGCGCCCTTTGCGCTTCTGAGGAACACGCGCAAAACGGGCGCGGCATCAAGCGCGCCGCCCGAAGAGCCAGTGAGTTCCTTCATTGACTGGCGGCGTGCATTCGCGCCCTTTGCGCTTCTGAGGAACACGCGCAAAACGGGCGCGGCATCAAGCGCGCCGCCCGAAGAGCCAGTGAGTTCCTTCATTGACTGGCGGCGTGCATCCGCGCCCTTTGCGCTCCCTGGCGGTCGCGGCTCGGTAAATTGCTGAAAACGTTCGATCAGCTTTCTGAGCCACGAACTTGCGCTATGGTTTACTGGCGAAATGACCCCATATTTCGATCTTTCCGGCAAGGTGGCGCTCGTGACGGGCGCGTCTTCCGGAATTGGCGCAGCAACCGCGCAGGTTCTTGCCGAGCTCGGCGCGGATGTTGCCATCGGCTTTTTCCATAACGCGGACGGCGCCGCGCGCACCAGACAGCAGGTGGAAAAAGCCGGCCGGAAAGCCGCTGTGATTCACGCGGATATGCGCCAGAGCGGCGAGGTTCAGAAGCTCGTCAAAGAAACGCGCTCCGCGCTCGGCCCTATCGATATCCTGATCAACAATGCAGGCTCGCTCATCCAACGGCAGCCGCTGCTGAACATGCCCGAGGAACGTTGGGATGAGGTCGTCAATCTCAATTTGAAGAGCGTTCTGCTGTGTACGCAAGCCGTGGCGCCATCGATGATCGAGCGCAAGGCGGGCAGCATCGTCAATATCGTCTCTATCGCGGGAAGGAACGGAGGGGGGACCGGCTCGGGTGCTTACTCGACCGCCAAAGGCGGCCTCATCACGTTGACCAAAGCCTGGGCCAAGGAACTCGCGCCTCACAATATTCGGGTGAATGCCGTTTCACCCGGTGTGATCGATACTCCGTTTCACGAAGTCTTCTCGACGCCCGAAATGATTGCCGGCTTCGTCAAAACAATTCCGATGGGGCGCGTGGGGACGTCGCTCGAGACGGCGACGGCGATCGCTTTTTTGGCATGCAGCGCGGCCAGCTACATTACCGGCGAAACGATTGAAGTGAACGGCGGTCAATTGATGCTTTAGTACTGCTGATGCAGAGCCGGAAGCGTCAGCGCAATGCCATTTACTTAAGCGGCCTTGCGGAATTAAAACATCCAATGGCGCTAACCCAAGTTCGTCAGTTTGAATGTTGAAGACCGCTTCCTGGCGGTCGCGGCTCGGTAAGTTGCTGAAAACGTTCGAGCAGCTTTCTGAGCCACGACCGCAGGGAGTGGTTGTGACGAACTTGGGCTAACGCTCCCGGTTCCGTGTCAATAGTTTGCAGGAACGAAGGACAGCTCGGTTTCCTGTGTTTTCGCTCAATGCCGTTGACTTTAGCGGCATAGAAGACGACTCGAGGAGGCCGATTACCAATCGGCCGCGGATTTCCAATCCGCCCCACATGGCAGAGGTCTCAAATTCCGGTTACTTCAAGCTAAGTACATGACATTGCGCTTACGCTCCTAGCTCTGTGTCGGCGTTTGTCTGCGAATTGTTGCGAGTTGATACTCGCTGGACGTAGTAAGAAGTACCGCGGGTTTTGTGGAACGCCTTAGCCGTACCAGAGGAATTTCAAAAGAAGCGGAACGATCCTACATTCGAAGCATGCTTGGTGAACACGCTCGGAGATGGCTCGGGAAAGCCAGGGATCTTTGGTGTGAGGTATTCCACGATAAGCCCATGTGGCCCGTCAATGGCCGGTATCAGTGCGGGTATTGCTTCCGGTATCATCCCGTACGCTGGGAGAGACCGGCTGGACGGCAGGCTGGATGCCGGCCGTTGCATTCAACTCGAATACCGGCTCCACAGTTGGCCGCAGTGCAGGTTAGCAGTAGCGATTGATAATTTTGCGCGGGCAGCGGCACAACAGCTTAGGAGGTTGTGGGGACTTGAAGCGACGTAAACTTCTGGCTGAACTGTTCGCCGTCATCGCCGCGCCGGCGATTTGCGCTTTCGCCGGCAGCCAGGGCAAAGGCCACGGCAAGGATAAGAAAAAATGGAAGGACGAGCACCACGGTGAGGACCGGTCGTCGCGCTACTTCCGGCAAGAGGACTATGGTCCCATCGCGCACTACTACCATGGGCCCAGGAATCTTCCTCCAGGACTGCAGAAGAAATACGAGCGGACCGGCACCTTACCACCGGGGTGGCAAAAGAAGATGCGGCCCTTTCCTCCGGAGTTGGTCCGCCAGATGCCTTCCCCGCCGCCGGATTGCGAGTTCGGCTATATCGATGGTGTGGCTGTTGTCTATAACCGAAGGACGCGCATCATTCTCGATTCCATTGACCTGATCAGCGCGATTGCCGGTCATTAGTTCCGATCGGCAGATCGGATTTCTAATCCAACGGAATTGGACCCATGATAGATTCGCGATCATAGTCGGAGATCCAAAGACTGCCTGCCATATCAACC
>JAICIH010000583.1 GCA_025924475.1 Bryobacteraceae bacterium
AGTCGTAGTGGAGTTTTTTTCGCCACAGCGGCCGTAACGGCGAGGGGCCGCACCACAAATCATAATTCACCGACTCCGGCACTCGCTGCGGGCCCGATGCTTTCCCGATACTACCGCGAAACTTGTAACAGAATCCGCGCGAGGCCGTGATCTTGCCAAGCTGACCCGAGCGAATCCATTGGACGGCCTCGATCAGCCCCGCACCGGAGCGAATCTGGGTGCCAGCTTGCACGACCCGCTGGTATTTTTTGGCCGCGGCCGCGAGCTGCCGACCTTCCCAGACGTTGTGCGAAATCGGTTTTTCCACGTACACATCCTTGCCCGCCTGGCAGGCCCAAATTCCCGCCAGCGAATGCCAATGATTCGGCATCGCGATGGTGATCGCGTCGATTTCCGGAGACGCCAGCAAATCGCGCAGATCGGCGTACGTTTTCACCCCGCCGCCCACGGATTGAGCCGCAGCCGCCAGCACCGCGGAATCCGCATCGCACAACCCCGCAACCCGCACGCCTGGAATCTTGCCCAGACTCGCCAAGTGCGATTTGCCCCGGCCATTCAGTCCGACCACGGCCACGCGCACGTCGCTATTCGCCCCCACCACCTGGGACCACGACCGCGCCGAGAACGCCGCCGCCGCGCCGAACAGAGCCGTCTGCTTGAGAAATGTCCGACGCTTCGAGGAGTTCATGGAAAAAGCGCGGGGTAATTTGTATTCAAAAATTCATTACACTCTGCTAAACTTAGCGACCTCTGACCTTGTCACGTCCTGACTAGAAGTTGACACCCTAATTTGGGTTTGGGCTAATTGTTGAGGTGATTGATTGAGTCGTAACGAGGACGGCGGCCGCTGCTCCGTCCCACAGGGCGGCTGAAGGCCGAGGAGGAGCGGGCGACGTCCTCATGGCCGGCCGCGCCGTGGCCGTGCACGCTGTGTGGGGTTTGCAGGGCGAGCGAAGTGTGGGGGCGGCGCGTGTTGTACGTGTGGATGGCTTGAGCGATTGCGCGGCGCGCCTGTGCTCGCGTGCGGAAGATGCCGTCGAGATTGAACTCGTCTTTGAGGATTCCATTCACCCGCTCGGCATAGCAGTTTTCGTAGCAGTGATTCGCCTCGGTCATGCTGATCGGCAGGTGCCGCGCTTGGAGCGCCTGCACGTATTCGTGGCAGCAATACTGGCTGCCGCGATCGGAGTGATGGATGGGCCAACGGTCCGCTGGCAATTGGGCGATCGCTCGCTGCAACGCCTGGAGCGTTTCCCTCGCCTCCAAGCTCGCGCTTGCGTGCCAGCCGACGATCTGCCGCGACGCCAGATCGGTGATCAATGAGAGGTACTCGGCGCCTTCCTGCGTCGCAATGTACGTGATGTCGCTCACCCAGACCTGATGCGGCTGGGTCGGCTCCAAGTCATAGAGCAGGTTGCGGAACACCGGCAGACTTTGGTCGCGATAAGTCGTGCGCACCCACTTTTTCTTGCGCGCGACCAGCAGTTGCTCTTCGCGCAGGATCGCAAACAGCGCGTCGCGCCCGACCTCGATTTCTTGCGCGCGCAGCAAACCTTGCAGCTTACGCGTGCCGATGCGCGGCTGGGCGGCTCGCTCCTGGCGCACCGCCGCCACGATCTTCGCCACCTCGCATTGCTGGGACGAACGCGCCCGCTGCCCTCGATAGAAGGCCTGGCGCGAGAGCTTCGCCTGCCGACACAAACCGGCGATGGTCGTCGTCATGGCTGCGTCTTCGGCCGCTCGTCTGAGAGCTTCGTGACGTGCTTTTTTTTAAAGCCTGCCACCTCTTCTCCGAGCGTTTCGCAGGCAATCTCCAGGTACGCTTCGCCCAGCGCTCCCTTCATATGGCTGTCCGCCAACGCCCGCTCCAACTGCCTCACCCGTTGCCGCAACGCTTTGAGTTCATCTTCTTCGGCCATCGTCGTAATCGTTATTCGTTTCCTTAAAAGGTCGCATCGCCCTTGCCGGCGCAACCAGCCTTTCACCGTTTCGGCTCCTCTTATCTGGTACGCTTTGGCCGCTGCTGACGGCCCCTTGAACTTCCCCGCCTCGATCTCCTCGATCACTTGGCGCTTGAACGCTTCACTGTATCGGATCGTTTCTTCACGTTTCATTTCTTCTCTTCCCGGGTGTCAACCTGGACCAGGACGGGACACTAGGCCCGCGCCCCGGTTCTTTCCTAGGTCCTTCGAATTTACCAATGGTCAATGGTCACTGCCCATTGGTCATTCCGGCGCAGCCGACAAATTGTCATCGTCACAGTCTCGATTTTCTCGAAACTGTGCTGGTCTCAACGCTGCGCGGGTGCGTCTGCGCGGCGGACTCGGTTTCTGCTAGCATTTCGTCGCTATGATCTCGCCTTCTTTGGCCAAGCCCGCCGCGGCTCCGCTCTACGTGGAGCTCGCCGACGCGTTGCAACAGTTGATCGAGCAAAGCACGCTTCG
>JAICIH010000584.1 GCA_025924475.1 Bryobacteraceae bacterium
CCGGGCGCTCATTCGTGCGGCCAAAGAAACAAACGAAGAGGTCCGGAACCCAAAGTACGGCGAGGCAATGGTTGCATCCGATCCGAACGATAACAGTCTGCTCGAAGATACTGCCAAGGCATTGAATTCGTTCGACGCGCCGAAACTCTCCGCCAAAGCGTTGGATTACGGCAAGAAACTCGAAGCCTTGCTGGGCCAGAACAAGCCAAGTGCTCCAGATGACGCCCCGGGTGACGCCCAGAAGGATCGATTGGAACGATCGCGGCTGCTCGGAAACGCGCTGTTGATTCAGGCCGACGCGTCGGGCATTTCGGGCAATTTCACCGCGGCAGCCGATCTCGCACGAAAAAGCTTCCAGACATTTCCCCAGGCGGATGCCGCTCGGTCCGCGGGCCGATGGCTGGGGAAACTCAGCAAATACGACGAGGCGGTCGAGTATTACGCGGATGCATTCGCCCTTTCAGACAGCGCGGAAGCGCACGCCAGGGATCGCAGTCGAATGGCTGAGTTATACCTGAAGACTCACTCGACCCAGAGCGGATTAGGAGACATGGTGCTTGCCGCCTACGACCGCATGACGGTTGTAGCGAGGGAGCGAAAAAAAATATTGAAAAGCTCCACGCCATCGAGCCCTATCGACTATAAACTCACGGGCCTCGATGGCAAAACGCTCGCTCTGAGTTCGCTTAAAGGCAAGGTGATTGTGATGGATTTCTGGGCTACCTGGTGTGGTCCCTGCCGACAGCAGCATCCGCTTTTCGAAAAAGTTAAATCGCAATTCAAGAGCGACGCTCGCGTGGCTTTCCTCGAAATCAACAATGATGACGATGCGTCCGTCGTCGCGCCGTTTCTGGAACAACACAAATGGAATCGCGACGTTTATTTCGCTAACGGCTTGGCGCGAACCCTCGGCATTCAGAGCATTCCAACAACCGTCCTGCTGGGTCGGGATGGGGATGTTTACAGTAAGATGATAGGGTTCAACCCAGACGATTTCGCCGGGCTTCTGACTTCGCGGATTCAGGATGCGCTTTCAGAAGCAAGCGCAACAGCAGCAAAGTGAGATGTCCCAGTTAGAAATTTATCTACGAAACGGGCACACAAGTCATGCCTCCACGCGAAACGCGTGTTTTGTAGACGCCATCCGGCCCGCTCCAGGGACGGCCGCGACACACCATTAGGAAATGGAATCTGCTTTCGAGCGTATTATCTGGATCGTCCTCGACAGCGTTGGCATCGGCGAAATGCCCGACGCCGCGCAGTACGGCGACGCGGGAAGCGACACTCTCGGTAATATTGCCAAGCAGCGAAAACTGAAGCTTCCGAATCTGTGCCGGCTCGGGCTCGCAAATATCAGGCCTCTGCAGGATCTGAAGCCTGCTTCCGATCCCGCGGGTGCGTTCGGCAAATGCGCTCTTGCTTCGCCGGGAAAAGACACGACCACCGGACATTGGGAAATGGCCGGTATTCACCTGGCCAAGCCGTTCCCGTTGTATCCCCATGGTTTCCCGCCGGAGATCATTGATGAATTCGAGCGCCGTATCGCGCGCAAAACTCTGGGTAACAAGGCTGCCTCCGGAACGGAAATCATCAAGGAGCTAGGAGAAGAGCATCTCCGCACGGGTTCGCCGATTGTCTATACTTCGGCCGACAGTGTCTTCCAAATCGCCGCTCACGAATCCGTGATACCCGTTCCGGAACTGTATCGCATTTGTGAAATCGCGCGAGAGATCCTGCGAGGACCGCATGAAGTGGGACGCGTGATCGCCCGTCCCTTCGAAGGCGCCGCCGGCGAATTCAAGCGTACCCCCAATCGCCACGATTATGCCGTCCCGCCTCCGCCCGGTATGCTGCTCGATGCACTCGCGGAGCGCGGTGTCCCCGTCTACGGGGTCGGTAAGATTGCCGATGTGTTCTTAAACCGTGGCATCACGCATTCAGTGAAAACGAAAGACAATGCGGATGGCATGGCAAAGACCGTGGACGCCATGACGCAGCAGCGGAACGGCGTGATTTTTGTCAACCTGGTCGACTTCGATCAACAGTATGGGCACCGCAACGACGTGGAAGGGTATGCCGCCGCGCTTGAGGCCTTCGACCGGTGGCTTCCGTCGTTGGAACTGGCGAGCTTTGACGCGCTCATTCTGACGGCCGACCATGGATGCGATCCCACCACGCCGTCGACCGATCACTCGCGCGAATATACCCCGCTCCTGGTAGCCGGCCCAGGAGTGCAACGCAATATAGATCTCGGGACACGCCGGACTCTGTCCGACATCGGCCGAACCGTGGCTGAGAATTTCGGCGTCCACATCGACAAGGGGACAAGCTTCTTACATGACATTCAGAAAGGATAAGCAGCAACTAAGCTCTTTATGAGAC
>JAICIH010000585.1 GCA_025924475.1 Bryobacteraceae bacterium
CAGTGCGGCTTGACACATGACACAGAAACAAGCAAGACAGCAAGCGGCAGTGCTTTCATGGTTTGATCAGCCAATGCGTAGCGCCGTCATAGGATCGATGCGGGCGGCGCGGCGGGCCGGAATGTAGCTCGCGGCTAAAGCGACGAGGATGAATAAGACGGCCGTGACGGCGAACACGGCCGGGTCCGTTGCGGTGACGTGGAACAGCAGCGCTTTCAAGAAACGTGTGAGAGCGAAGGCTCCAGCGACACCGATAGCGATGCCGGCAAGCGAGAGCACGAGCGCCTGGCGTAAAACCAAACGAAGAATATCGGCTTGCTGCGCACCGAGAGCGCGTCTGATGCCGACTTCCTGCGTCCGGCGAACTACCGAATAGGCGATCACGCCGTATAAGCCCACGACGGCGAGCAACAACGCTACGGCGGCGAATGAACCCAGCAGCAGCGTCGCCAAGCGGCGCTGCCCAAAGTTGCGAGTGAGCACCGCCTCCATCGTTTTTACATCCGAGATTGGTTGATCGTGGTCGATCGCCAGCACGCTCCGTCGAATTGCACCGGCGAAGTGCAGCGGATCGCCAGCCGTACGCGCCACCAGGTAGGGGGTTTGCGGAGGGTGTACAGCGCAGGGAAGATAAAATTCCGGCACGGCCGTGTTAGCCAGGCCGGCCTCGTGAATGTCCGCCACAATGCCGACCACTTCCATCCAGCCGACCGATTTGTCGTAGGCTTCTTTGACATGCCTCCCGATCGGGTTCTCGCCATCTGAATAATGGGGCCACAAAATGCGGGCCATCGTTTCGTTCACCATCATTACTGGTGGCGCCCCCATGACGTTGTCACGCGCTGTAAATTCACGGCCTCGTTTGAGTCGAATACCTAGCGTATGGAAATAACCGGGCGTGACGCTCTGCCAAACTCCATACGATGACACTTCACCTGGATCCAATGGCGGTTTCCCCTCGACTGCAAGAATGTTCGTCCGAATCCAGGTAGTTGAGGGAAGCGACATGGCCATCGCAGCGCCGCTTACGCCAGGCAACCCTTCCAGGCGTGAGAGCAGTTCGCGGAAGAAAAGGAACCTTTTCTGATCGGTGTCATAACGAGCAGGTGGCAAAGCGATTTTCGCCGTCAATAGATTCGCAGGCTGAAATCCCGGATCGACACGGTGCAGGCGAAGGAAACTTTGCATCAAGAGCGCCGCCCCAATCAGCAGAACAATCGATAGGGCAATTTGGCTGACCACAAGTAGACCGCGCGCATTAAGACCAAATACTCCTCGCCGTCCAAGCGATTCTCGCCCCGCCACTGCCGCACCACTCTCTCGTAGCTCATCTGCTAGATCCGGCCGCGACGATTTAAAAGACGGAAACAGCCCAAACAGCACGCCTGCGACTATCGATATAACGATGCTGAATGCGAGCACCATTCCATCCAGCCGAATTTCCGGCGCGCGCGGAAGACTTAGCGGGCTAATGTGACGAACCGTGCTCAAAATCCACTTTGTGAGCAACACTCCCAATACGCCGCCCACCGCCGCAAGCACCAGGCTTTCGGCCAGTAGCTGCCGAATCAGCCGGCGCCGGCCCGCTCCCAGTGCCGCTCGGATCGCGAACTCGCGCGAACGGAAAGTCGATCGAGCGAGCAATAGGCTAGCTACGTTGGCGCACGCGATCAACAGGACGAAGCCGACCGCGCCGAACAATGTCCATAACATCGGACGTACCTCCGAGACGAAATGATCCTTCAACCAAATCACTCGCGTCGTTTCGCCCCGGTCGGGACTCATAAGGCTGGGATGGCTGGCAGCATATTGCCGTTGCAACACATTCATCTCAGCCTGCGCTTGCGCCAGAGTGAAGCCGGGACGCAAGCGCGCAAATCCGTTCAGCAGCGGCAAGTCCCAATAGCGGGGAGCCATCAATGACCACTCGGATGGCCGGGTCACCCATACGTCTACATCAGGAAATGGAAACGAAAAACCTTCGGGAAGGACGCCGATGATTGTGTAAGGCGTCGCGTCCAGCGTGGCAGTTTGGCCAGCTATGGACGGGTCTCCACCGAATCGGCGCTTCCATAAATCGGCGCTGATCATGGCTACCGAAGCGCCACTGCGTCTGTCTTCTTCGGGACGGAAACTGCGGCCGAGGATGGGGTGCATGCCCAGGATGCCGAGGAAGTTTGCAGAGACCCGCGCGCCTTTCAGCGCTTCGGGATCACCGTCTTTCGAAAGCATTATGTTCTCGGGACGGCCGTAGGCGCCGGGAGTGAAGGATTTCGCGGCGGCTCGCAACTCGTCAAATTGCGGGCGGCTGAATGAAAGATCG
>JAICIH010000586.1 GCA_025924475.1 Bryobacteraceae bacterium
GACATGTTGCGCGCCGAAGGCTGGTCTTCGCGCCGCTGTATTCCGCATGGCGGCCATCAAATGGCGTTGCACATCGCCGCGGGTCTCTCGCTCGGCGGTAACGAGTCGTATCCCGGCGTGTTTCTTCCCTTCGGTGGATTTGCCGATAACGCGCCAGTCGAAAATGGCCGCGTGCGCCTGTCCGAAGCTCCGGGAATCGGCATAGAACTGAATTCCGATTTATACGCGGTTATGCGATCTGTCTGAACGGCCAAACCCGCTCGATCGTCTTGCTCAGCACCCAGCTTTTATCGTCGGCGTTCAGGAATTTCATCTCGTCGCGCACCACCGTCAGCCGTTGCGGATACGTGGCGATATCTTTCGCAATCGGCCAGTCGGTCGCCCACATCAGTCTGTGCGGCCCGAACGTATCGTACAAGCGCTTCACCAAAGCTTGCGAATCGGTCCAGGGATAGCTCTGTTTCGAAAGCGACCATGTATGCGAAATCTTGACAAACACTTTCGGATAGCGCACCAGCGCAATCAGCTTGTCTAGTTCTTCCGGATGATCCACCGGGCAATCCGCCATATGGTCGATGACAACGGTCAGATCGGGAAACTTGTCAATCAGCTTTTGGCAATCCGGTATGCGGCTGATCGGCGCGAGCAGCGTCATGGGGACTTTCAAGCTGTCGCAGCGCTTCCATAAGGGCTCCATCAAGGGCCCGCGAATCCAGTCGCCCGCCGCATCCGCCGCCGGACTCAACCGCACGCCGCGAAATCCTTGCTGTTGGGACCAATGTGTAAAATGGTCCGGCGCAGCCGGATCGAGCGGGTCCACCCGGCAGACGCCCAGAAAATATTGCGGGTACTGGCGCAGCACCGCCGCCAGATAGCTGTTGTCGTAGCGGTAGTGAATTACCTGGATAATGACGGTTCTCGCAATCCCGTTCTGCTTCATCAAATCGAGCAGCGCTTCCGGCGTCGCGTCATACTCCGGTACTTTGGCGCCGGCGGCAAACGGAAACTGTGCGTCGTGTTTCCAGACGTGCACATGCGGATCGAAAATCGAATAGTTCGGTAGAGTAGCCGCTGCTCCCGCCATTTTCAATACATTCCTCCGGGTAACGTCACGCATAAATCGGCTCGAGCTTCTTCACAATGTACTCCCCGCAGCGCTCATAGCTGACACGCGGCCCTTTGCGCGCAATATCGAGGTCCGAACACAGCCAGCCATCGAACGAAATGCTTTTCAAAACACGATGGCAGGCCGCGAAGTCGATCTCGCCGTCTCCCAGATCGTACGTGTTTACCGCATATTTTGCCGTTAGGCCGGCGCGCTTTGCGTCTTTATAATCGGCCATCATGAGCCTGCGCTTATGCTTCTCCATCAGTGCTGCCGGATCGTCGCCCGCCAGATAAACGTGCGCGGTGTCCGGAGCGAAGTGAAACAATTTCGGATCGGTGAGCGCCATGCAGCGATCCACCTCCTCGGCAGTCTGAACCATCTGCCCCAAATGGCTGTGCAGCCCCGCGCGAAATCCCATTTCGCCGGCCGTCTCCCCAAGTTGGTTGTAGAACCGGCACATCGTAGCAAAGGCGTCGCCCGTAGGTCCGCGGCGCGGGGAAAAAACCACCAGCATGTTCGCGCCAAAGCGCTTTAGAAAACCCATTGCGTCTTTCGCGCGAGAAAGAATCTCGGCGTGCTGCGCGGCATCTTGCGCCGGGCCGTTAAAGGAGATGGTAATCACGTGAAGTCCGCGTTTCGAGACCTCCTGCTCCATCTGGCGCGCGCTGATGTTGTATTTCGTAAGAATCTGCGGATACTGTGTTAATCGAAGGCCGATGAATCCGGTATCTCGCATCACGTCGAGAATGTCTGTGAACTGGCTGCCGGGAAACGAATTCCACAAATTCGATCCCAGCGCCCAGCGGACACGCCGGTTCGCCGGTAATTGCGCGGCCGTTCCCGCCAATGCGCTCGCTAATCCAAGTAATGCTGTTCTCCTGGTCATCACAGGACAGCATATATCTCTCCCTCTATCGCCGCTCCTTGCCCAACCAGTCCTCCACGATTTTGTCCACTCGCCCTATTTCTTGCAATTGCAGAAGATTCACGTTCAAAGTAGACATCAGCTCGGAGGAAAGTGGTACGGCGAAAGCGTAATTCTGGTGCTGGTATTCCGCGGAGGACACCGCCAGTTGCGAGTCCCGGTGCTGTTGCAAAAGATACAAGAGCTGCGGCCTGTCAAAAATCACCGCGGAGACGGTGCGATTGGTCAGCAGCGCATATCCCTGATCGAGCGAATTCACCTCACGAAGC
>JAICIH010000587.1 GCA_025924475.1 Bryobacteraceae bacterium
GATCGACATCAGACGCCGCATTCGCAGTGTCAAGAACACGCAGCAGATCACCAAGGCCATGAAAATGGTTTCGGCGGCCAAGCTGCGCCGTGCCCAGGAGCGTGCGCTGGCCTCACGGCCTTACGCCAGCATGCTGGAACGTATGTTGTGCAACGTGGCAGCAGCCGCCGCGGGCAACTCCGAAATCGCTAATCTGCCGTTGCTGCAAACCCGTGAGGAAAAGCGCATTCAGATTCTGGTGGTCAGCAGCGATAGCGGGCTGGCGGGCGGCTTCAACGCCAACCTGTTCCGCACCGTGCAGGACTTTATTGCGGAACGCCGGGGCGCGGAGGTTCGCGTAGAGGTCCTTGGCAAGAAAGGCCGTGACTTTTTCCGCCGCCGTCGCCGCGTCCAGATTACCGGCGAGCATATCGGCGTTGGCGACAAGCCTGATTATGATCGCGCCGCCGAGATCGCCGACAAGATGATCGATTTCTACGCCAACGCGGAAATCGATTCCGTGTATCTGGCCGTAAACGAATTCAAAAGCGTTATGGCGCCGAATTTGGTCCTTCGTAAAATTTTGCCGGTGGATATTCCCGAAGCGAAGGAGCCGGTCGATTACATTTACGAACAGCCGATCGAAGAAATGCTGGAAGCTTTGCTGCCCCGCTATGTGGAAATTGCCGTGTACCGGGCCATGCTCGAATCGAACTCCGCGTTCCAGGCCGCCCGCATGACGGCAATGGATGCGGCAAGCAAAAACGCCGGTGATGTGATTCAAGACCTTACGCTGAACCTCAATCGCGTTCGGCAGGCGGCCATCACGCGGGAAATCATTGAAATTGTGAGCGGCGCTGCCGCTCTGTAAAACACTGGAGATTTTTATGGCAGCAACAGAAGGATTAGTGGAAGGCCACGTCATTCAGGTAGGCGGTCCTACCATTGAAATTCAGTTCCCCGACAACCACATCCCGAAGATGTTCAACGCGGTCCGTGTGACCAGCGAAGGCTTCGACACTCCGTTCAAGATCGACATCACGGCGGAGGTGGCCCAGCACATCGGGGAAGGCCGCGTGCGCACGATTTCCATGCAGCCCACTGATGGCTTGGTGCGCGGCATGAAGGCCTATGACACTGGTGGACCAATCTCCATTCCGGTCGGTAAGCAGACGCTGGGCCGTGTCTTAAACGTACTGGGCGAGCCCATCGATAACGCGGGGCCCATTGAGAGCGCCTGGAAGCTGCCCATCCATCGCGCGGCGCCCACCTTTGAAGAACAGTCGACGCAGCTTGAAATGCTGGAAACCGGCATCAAAGTTATCGATCTTCTTGAACCCTACGTCCGTGGTGGAAAGATCGGCCTGTTCGGCGGCGCGGGTGTCGGCAAGACCGTTATCATTCAGGAGCTGATCAACAATATCGCCATGAAGCATGGCGGTGTTTCGGTATTCGCCGGTGTTGGCGAACGAACCCGGGAGGGCAACGACCTGTGGCTCGAAATGCAGGAAGCAGGCATTGTGGATCCGCATGACTGGCGTAAATCCAAGGTCACGATGGTCTACGGTCAGATGACGGAGCCGCCCGGTGCTCGTTTGCGCGTCGGCCTTACCGGCCTTACCGTCGCCGAGTATTTCCGCGACGAAGAAGGGCAGGACGTGCTGCTTTTTATCGACAACATTTTCCGGTTTACCCAGGCTGGCTCGGAAGTCTCGGCGCTACTCGGCCGCATGCCGTCCGCCGTGGGTTATCAGCCGAATCTCGCCTCCGAAATGGGCGATCTGCAGGAGCGTATCACCTCCACCAAACGCGGCTCCATCACCTCGGTCCAGGCGATCTACGTGCCTGCCGACGACTATACCGATCCAGCGCCGGCTACTACCTTTGCGCACCTGGACGCCACCACCAATCTTTCGCGCTCCATCTCGGAAATGGGCATCTACCCAGCCGTCGATCCGCTGGCTTCCACATCGCGCATTCTCGATCCGAACATCCTGGGCCGCGAACCCTACGACGTAGCGCAGCGCGTGAAAGCCATTCTGCAGCGTTACAAAGATCTGCAGGACATCATCGCCATCCTCGGCATCGACGAACTAAGCGAAGAAGATAAGCAAGTGGTGGGCCGCGCGCGCCGCATTCAGCGCTTCCTGTCGCAGCCCTTCCATGTAGCCGAACAGTTCACAGGCGCGCCCGGCAAGTACGTGAAGTTGGAAGACACCATTCGCAGCTTCAAAGAAATCGCCGATGGCAAACACGACAAGCTGCCGGAGCAGGCGTTTTATATGAAGGGC
>JAICIH010000588.1 GCA_025924475.1 Bryobacteraceae bacterium
ACTTGCTTTCGTTGAAGAGGCGGCCAGATTGGAGGACGAATATGCTCGCCGCAACCCGACGAATGAGGCGCGCGCGCGGGCCTACCGCGCCCAGACTCTGGTAGCATGGGCGCTCGCCGATAACCAGCGTTACGCGGAAGCACTGGCTCTTCTTCATAAGGAAGCTCCGGTGATCGAGGCTCTGCTGGCCGCCGAACCGGAAAATCCCAGCTATCTCCGGCAAAGGATGGCGGCCGCGAACTACGAAGGACAGATTTACGACAATGAAACCGGCAATTGCCTGGGTAAGCCTCGGGAAGCGGCCGCAGCGCTCAGCCGCTATGTCGAAATAGCGCGCAAACTCGTTGCCGCGGACCCGAACAACGCCTCCGCGCGTTTGAGCCTGGCGAGCGCTTATTACAAATTGTCCTGGCCGCTGGGCAAGATCGATCCGCGGGAATCGCTTCGGGTGGTGCAAGACGGCCTGCGCCTATTTGACGAAGAACTTGCGCGCAATCCAAGGGACCGCGTGCTTCGGACCGGCCGCGCCCGGGCGAAGCGGCATCTTGCTTACGCGCACCAGAGGAACGGGGATCGGATTCGCGCACGCGCCGCGATTCAAGAAGCGATTGCCGACCAGGAGCAGATCGCGGCAGAGTCGCCGAGCGACAAACACGAACAGAAGGAATTAGTCACATCGCGCAAGGTTTTGGAGAGCTTGTAAATTTCTCTAGCCGGGTGCCCGTGATAATGATGGATGAACCCTATATGAGAGCCTCCGTCTCCGCCCTCCTCTCGCTAGCCTCTATTTTTGCTGTCTCGGCGGTGCAGCTTTACGCCCAGAGAGCCGCCGCTCCAGCGGGTGATCCGCTGCCGGACGCTCCGGGAAAGGCGACTGTCCTTAAACTTTGCGGCACCTGTCACAGCGCGAATATCGTTGCCGGACGCGGGTCGACGCGTGAGCAATGGAGTGAAGTGATCGCCAGCATGATCGGCCGCGGAGCGAAGGGCACCGATGCGGAGTTCGCACAAGTCACCGATTATCTCGCCAAGAATTTCCCGCCCAAGCCCGCCGGCCCGGCTGCCCCGGCCCGCCGGACGGGGGGATTCAGCATGGGGCCGAACGATAAGCAGGTCGTCGATCCGGAAGCAGCCGCGCGCGGCAAGACGATTTATGTAACTGAATGCGTAACCTGCCATGGGCCGCTTGCGCGCGGGCCCAGCGGTCCGCTGCCTGAGAATCAGAAAGGCGCCGATCTGGTACGGTCCGAGGTCGTGCTGCACGATCGCTATGGAAGCACTCTTGGTCCATTTTTCAAGAAGGGGCACCCGATGCAGAGCGGGGCGGCGTCTTCGAACCTCACCGGTACGCAAGTCGCCGATCTTTCGCATTACCTCCATCAGCGCGTATACGATACGCTGCGTGGCGGCGCCTACTCGAAGGTTCTCAACGTTGTCACCGGGGATCCGAAAGCCGGCGAGGCCTATTTCAACGGAGCAGGGAAGTGCAGCCAGTGCCATTCGCCGACGGGCGATCTGGCAGGCATTGCCCGGAAGTACGATCCGCCGACGTTGCAAACGAAATTCCTGTTTCCCGAAACAGCGGCGTTTGGCCGTGGCCGCGGCGGTCCCAACAACAACAAGCCCGTGATCGTAACCGTCACTCCCGCCGGCGGCGCACCGGTGAAAGGAACTCTCGAGAAGATCGATGATTTCAATGTGTCGCTGCGCGATTCAGCGGGCGAATATCATTCCTGGAAGCGCACGCCCGATTTGAAAGTGGAACAGGACGATCCCTACGCCGAGCATCACGCCTTACTCGATCAATACACCGATAAAAATATGCACGATATCGTCGCCTATCTGGAGACCCTGAAGTGAAGCCTTTTGTCACCGGCGCCGTGTTGGCGCTTGCCTCTACCGTCCTGCTCGCGCAAGCTCTTTCTCCGGACGAATTGCTTCATCCGCCTGCCGATTCGTGGCCAACGTATAACGGCGACTATTCCGGCCGGCGCTTCAGCGAACTGAAAAAAATCAACGATTCGAACATCAATTCGCTGAGCCTCGCCTGGGTGTACCGCGTGAACTCGGGCGGCCAATTTGGGGGCTCGATACGCGCCACTCCGCTGCTGGTGAATGGAGTGCTGTACTTTACGCTGCCCGATCACGCCTGGGCAGTGGATGCACGTACCGGCCATGAAATCTGGCACTTCGCCTGGCAATCGAAAGGCGGCATTCATCTCGGCAATCGCGGCGTCGGTATTTATGGCAACTGGCTGTAT
>JAICIH010000589.1 GCA_025924475.1 Bryobacteraceae bacterium
CATCCCGCCTTTGTAGCGCGCTTGCGAGAGCCGGTCGGCGTCGCGCAGCGCGTCGACAAACAATTCCTGCTGCTTGCGCTGTTCGAGATTTTTCTGGTGATCGATGAGCGAATCCGATACCTCGCGAAAACCGTTTTGAATGGCTTTCCGATATGCGGCAATCATCTCGCGCTGGGTGGCTTGCGCGTAGTGGACGTTATTTCGAAGGCGGCCGGCGTTGAAGATCGACAAATCCGCGGCCGGGGCAATGGTCCATTGGCGCGCCGGTCCGGTGAACAGCTGCGTCAAGGATCGGCTCTGCCCTCCCAAAAACGAGGTGAGCGAAATCTGCGGGAAATAGAGCGCCTCGGCAGCGCCGATTTGCGCGTTGGCGGCAATCAAGGTGTTCTCCGCTTCGCGGATGTCGGGCCGGCGCTCGATCAACCGGGAAGGCAGCCCAGCCGGAATTTGAGCGGCATCCGTCAACTCCACCAATTTTTTGCCCCGCGACACCGGGCCGGGATTGCGGCCGAGCAACAGGCTCAATGCATTTTCGGTTTCACCGCGCAGGCGTTCCGTAGCGGCAATTTGCGCCGTCGCCGTATACAAAAGCTCTTGCGCCTGGCGGACGTCCAGGCCGGTCGCGGCGCCGCGCTGATGCCGTAATTCGGTAAGCTTCAACCCCTGCTCGCCGATGTCGCGCGTATGCTGGGCAATCTCGAGCTCCTGATCGAGCTCGAGCAGGCTCAGATAATTCGTGGTCACGTCGGCAATTACAGTTGCCATGACGCCATGGCGACCTTCCTCAGTCGCCAGATATTGAGCCCGCGCCGATTCCTTCAAGCGGCGGACCCGGCCCCATACGTCCAGCTCCCACGAAAGCGAAAAGCCCGCTTGCGTGAAGCTGGAAGAGAGATCGGTACCCGGCGGAATGAACGTGTACGACCCGATTGAAGATGTCCGCGAAGAGTTGAACTGTCCGGTGGCATCGAGCGAAGGAAACTGATTCGAGCGCACGATCCCAAATTGCGCGCGCGCTTCGAGCACTCGCTCGGCCGCGATCGAGAGATCGTTATTCTGCGCGAGCGCCGTCTTGAGCAGTTCGGTCAGCGTAGGATCGTGAAACAGATCGAACGGAGCGAGGTCCGCTATTGACGCATCGGACGGCGCCGGAGGCCCGTTATAGGCCGCAGGCACCTGCACCACGGGCCGCTTGTAATTCGGGCCGATGGCGCAGGAGGTCAATAGCAGAGAAGAAAGAGCGGCAACCGCCGCAAAGCGAGTCATCGCGAAGCTCCTACCAGATCCAGCTCATCGTCCTCCGCCGGCGCGCGATAGCGGCGGCGCTCGGCGAGACGAGCGACTACAACGAAACAAACCGGGACGGCGAAGATCGCAAGCAGTGTAGCGGCATTCATGCCGCCGAACACCGCTGTGCCGAGCGCGCGCCGCGAATTGGCGCCTGCGCCGGTGGCGATCACCAGCGGCACCACACCGAGAATGAACGCAAACGACGTCATCAGGATGGGACGCAGCCGCAGGTGCGCCGCATCGAGCGCCGCATCGACAATCGACATGCCGTGCTCGCGGCGTTCCTTGGCGTATTCGACGATCAGAATCGCGTTCTTCGCCGCGAGTCCGATCAGCGTCACGATGCCGATTTGCGTATAAATGTCGTAGTCGTAGTGCCGCAGAAATACCGCGAGCAAGGCTCCGAAAAGTCCAAGTGGAACCACCAGCAGCACCGCGAACGGAATCGACCAGCTTTCATACAGCGCCGCTAAAAACAAGAAGACAAGAACGGCCGCCAGGCCGAAGATGTATCCTTCTTTTCCTTCGGCAAGCTTTTGTTGATAGACGGTTCCAGTCCATTCATAGCCATAGCCGCGCGGCAGAGCCTGCTTGGCCACTTCTTCCATGGCCGCAGCGGCTTCTCCCGAGCTATGGCCCGGCGCGGCTTGGCCTAGAATATCGATGGCTCGATAACGGTTGTATCGATAGATCACCTCCGGCCCGGCCAAGCGTTTCACGCTGACCAGGGTTCCCAGAGGCACCATATCGCCCTGCGAAGATCGTACGTAAAACCGTTGAATGTCGGTCGCACGCTCGCGGTAAGCCGAGTCGGCCTGCATCAGGACCTTCCACGTTCTGCCGAAGCGATTAAAGTCGTTCACGTAGAGCCCGCCGAGGAATGTCTGCAAAGAATCATAGACATC
>JAICIH010000590.1 GCA_025924475.1 Bryobacteraceae bacterium
CCGGCGGAAAATCTAGTGCTCGGTCCCGCCGCGAAGGCATCTCCACGATTAACCGGAGACGAAGCACAGATTTTTCTACGGGCCGGCGTTGCGCCCATAGGTATTGGCGCAAAACGTTATGAAAGCGCTCAGATCTTGCTGCGCCAGTTCCCCTCGACAGGTGTTCTGCTGCTCGACGATGGGTTCCAGCACGCGCGCATTGACCGGGATTTCGACATTGTTGTGATCGACGGTCTCGATCCCTTCGGACAAGACGGCCTGGTACCGTTAGGCCGGCTTCGCGAGCCTCTCTCAGCTTTGAACCGCGCCGACGCCTTTGTTGTCACCCGCGCCGAAAACGATCTGCGATTCGAAGCGATTCGCGCCCGTCTGCGCGGGCTAAATCCAAGGGCTCCCGCTTTTCGTACACGCCTGGTCGCGCGCTGTTGGCGCGATTACCGCACGGGGGCGTGCCTGCAGAGCTTAGGCGGCGAGCGGGTGGCAGCATTTTGCGGACTCGGAAATCCGCAGAACTTCTGGCGTACTCTCGAATCGCTCGGTTTGAATGTCGTGTTTCGCTGGTCGTTTGACGACCACCATTCCTATAAGCCATTCGAGCTGCAGCGTCTGGCTCATCAAGCGCGTATGCACGGCGCGAAGCTGTTGGTCACAACGGAAAAAGACCGGATTAATTGCCCGAACCATCTGGCAAAAGCCATTGCGCCTTTGAACCTGGCCTGGTTGGAAATCGACCTGGAGCTTGAGGACGAGGCCCACTTTTTCGAAGTTCTCGAACGCGTTCTGCGAAAGCGGCGGCCCGATCATAGAATGAAGACAAATGCCTGAGGAAACAGACGCCAGTTCGCGGCGCGAATTGATGAAAGGTTTGGCCGGCGCTACCGGCGTATTGGCCGGCCGCTTGCAGGCAGCGCCCTCGGCGCGTCCGAACATCTTGTATCTGCACTCGCACGATACTGGCCGATACATTCAGCCGTACGGCTATGCGGTGTCGACGCCGAATTTGCAAAAGCTGGCGAACGAGGGGCTTCTGTTCCGGCAGGCCTTCGATGCCGCTCCCACATGCTCGCCCAGCCGCGCCGCTTTGTTGACGGGCCAATGCCCGCATAAAAACGGCATGCTCGGCCTGGCGCATCGCGGATTTTCTTTAAACGACTACAACCGGCATCTGCTCCATTGGCTGCGCCCTCACGGCTACCGTTCGACATTGATCGGCGTGCAGCACATCGCCAAACAGGCGGCCACCATCGGCTATGACGAAGTGGTCGCGACGGGTGGCACGCACGTGGCGCAGGTTGCTCCCGCCGCGCGAAATTTTCTGAAGCGGGCGCCTAAGCAGCCGTTCTTTCTCGATGTTGGCTTTTTTGAAACGCATCGCGAATTTCACAAGCCCGGTCCGGCGGAAGATTCGCGATTTACCGAGCCGCCCGCGACAGTCTCCGACACACCTGCTACGCGCCAGGACATGGCCGCCTTTCATGCTTCGGCGAGAGTTCTCGACGACGGTGTGGGCGTGGTTCTCGAAACGCTCGAATCCGCGGGGCTTGCGCAAAACACGCTCGTGATTTCAACCACCGACCACGGCATCTCCTTTCCCGGCATGAAGTGCAATCTCACCATGCATGGGACATCGGTTTATATGATTCTTCGCGGTCCCGGAGGCTTTACGGGCGGCAAGGTTTCGAACGCGATGGTTTCGCATCTGGATTTGTACCCGTCTATCTGCGAACTGCTCAATATTGAAAAGCCGGCTTGGCTCGAGGGGAAATCGCTGCTGCCGTTGGTGCGCGGGGAAGTTCCCGAGATTCATGACGAGCTGTTTGCGGAAGTGAACTATCACGCAGCGTACGAGCCGAAGCGCGCCGTTCGCACGCAGCGCTTCAACTACATTCGCCATTTCGGAGACAAGCATACGCCAGTGCTTCCGAACTGTGACGATGGCTTGAGTAAAGATCTATGGCTCAAGAGCGGTTGGCGCAAACAGCGCGTTGCGCGCGAACTGCTCTTCGATTGCGTATTCGATCCGAATGAGACCCGGAACCTGGTGGACGATCCAGCGTACGCCGCTACTCTGGCCGATATGCGCTCGCGTTTGGATGCGTGGATGATGCGGACGAGCGATCCACTTCTGGACGGTCCGGTAAGCGCTCCCTCCGGAGCGGTGGTAAACGATCCCGAAGGAACGTC
>JAICIH010000591.1 GCA_025924475.1 Bryobacteraceae bacterium
CCGAGGAATTGGTTTCTCTTAACTGGGGCGGGATGGTCAATGTTTCGTATCCCAACTACCTCGACTTTCGTGATCGCAACACCGTCTTTTCGAACCTTGCCGCGTGCCGCTATAATCCAGCGAATCTGAGCGTCGGTCCGCGCCAGAATTTTCGTGTTTGGGGCTATGAAGCAACGGGCAATTACTTTTCAATGCTCGGAGTGAAGCCGCTGCTTGGACGCTTTTTCGGTCCTGAGGAGGACGACAAGCCAGGCGCGCATCCTGTCCTTGTGATCAGTTACGGCTTCTGGAAGAGCCATTTCGCCGGCGACCCGAATGTGATTGGCAGGCGCATCAAGGTTAACGGCTTTCCCTTCACGATCATCGGCGTAGCGCCCGCTTCGTTTCAAGGAACGGAACTGATCGTCACCGCAGAGTATTGGGCGCCAATGAGCATGGAATTGCAGATTGAGCCCGGTAACGATTGGCTAAAGTCGCGTGGCTCCCAGCAAGTCTGGATCTTGGGCCGTCTGAAACCGGAAGTCACGCGGGCGCAGGCGGAAGCGGACCTGGATCGTATTTCCGAACAACTGGCGCGTGCCTACCCCAATGATCTGGATCCGAAAGCAAAGTTCCATTTGTCGCGCCCAGGACTAATCGGCCAGGCGCTGCGCAAGCCAATCACCGGTTACGGCGTGGTTCTGACGGGTGTCGCCGGTCTCGTGCTGCTCCTTGCTTGTACGAATCTCGCCGGCATGCTGCTCGCGCGCGCTTCCGATAGGCAGCGCGAATTCGGCATTCGTCTGGCTCTGGGTGCCGGGCGGGTCCAATTGCTCCGCCAGTTATTGACCGAAAGCCTGCTGCTTGCCGCAATCGGCGGACTGCTTGGACTTGCCCTCGCTTTCGGCGCCTGCCGCCTCTTTAGCTCCTGGCAGCCGGGCTTCGATCTGCCGGTCGCAACCGCACTTCGCCCGAATACGCGTGTCCTGCTCTTCACTCTCGCCGTTGCTCTGGCGACTACGTTGCTTTTTGGCCTGACACCGGCGCTTCAGGCGACCCGGAGGACGCAAGCCAGCCAGCGTGTGCACCGCTGGAGTGTGCGCGACCTTTTGGTAACCGGCCAGATTGCGCTTTCGCTGATTCTCGTCGTCTCTTCCGTGCTGGTAGTGCGCAGCCTCCAGCATGCGCTAACGTTGAACCTAGGCTTCCGTCCCGCCGGCGCTGTTTCGGTTTCCTTCGATCCGAAATTACAAGGCTACAGTGACGAGCGCTCGCGGCGGCTGGATTCCGATTTGCTGCGACGCGCCGCGCAAATTCCGGGTCTCGAGTCCGTCGGCATCATTAACAATCTGCCGCTGCGAACAGGTGAAAATAACTCGGTAGTCTCACGCGCGGATCGTCCGATGCCCAAACCGGAAGAGCGGCGCTCGGCCGTTGTATACACAATTTCTCCGGGCTATTTTCGCGCTGCAGGCACGCGGCTGCTGATGGGGCGCGATGTGAACGCTCAGGATCGAAAAGACGCGCCGCCCGTGGCCGTCGTCAACCAGGCGCTCGCGCATTTATTATTTGGCGACGAGAACCCACTCGGCAAGCGCATCCGCATGGGAGCAAAGGAAGTGATGGTCGCCGGAGTCGTGGAAACCGGCAAATACGAATACCTCGGTGAAGACCCGCACCCGGCCATTTTTCAGCCCCTGGCGCAAAGTGAATTAGGCTGGACCACGCTAGTGGCGCGCACCCCGCTGCGTGCGGAAGAAGCGACGGAACTGTTACGAAAAACCGTGCTCGATCTCGATCCGAACCTGACCATCTTCAACGCAGGCAGCCTCGAAGATCAGTTGGCGCTCCCGTTGTTTCCCGCCCGCATCGCCGCCGTTGTGCTGGGTACGTTCGGCTTCCTGGCGATGATGTTATCGGCGACCGGTTTGTTCGCGCTGATGAGCTATACGGTATCGCGCCGCACGCGCGAGATCGGCGTCCGCATGGCGCTGGGCGCGCGACCCACTCAGGTGCTTTCCGCTGTCCTCCGACGCACTCTGCTGCTCTGCACCACGGGCCTTTCCATC
>JAICIH010000592.1 GCA_025924475.1 Bryobacteraceae bacterium
AACGCGCAAATCGGCGCTGCCGAGGCGCTCTATTTCCCGCAGATTTCGCTCACCTCGTTTTTGGGAGGGCAGAGCCGATCCTTGACGCAGCTGTTCACCGGACCGGCGCGCCAATGGACCATTGCCCCGGCTGCCGATCTGTCGATCTTTAACGCCGGTCGCCTGCGAAATAACGTCCACTATGCGCAAGCCACCCAGCGCGAGATGATTGCGGCGTACCGTAAAGCAATTCAGAACGGCTTTCGCGAGGTATCGGACTCGCTCATCGATCACCAGAAAAATCTCGAACAGCGCAAGCAGCAGGAATTGTTTGTCGACGCGCTGCGCGACGCCGACCGGCTCTCGCAAGCGCGCTACAAAGGCGGGATGGATAGCTATCTGCAGGTTCTGGACGCCCAGCGCAGCCTGTTCCAGGGCGAGCTCGCCTTGGCGCGCTTGCGCCGCGACGAACTGGCGAGCGTGGTGGAACTGTATCGCGCACTCGGCGGTGGTTGGCAGTAAGCTTTCCGGAACTCCAGCCTCTCGATTACGTCTAAGCGGGAATGGATTCGTTCCTTCGGGATGTTCGCCATTCTCTTCGCCTGTTCTGGCAGAATCGGGGCTTTACCGCTACCGCCATCGCGGCGCTCGCCATCGGAATCGGTCTGAATACGGCGATTTTTTCGATTGTCAGCGCAGTTCTTCTCAAGCCGCCGCCCTTTCCGCAAGGCGACCGGATCGTCCTGCTCATGAACACATCGCCGCAAGGATCGGGTCCGGCGGCCTCTCCGGCAAAATTCGCGCATTGGCAACGCCAGACGGCGGTTCTCGAGGACGTCGCAGCGTTTCGCGGCGGCGTGACCAACTGGACGGGTGGTGATCTGCCGCTTCAATTGCGTTCAGGACAGGTGAGTGCCGCGTTCTTCCGGCTATTTGGCGCGCCCATCGTCCTGGGGCGTACATTTTCGGCCGCGGAAGACAGCCCCAACGGACCTCACGTCGCGCTGATCAGCGAAGGACTCTGGACGCGCCGCTTCAGCCACGACCCGAACATCATCGGAAAAAGCATTGAACTTGGCGGCCAGCCGCACACCATTATCGGCGTGGTCGGGAAAACGTTCGATTTCCGTGAATTCGGGCCGGATCCCGAAGTCTGGACGGCGTTTCAGCTCAATCCGAATACCTCCGATCAGGGGCATTACTTCACCGTCGGCGCTCGGCTCAAGCACGGCGTTACGCTCGAGGAGGCCAAGGCCCGTGTGGCCGCTTCGGCCGCCGAATTTCGCCATAAATTCCCCAATGCTCTGGAGCCAAAGGACGGCTTTAGTGTGGAAAGCCTGCGCGAAGCTCTTGTCGGCAATGCACGCTCGACGCTGATCGTTCTCGCCATCGCTGTCGGAGTCGTGCTGCTGATCGCCTGCGCCAATGTGGCGAATCTATTGCTTGCTCGCGCCATCAGCCGCCGGCGTGAGATCGCTATTCGCGCGGCGCTTGGAGCCGGCCGCTTCCGCATGATCCGCCAGCTCCTTACGGAAAGTCTGATGCTCGCGGCGGCCGGAGCTATCATCGGTTCCGCGCTGGGCATTGCGGGCATCCATGGCCTACTGCTTGTGAACACGGCGAGGCTGCCGCGGGTAGGCGTGGATGGATCGCTGGTAACCGCCGATTGGCGTGTGCTGCTTTTTGCAGCGGTTGTCACTCTCGTTACAACCGTTCTCTTTGGCCTGGCGCCGGCTTTCCAATCGTCCCGTGCCGATCTGGGCGTCACGCTCAAGGAGGGCGCCAGCCGCTCCGGTAGCGGTCGCAACCAGAACCGCGGCCGTGCTGCATTGGCGATTGGCGAAATCGCTTTGGCCGCGATGCTGCTCATCGGCGCGGCATTGCTCATTCGAACGGCGCTGAACTTGGGCGCGGTCAAGCCCGGCTTCGATTCGGAAAACGT
>JAICIH010000593.1 GCA_025924475.1 Bryobacteraceae bacterium
GCATAAATCTTCTAACCTTGCTATACTCCGCCTAGATGGACCCTGTAACGAATCCCTATTCCCCCGGCGCTGGATCTCCCCCGCCAGAACTCGCCGGCAGGGACAACTTACGGGAGCAGGTCCGCATTTCCATTGCACGTCTGAAGATTTCTAATCCATCGAAAAGCGTGATCATGGTCGGCCTACGTGGTGTTGGGAAGACAGTGCTGTTAGACCAGATGCGGAAAGACGCAACAGCCAACGGCGTTTTTTCGGTTCGAATTGAAGCTCCCGAAAAACGTTCGCTCCCAGCGCTACTCGCTCCACAGCTTCGCCAGGTTCTGTTGCGCTTAAGCCGTGTGGAATCCGCCAAGGTCACAGCTAAAAGAGGCCTCAGGGCGTTGGCTGGATTTGCGAAGGCGCTGAAATTAAAATACAACGACATTGAAGTAGGTATCGATTTCGATCCCGAACCAGGTCTTGCCGACAACGGTGAGCTGGAAGGCGATTTAGCTTCGCTGCTGGAGCAAGTTGGCTTAGCCGCGCGCTCGGCCAAGACTGCCGTCGTCATGTTCATAGACGAACTGCAGTATGTCAAAGAAGAACAACTAGCGGCGCTCATTTCGGCGCTCCACACCTGTGCTCAAGGCAGCTTGCCGCTAAGCCTGGTCGGAGCAGGACTCCCGCAATTACGCGGCATGATGGGAGAAGCCAAATCGTACGCTGAAAGACTTTTTGACTTTCCCATGATAGGAGCGCTGCCCGCTCCATCCGCCGAGCTGGCGATTGTGAAACCTGCCCGTCAGCAGGGTGTCGAATTCGAGCCCGGCGCAATACGCGCCATCGTCTCAAAAACGCATGGCTATCCGTATTTCCTGCAAGAATGGGGCAAGCACGCTTGGGATGTGGCGGCAAGGAGTCCCATCACGGTGCGCGATATACAATCGGCATCTACCACCGCAATCGCGGCGCTCGATGAAAGCTTTTTCCGCGTTCGCTTCGATCGGCTCACGCCCGCCGAGAAAACCTACTTGCGCGCGATGGCTGACCTCGGTGAAGGCCCGCATCGTTCCGGAGATATCGCCGACCGGCTTCACCGGTCTTCCCAATCACTAGGCCCTTGCCGCAGCAGCCTGATTGTCAAAGGAATGATCTGGAGTCCTAATCATGGCGACACGGCGTTTACCGTGCCTCTGTTCGATGAATTCATGAAACGAATCATCCCGGGAAACGACTGGTTGTCATGAACACGAATCTGCCCACCCTCCCGAATCTGTTACCATTTGGTCATATGAACACGCTCTCTGCTACTGGTAGTTCTACCGCTCGATGAATCCACGAGGATTTGCACCCCGCCGGCCGAGGATCCGCGAAAACGTCAACGAGGCCATTCGCGCGCGTGAAGTGCGCGCCGTTTTCCCCGATGGCTCCGTTGAAGTCATGCCCACACTAGCCGCCGTGCGCCGGGCACAAGAATTAGGTCTGGACTTAATCTTGATTGCGCCCACCGCCGAGCCCCCCGTCGCCAAAGCGATGGACTACGGCCAGTGGCAGTACGAAAACAAAAAGAAGCAGCACGAAGCCAAACGCAAACAGCACATCATCCAGGTGAAGGAGCTCAAGTTCCGCCCCAACACCGATGACCACGATTACGATTTCAAAAAGAACCACGCCATCCGCTTCCTCCAGGAAGGCAACCGCGTCAAAGCCATCGTGCAATTCCGCGGACGCGAAATCGCCCACACCGACCTCGGCCGCAAACTGCTCATCCGCTTCGCCGCCGATCTCACCCAGTACGGCGCCGTCGAA
>JAICIH010000594.1 GCA_025924475.1 Bryobacteraceae bacterium
AAGCCAAATTGCTTTTTGGTCGCTGAGAATATTCGGAGCCAGCAGCTTCCAGGAAACGGGACGATCGTAATCCGGAAGCGATTGTGGCTCCCCAAAAGGCGATTGAGCGTCCGGCGCGGTGGATGGCGGGAACCGGCCGGAGTTCGCAGTCTGGGCTCCGATGCAGAATGAGAAAACAAGCGCCAGAAGAATGGGCGCGCACAGGGACGTCCCAGCCACAATCCGTGTTTGCAATGAACCCGCAGTCGAAACAGAACGCGGCATAATGCCGGCGGCAAACCCTTAGGATAAACCCAGGCTTCGTCTTCAAAAGGTGGGGATTGTACGAGGCCGCTTAACGTGAGTTTCCACAGGAAACTCTACCCAAATGCGCCCGCGCTTTACAATCAAAACATGTCTGTACTGGCGGTTGCCGAAGATGTCCTGCAGAAATATGAGCCGGTGATCGGCCTGGAGGTACACGTACAGCTCGGCACGAAGACCAAGATTGTCTGTGGCTGCCCCGTGGAGTTCGGCGTGGCGCCGAATACAAACGTTTGTCCTGTCTGTCTGGGTCTTCCGGGCGCTCTTCCGGTGTTGAGCCGTCAGGCCGTGGAACTGGCCATCGGAGCCGCCGTCGCCCTGCATTGCCGCGTTAACCCGTTCTCCCGCTTCGCGCGCAAGAACTACTTCTATCCAGACCTGCCGAAGGGCTACCAAATCTCGCAATACGATCAGCCGCTTGCCGAGCACGGGTATCTCGATGTCTTCGTCGATGGCGCCAAAAAGCGTATCGGCGTGACCCGCGTCCACATGGAGGACGATGCCGGTAAAAGCATTCACGACGGCTTCAAGGATTCCGACCGCTACAGCTACGTGGACCTGAACCGCTCCGGCACGCCGCTGATCGAGATCGTGAGCGAGCCGGATATGCGCAGCTCTGACGATGCGTACGCCTATGCGACCGCGATGAAACAGGTGATGCAGTATATCGGCGTCTCCGAGTGCGATATGGAAAAGGGCCAGTTGCGCTGCGACGCAAACGTATCGGTGCGGCCGCGAGGAACGGAGAAATTCGGCACCAAGGCGGAGATCAAGAACCTGAACTCGTTCCGTTTTCTGAAAATGGCCGTTGATTACGAGATTCGGCGCCAGGTGGAGTTGGTCGAATCCGGCGGCCGGGTAGAGCAAGAGACACGCCTCTACAACGTGGATACCGGCCAGACCGTCGGAATGCGCAGCAAGGAACACGCGCACGATTACCGCTATTTTCCCGAGCCGGATTTAGTGCCGTTGCAAGTCAGCGTGCATTGGCTGAATCAGGTGGCGTCCGCGTTGCCGGAACTTCCGCAGGACCGCCGCGACCGCTTCATGAACGAATTCGGACTGCGTGAATACGATGCCGAGGTATTGACGTTGACGCGCGCGGTGGGCGACTACTTCGAAGAAGCAGTAAAAATCAACGGCGATGGACGCGCCACGGCGAACTGGGTGGTCGGCGACTTAATGGGCTTGTTGAAGGCCGCCGGCAAAGAGATTGCGGATTCGCCCGTTTCCGCCGCGAATCTCGGCGAGCTCGTGGCCTTGATCAATAAAAGCGAATTAACAGGCAAGCTCGCGAAAGAAATTCTGCCGAAGATGTTCGAAACCGGCGATTCCCCAGGCGCCATCATGGAACGCGAAGGTCTGAAGCAAATTTCCGATACCGGCGCTCTCGAAGCAATTATCGAGAGCGTGCTGGCGGCG
>JAICIH010000595.1 GCA_025924475.1 Bryobacteraceae bacterium
TACCGGGCACCCCGGATTTCGCCGGAGCTTTAACTCGCGAAAACGCATTTCGAGAGCATCGTAGAGCAACAGCCGTCCCTTGAGCGGCGTGCCAATTCCGAGAATGATCTTCGCCGCTTCGGTTGCCTGAATCACGCCGATAATGCCGGGCAAAATACCGAGAACGCCGCCCTCGGCACAGCTTGGCACTAAACCAGGAGGAGGCGGCTCCGGATACAAGCAGCGGTAGCAGGGTCCATCCTGATAAGTGAATACGGATGCCTGACCCTCGAAACGGAAGATCGAGCCATAGACGTTGGGCTTTTTTAAGATCGCGCAAGCGTCGTTCACCAGATACCGGGTCGGAAAATTATCCGTGCCGTCCACGACGATGTCGTAGTCGCGCAGAATTTCGAGCGCGTTCTCGCTAGTCAGGCCCGCGTCGAATTTATCCACGCGGATATTCGGGTTGATATCGCGTATGCGGTCGGCCGCGGAATCAAGCTTTTTGCGCCCGATGTCGCTGGTGCCATGGATGACCTGGCGCTGCAGATTGGAGGCATCGACGACGTCGAAATCGACGATCCCGATGCGCCCTACGCCGGCCGCCGCCAGATACAAACCAAGTGGCGCGCCCAGGCCGCCCGCGCCGATCATGGCAACGCTGGCCCGCTTGAGTTTGGTCTGGCCTTCCATTCCTACTTCCGGCAGGATTAAGTGGCGGCTGTAGCGCGCTACTTCTTCATTGGAAAGAGCGGGCGCAGTATCGGCCACTACTGTCGCGCCGCCGGCAACACTGGGGACGATGGAGATGGTCTCGCTTCCGGTCAGCTTGGTTCCGTCCTTCTCCAGGTAGCGAATGTCTTCGTCGTTCACATACACATTGACAAAACTGCGCAGCTTGCCCTGGTCATTGAAGAGGTTCTTCTTGATATTGGGATAGCGCACGGTTAATTGATCGAGCGCCTCGCGCACGGTTGCGCCGGTCACATCCACCGAATCGCTTTGTTCGGTGAATTGACGCAGTGCAGTGGGAATCAGGATTTTGGCCATTTCAACTCCTCTCGCTCCGCCGCTGTCTGATCCACGTCGGGCAAAAAACTGTTGGCATGATTGAATTTTCCATTTTGAATAGAGAGCACGACAAACGAATACCAAGGGCAGGAATTCTTCAGGTCGGTGGTCGAAAAATAGGCGTCACAATCGGGGTGCGAATGAAATATGCCGATCAAATCCAACCCGCGGGCGCGCGCCTGGCGATCCGCTTCCAGAAGGTCCTCCGGCCGCAGCTCATACCGTGCGGCCTGCTCGCCGGCGTATGCATTTTCCATCGGTATGGCCTCTGTAACCAATTTAGACCCGCCGTTAAGGCGGCCAAGCATCGCGCCGCAGCACTCATTCGGGTAAGTCTTCTCGGCGTGCCGCACCATCGTTTCCCAAGGTTCTGTGGCAATGTCGATCATTATTCTTTACTTTCCATCTCAATTAGATGTCACAAGCATTGCGCAGGCTTCTGGCCTGTTGTTGTCGCTTGCCACAACTAGGAGGGAAGGTACTGTTTGAGAGGCTCGAAAAAGCTTTTTACGAAATCGACCGCCGTCTGCACGGCTTGGTCCGGACCGCGGCCATCCACAACCACGACTACGCGGACAAGAGCCGTATCGCTGCGGTTATAACGGATCGCGTCTGCGA
>JAICIH010000596.1 GCA_025924475.1 Bryobacteraceae bacterium
CGTCCCTCCGGCGGTGATCGCGATCGCCGTCGCGCTGCTCGAGAAGGACCCGGCGTCCTTCGCGCAGTTCGATCGCGCCTTGCTCCGAGAGGCGATCGGCTACGAGGCGGCCATGACGCCGCTGGCAGCCGCAGCCACGCAGCTCGGTCGCAGTATCGCGCGCAGCGTTCTCAAGCGCCGCGGCGCGGCCGCGGAGGAGACGCTCGCGCTCTACCACGCGCTGAAGGGCTACTCGCGATCGTCGAAGAAGGTCGCGGGGGTGCGCTCGGCGCTGCAGGAGATGGAGAGACTCCTGTCGACCAACCGCAAGCACCGCGCGACGAGCGTCACCAACTATGTCGTGAATCTCGCCGGTACCAACGCATTCAGCCGCAACTTCGGTGCAACGCAGAGGGCAAAGCTAAGCGGCAAAGTCTTCCTCGACGCCAACGGCAACTTCGTCCAGGACAAAACCGAAGCCGGCCTGGCCAACTGGACTGTCTATCTCGACATCAACAAGGACGGCAAATTCGATACGGGCGATCTCTCGGCCGTCACGGATTCGTCCGGCAACTGGACCTTCAATGCGCTCAAGTCCGGAACGTATATCGTGCGCGTCATCCAGCAGACCGGTTACTCGCGCACGGCGCCCAGCGCCGGCTCCTACAGCGTGACCCTCAGCGCTGCGCAGGTTGTGAGCGGAAAAATCTTCGGGGAGAAGAAAATCGCGTAGGGAAGTGCCCATGAATCGCAGTCCCTTTGCGTGGAGCAGATTTAACCCGCCACCATCTTCACGCATTATAGGTGTGCATTGGGTGGCATGGGCTCGCGTAAGCGTGCCCGTGCCTTGCGCGCGAAGCACGGGCAGGAGTACCTGCCCATGCCACCCAAAATTTGTGAAGTTTGTAGTTTTAGCGCGAAGCAAAACACTGTCATGCTGAGGTACCCCGAAGCATCTGGCCCATTCGCGCCGCCCGCCAGATGCTTCGGAGTACCTCAGCATGACAAGCGTCAACTGTCAAGCGATTTCACGTTTTGGCCATCATTAGCGACAATCGGCGACGGCTTTCGCAGACTTACTGCCGCTCCGAGGCCGAGGAATCCAAACGCTCCCGCCAGCGCCGCCACGCCCCACCCAAACGCCGTGCGCGGCATGTGGTCCTCGACCAATTCGCTGATCCACTGCCACGCAAACTCCAATCCATCGCGCATCTGCGCAAGAGTGGGCCCAACCGCGACGGCCAATCCCGCCGCCGCTGCTCCACCGATCAGGTAAACCGCTCGCGAAAGGAAGAAGCTGTAGACGTACACCAGATACGCCGACGCCCCCGCGATCACCGCCGGCGTCAATTGCACGCGGCCCAGCATCTGCCAATGAAACATCGGCGGGTCTCCCAATGACAGCACAATTGCAAATGCCGGCAGCACCACGCGAACGGTTTGTGCCAACGGAGCGGCAAAAAGCCCACCCGCCGCCACGGCTGCGCCGAGCATGATGGGCGCGAGGTCTGCGGAGTTGAACTCCACCAGATAAACCCAATGCAGCATGCCAACGTGGGCAACGAGCGAAACGAGCGGCACGATCGTATAGAGCCGCCGAATCGTGCGGGCTCCGCCATGATCACCTTCTGCTTTCGCGACTCTCGACCGCCCCGCCACTTCC
>JAICIH010000597.1 GCA_025924475.1 Bryobacteraceae bacterium
AGAAGATGTCCTTCACCGAAGATGCGCTGGGCAACCGGGACGTTCTTATCGGCCATGGCGACGATGGCTTTGCGGTCGTCGCGCGCGGCGCGGGCCCATGGCCACCAATGCTCGCGATCGGCCTGGCCGTCGAGCGTTCCGGTGCCGGTGACTGCAATGTTGGTTTTCCGGAATGCATAGATGAAAGGTGAGTAGTTCATGCATTCTGTGCCTTCGAAGCGGGTGAAGACCGGAGGGAGATAGTCGCGGGGATTCTGGCTGAACAGCAAGGTGGCGTTCTCGGTCAAGTGGAGATTGACATTGCTTTCCAGATGAATCGGGCCGGTGAGGAATTTACCGGCGGGAACAACGACGCGACCGCCACCGGCAGCATGGCAGGCGGCGATGGCCTTGTGGATGGCGTCACCGCAGGGTTTCGCGCCATCGCCGACGGCGCCGAATTTGGTGATTTCGAAATCGCGAGCAGGAAATCGGACGGCGGTTACGGAGAACACGGTTCGATGAAGCCAGTCGCGGCGGGTCATGTGCAGTTATGACAAATTGTAGCGGCTTGGCAGAATAGGATTTATGACAAATCTGCTCGAAACGGTTACCGAAGAATTGCAGGCCGCGCAATTCATTGACATGCACACGCATCTTTTCCGGCCATCGCTGGGAACGCTGGGCCTGTGGGGAATCGACGAGCTGTTGACGTATCACTATCTGGAAGCCGAATTGTTCCGGTCGAGCGATCTGACGCCGGAGCAGTATTGGTCGATGTCGAAGAAAGAGCAGGCGGACGCGATCTGGAAGACGTTGTTTGTCGATCATTTGCCGGTATCGGAAGCAACGCGCGGCGTGGTGGCCGTGTTGCAGGCGTTTGGGCTGCCGACGCAAAGCAAGAACCTGAGCGAGGCGCGAAAGTTTTTCAACGCCCAGAAGATCGAGTCGCACATCGAGAAAGTGCTGCAGCTTGCCGGCATCAGCGAAGTGGTGATGACGAACGATCCGCTCGCCCCGGCGGAGGCGCCGCTGTGGAAAAAGAGTGCGCCGCATAAGGCGTTTCATCCGGTGCTGCGGCTGGATCGCATTTTGAATAAATGGACCGAGCATTGGAAGGTCCTGGAACAAGCCGGCTACAAAGTGGAGCAGTATCTTTCGCCGAAGGGCGTGCGCGAGGTACGGCGCTTTCTGGACGATTGGGCAAAGCGGATGCAGCCGGTATATATGGCCGTTTCGCTTCCGGACACGTTCCAATATCCGGAAGAAAGCACGCGCGCGCAATTGCTGCGGGAAGCGGTTTTGCCGGCCTGCCGCGATCTCGGGATTCCGTTGTCAACAATGATCGGCGTTCGCTATCAGGTAAACCCGGCGATCAAGCTGGCCGGCGATGCGGTAGGGAAAGCAGACCTGCGGGCGCTTGAGAATTTGGCGCGCAATTTCCCCGATAACCGGTTTCTCGTGAGCGTGCTGAGCCGGGAGAATCAGCACGAGCTATGCGTCTACTCCCGCAAGTTCAATAACCTGATGCCGTTCGGCTGCTGGTGGTTTTTGAACAATCCTTCGATTGTGGAGGAAATGACGCGCGAGCGGATCGAGATGATCGGCATGTCGTTCATTCCGCAACACTCTGATGCACGAATACTTGAG
>JAICIH010000598.1 GCA_025924475.1 Bryobacteraceae bacterium
GCATAATGTACAACTTGCACCACATGAATTCTTCCATCGGCAACACTTTAAGAGTTTCTCCACGAATCTGAATCGCAGTGCACCGCTCGAACCAGATATCATCCACCTGCGCGCGCTGGTTGGCCATCGCCCAGATCAGGTCAACGATCAAACCACTGCGAGTGCTTCGATAAATCCAGTTCCGGTCATACGCCTTCGTTTCAAAATAATCTTTGAACCCCGCCTTTCTCAGCGCCGACGCCGCGCGGTCACGGTCCCGGGGATGAACGTAAAAATCGATGTCTTTCGTATCACGCCAGCGCCCCGTAAACGTCGCGAGCGCAAATCCGCCGCCCAGCATGAAATCGATTCCGGCGTCACGCAGAATCTTGATCGCATCGCAATACGTCTTCCAATCCTCCGCTGAAACCGCTTCGGCCCAGCGAAACTTCATCGGAGCCCGTGGTTTTCGACCCTCTGGCGTCTGTCGCACGAGCCCAGACCTCACGCCGAGACCGGCCGCCCTCCGGCGCGACCTCCATGCTCCTGCCGACCTGCGTTTCGGCTTTCTGCTAACCATTTGTTTTTGCCGCGGTTCAGACCCGATCGTGTAGCGCCGCCACACCTTCCTCATGGGCGCAGTGAGCGCAACAGAAGAAGCTGCCTCCTGCTTCCACTCCATGGCCAATTATCTTGCAACCACAGTGCTCGCACTCGGGGGCCAAGGCATGAATCGCGCACTCGAAGCAATCGAAGTATCGTGAGATGCCATTGACTATTATTTCAATGGGCTTGTCGTAATCGTTCCCGCAAACCTCACACTTTGTCATAACTATTCTCCTCCGGCTTCATCGCGTCGCGCGCGCTCACGGGTGGCTTGGTCCATGAGTTCGGTTTCGGCATCATCGGCGCCTTCCTGCACCAGTTCCTCGGCAAAACGCTGTTCGTCGGATGGTGGAACCTGTTCGGCCCTGTGGCCTTGCGATTCGGGCACCGCTTCCCATCGTTGATCTTCGGTGAGGCGCTCCTCAGGCGGCGTGCTCACCATGCCTTGTTTGCCTGTCAATTCCCGGAGCGCTTCCTTGTAGTCGAGATCAAGAATAACACCCTTTGGCCGGCCCGCGATGAGCGCCAACTCCCCTGCCCGCTCGCGAACCATTTCTTTGGTGACGGTCCCGAGGCCATGTCCGTGCTCCGTAAATCTCCCTTGATCCATCGGATTCTTTTTCATGCAGTACAATAAGCCCCGTGGCTGCGGTCGCAACGCCCTCTTTTCTAGGGAGTATTTCCCGTGTTGAACCGCGGTTGATGATTCAAAAACGTGGGATCACGCGGATCTCCAGGATACATCCCGGGCCGCATTGTCGGACTCGGCGAAGCGGCGTTTCCGGTGGTGCTGTAAGACTCGTCAGTCGAAGCGCCCACGTTGTTCGAACTCGCGCAACCGCACAAACAAACCACCGCCAGCGCGGCCAAGCTTGAATATACCTTGCCTTTCATACGGCAGGGTAAGTCCGGCAGTCGCCGCTCGAAATAGAGTGTAGCACCTAAGCCGCAGGTCGAAGGCATTGGACTGATTGCACCAGGCAAGCGTTAGCGTCAGAAAAAGATGTTATTTTTGGTGTAGTTAGC
>JAICIH010000599.1 GCA_025924475.1 Bryobacteraceae bacterium
CTGGCGATCACCCTCAAGGACATCCGCGACGATATTGAAGTCGAGCTCGACTATCAGGTCCATAGCGGAACCATCGCCCGCAAGGCAATCATTCGCAATCGCAGCAAGCAGGCGATCACGATCGAGAGTGCGCAATCGGCAGCCTGGTATCTGCCGGCCGGTGTGGGGTATCGTCTTTCTTACCTGAGCGGCCGTTGGGCCGCGGAAACGCAGCTCAATCGCGAGCCGATTCACGAAGGCATCAAGGTGCTCGAGAGCCGCACCGGACACACCGGCCACAACATCAATCCGTGGTTTGCCATCGACGAAGGCTCCGCCGGCGAAACGCAAGGTCGGGTCTGGTTTGGCGCGCTGGCCTGGAGCGGCAACTGGCGGATCAGCGTCGAGCAGACGCCATATCGCCAGGTACGCGTAACCGGCGGCTTCAATCCGTTCGATTTCGCTTACCGGCTGGAACCGGGCGAATCGCTCGAGACGCCGGAGTTTTATGCCGGTTACTCGCAGCACGGATTTGGTGAGGCATCCCGCTTGCTGCACGATCTGGAGCGCACCGACATCGAGCCGGGCGGCATCAAAGCACGCCCGCGGCCGGTCCTCTATAACTCGTGGGAAGCCACCGAATTCAATGTCGATGAGGCGGGACAAACCGCGCTCGCGGAAAAAGCCGCCAAGCTCGGCGTCGAATTATTCGTCATGGACGACGGCTGGTTCGGCAAACGAAATAACGATCACGCCGGATTGGGCGACTGGACCGTCAATCCGCAAAAATTTCCGAACGGGCTGAATGGCTTAATCGCGCGAGTAAATTCTCTCGGGATGGATTTCGGTTTGTGGGTGGAACCCGAAATGGTCAATCCCGACAGCGATCTCTATCGCGCGCATCCGGACTGGGTGATGAATTTTCCCGGGCGGCCGCGCAGCGAACTGCGCAATCAGTTGATCCTGAACATGGCGCGCGACGATGTGAAGGAATATATCTTCGATGTCCTCGATAAGCTCGCCAGCACTTATAAAATCCGCTACTTCAAATGGGACATGAACCGGATCTTTTCAGAACCCGGCTGGCCGGAAGTCCCCGTCAATCAGCAGCGTGAATTATGGGTGAAGTACGTGTGGAATTACTACGACATCATGAAGCGCTTGCGGGAGAACCATCCGGGACTCGAAATCGAATCGTGTTCGGGCGGCGGCGGGCGCATCGATCTGGGCGTCCTTAGATATGTTGACGAAGTCTGGACCTCGGATAACACCGAGGCTTTTGACCGGCTGCGGATTCAGGAAGGTTTTTCACAAGCCTACGCCGCGAAATTTATGTCGGCCTGGGTTACGGACGTGCCCAACATGAACCGCCGCAGCACGCCGTTGCAGTACCGCTTTTTAGTCGCAATGCAAGGCGCGCTCGGCATTGGCGCAAATCTGAACAAGTGGTCGGATGCCGATACCGAGCTGGCTACAAAGATGATCGCGCTTTACAAACGCATTCGCACTACCGTGCAGTTCGGCAATCTATACCGGCTGCTCTCTCCGCGCTTGAGCGATA